>WFYJ01000180.1 GCA_015490175.1 Saprospiraceae bacterium | reverse complement strand
GTGAAGATATGAGGCATTTGCTGAAATCCTCGGTTTCTCACTCATCAAAACCGCAGCCTTCGGCCGCAGAAAACGCAGCTTGAACGCAGTTTGAACGCAGTTTGAACGCAGTTTGAACGCAGTTTTTACCGTCGTTGAGGGTTGAGCGTGTAGTGTTGAGGGTTTTCAACTCTGTGAAAATCAGTGCATTCTCAGTGCGTCTCTGTGTAACTGAAATGATTTTTCGACGCCTGTTTCCGAAGAGTCGGAACCTGTCCCGAAACTTCGGGAACAAGCTTTTGCGGCCCCGATGTTCGGCGCAAGATGCGCATTGTTCCGGCTTTCGCCAAAAAACGCCCGGATCTGCATCCCCAATGGACTCGCGGCAGGCACAGAGCCGGCGGACGGTTACTTTTTCTTCCGCTTTTTCTGCTGTTGTTCCGCCAGGCGCTGCTGCTCCTTGAGCGCTTGCTCGAGGCGAGCCTGGAAGCCCGACTTTTTCTTTGGTCTGGCCTTGTTGGCTTCCAGCTCGCGCTTGATCTTCTCGTGATCGATGACGTAATTTTTGGTGACGACCATTTGCGTCACGTTCAGCACGTTGGAGAAGAACAGATAGCAGGTGAGACCCGAAGCAAAATTGTTGAAGAACACGGTGAACATCACCGGCATGCCGTATTGCATGTACTTCATCATGGCTGCATTGGCGCCTCCTCCCATGGCACTCATGTCCATTTGCTTGCTGTTGTACCAGGTGTACCACACGGTAGTCGCTGCCCACAGGATGGTGAAGAGGCTGACGTGATTGCCGTACATCGGAATGGTGAACGGCAGGTACACGATGGCGTCGTACGAGCTCAGGTCGGTGGCCCACAGGAAAGGCTCCTGCCGGAACTCGATGGCCGCCGGGAAGAAACGGTACAGCGCAAACCAGATGGGCATCTGCAGAAAGACGGGCAGGCAACCGCCCAGCGGATTGACCCCGTATTCGCGGTAGATCTTCATCTGCTCCATCTGCAGGGTCTGCTGGTCGTTCTTGTACTTGGCGCGCAGCTTTTCGAGCACGGGCTTCAGCGCCGCCATCTTCTGCTGCGAGTAGATCTGACGGTAGGTCAATGGATAGAGCAGCATTTTCACGATGAAGGTCAGCAACAGGATGGCCAGGCCCTTGCTGCCGATAAGGCCGGCCAGGAAGTCGAACAGCGGACGGATCACCCAGCGGTTGATGGAGCCGAAGATGCTGCGGCCAAAGGGAATGATCTCCTGCAAGTCCACGCCGTAGGCGTACAGCGTCTCGAAGTCTTTCGGGCCGATGTACATGTCCATGGCAAAGGGCCCCTCGCGCGGCACCAGGATCGCCGAGCTCAGCTTTTTGAGGTCTTCTGCATCGGGATCGAGCATCTCGGTGCGCATGACGGCCCCGTTGAAGGCTGTCTCTGGCAACAGAATACTCGCAAAAAACTGATTGCTGTGAGCCAGCCACTTGAGCCGCTGACCCGTATAGTCTTCCTCGTCGTCGGTGGTGCAAGAGCAGTAATCGGGATCGTCGTCGGTGGGCTTGTAGTAAATGGTCGAGTAATTGCGCTCGTACCGGGTGTTGCGTTCCAGCTTGTCGAGCCAGGTGACCCAGTTCAGGATGACGTTTTCCTCCGTGCGATCGAGGATCTGGTCCAGCCCCACGAAATCGACGGTGTACTTGATGTTGTAGGAACCGGGTTCCAGCTCGTAGCGCTGCTCGAACCAGCGCCCTTCGCCGGCATAGGCGCGAAAGGTGATGGCGTTGCCCTGCTGCTGCACGTCGAAGTACAGATCTTCGGTGCTCACCTGACCGGTTGCGGCTGCGGGCACGGGCAACAGGTATTCGAACCTGTCTTTCGGGTCTTCCAGCAACCGGAGCGGCACCTTGTGCTCCTTGAAGTTGCTGTCGAGCACGACCTTGTAGTAATCTTTCAGCCAGACCTCGCGGATGCGTCCACCCTTGTTGGTGAACGTGATTTCCATGACGTCATTCTCGAGCTTCCAGCTCTTCAGCTCGCCGGTAGCAGCCTGTGCAAAGGGGCCGAAGAGTGTGGCCATTTCACTTGCCACCGCTGCTGAATCCCGATGGGCAGTGGCTTCCTCACGGGCAGCCGTGAGCTGATCGGCTTCCGCCAGCCGGGCGAGGCTGTCTTGCCGTACCTGCTCCATCCGAAGGGAATCCTGAATCTGCTGCTGCCGCTGAAGTTCTTCCGGCGAGGGCGCCATGAATTGCTGCCAGGTGATCAACAAGACGAAAATCAACAGGAAGCCAATGATCGTATTTTTGTCCATCAAGAAGTTGTGTTTTGGGAACAACGTTCATTCGGGCACAGAGATCACCCCTTGCCCCAAAGCAGCGCAAAGGTAAAATTTTGCGAAAGCCTGACCATCGGAAATTCAGCGAACCCTTCCGGTATCAGACGGAGCAGGCTTTTCTGCGGACAAACGCTCGAACAGCTCGGGTGGAAAATGGTCGTACACGGCAATATCGGTGATCCGACGTTGCCCGCGATCGCCCGAAAACATGAGCGCGCCGTATCGGCGCCAGTCGGACCAGGGCGTGCGAAACAGCGGTTCGGCATCCGTGTAATTGCGGAAGAAGTCCCACTGGATCACCAGATGACTGGCGGGGTCTATGTACACGTGGTATTTGTTCTGAGGCGTCTCCCCTACCCCGTCGAATGTCAACTGAATCACCTCCGCCAGGCGCCCGTCCAGCGTGGTATCGCGACCGAGGTATTTCAGCGTGACGCCGGAATCCTTGAGTTTGTAAGGCATGAACAACCAGTAGGAGTCGTTGATCCAGGCCGACACGCCCTTGGCCAGAAAGAGGCGCAAGCTGTCGGGCTCGGTGACGGCCCGCCCTTTGATCCACACCTTGCCGGTGGTGTCGGGCAGGTGAACGGCGACCACGATGCTGTCTGCGATCCACTCAACGCGTGCTTTTTGCGCGTGTTTGTCCCACCACAGATGCCGGCGACCAAAGAAATTCCAGGAGAAACAGCAGGCTTCGTCCCAGGCCTTGCGTCCGCCAAGAGCGCTCATCACACTGTCTGCAAGGGCAATGGCCTCCGGATCACTTTCCTCGATATGGAACCCCGGCGCCGGTGGATTGACCTCCTGCTCAGTCCGTTGGCTGCCATCTGGTGCGGTACAGCGCACACCGAGCAGGACCAGTGCGCAAAGTGCGAGAACGGCTTTTTTCATCTGTCTGGATTTCGTTGCGAAGATAGCCAGGTCCGGGTGTAATTTTTCTGGACGTTTTTGTGGTGAGAAAATTCTGGAAAAGTAAAAGAAAATTTTCTTAATTATCGCCAACAGGGTCAAACCCTTACCGCCGGGCCTTATCTTTACCGTGTAAAATCATTTGCGACCTGCCCCCCTGCGTTCCCGAGACCGATACGAGCATTGCTCTGGTTTGTGAAATACTCACTACTAACAAATTATAACCATGCACAACCTCAAGACCAGCCTGCCGAGGCTGCTGGCGCTCGTTGCAATGGTGGTCAGCTTGCCGACTCTTTCGATTGGGCAAGCTGCCTGTGACCCGGCGGCCGAATTCAACTACGACGCCACGACCTATTGCCAGAACGGCACTGATCCCGTTTTGAGCCATACCACCGGCACCGACGGCACGTATAGCTACACCGTCGTATCGGGCGGCCCCACCCTTGTGCTCGATGCGGCTACCGGTGCCATTGACCTGGCTGCCAGTGATCCGGGCCAGTACCAGGTAACCAACACCGTCGTCACCGCGGGCGCCAACTGCGGCGTGAACGGCGACCTGGTACTCACGGGCGTCTTCGACGGGCCGCTGCCCGGCGGCCTGCCCAAAGGCGTGGAACTCTACGTCATCAACGACATTCCCGATCTGAGCCTCTATGGCCTCGGCTCGGCCAACAACGGCGGCGGCAGCGACGGGCAGGAATTCACCTTTCCGGCCGTAGCCGTCACGGCGGGCACCTTTATTTACGTGGCCACCGAGTCCGCTCAGTTCCAGAACTGGTTCGGCTTTCCGCCCGACTACACCTCGAACGCCATGGCCATCAACGGCGACGACGCCGTCGAGCTGTTTTTCAACGGCACGGTGATCGACGTGTTCGGCGATCCGAATGTGGACGGCACGGGTGAGCCCTGGGAATATCTCGACGGCTGGGCCTACCGCAATGCCAATACCGGCCCCAACGGCGGCACTTTCGATCTGGCCAACTGGACGTTCAGCGGACCCAACGCCCTCGATGGCGAAACGAGCAACGCCACGGCTGCCACGCCTTTCCCCACAGCTTCGTATAGCTGTGCCGGCGGCGCCACTACGGCCACCTGTACGCGTACCATCGAAATCCTGGCTCCGCCCACGGCCGAGGCGGGCTTCAGCCAACTGACCTGCGGCACCGATCCGGTGCAGCTCAACGCTTCCGGCACGGGCACCTGGTCGGGCGGCAGCGGCACGTTCAGCGATGCCTCCGACCCGATGGCCACGTACACCCCCGCCGTTTCCGAAGTGGGCACCGCCATCACCCTCACCTGGACGATCAGCGTGGCAGGCTCCAACTGTCCGACGGCTTCCGACGAGGTGACCATCACCAGCCTCTCGCCGGCGGATGCCGAGTTCAGCTACGCGCAGACGAGCTTTTGCCCCAACGCACCGGCAGCGACACCCTCCCACACCACCGGCACCGACGGTGTGTACAGCTACACGGCCCTGTCGGGTGGTCCCAACCTGGCGCTCGATCCCCAGACCGGCCAGATCGATTTTGCGGCAAGCGACCAGGGCACCTATCAGATCACCAATACGGTCAGCGGCTGCGGCAATCTCGTACTCACCGGCGTCATTGACGGCCCCCTCTCGGGCGGCCTCCCCAAAGCGGTCGAGCTGTATGCCCTTGCCGACATCCCCGACCTGAGTGCGTACGGCCTGGGCTCGGCCAACAACGGCAACGGCAGCGACGGGCAGGAATTCACTTTCCCCGCCGAAGCCGTGGCAGCAGGCACCTTCCTCTACGTGGCCACCGAGACAACAGGCTTCCAGAATTTCTTCGGCTTTGCGCCAAACTACACCTCCGACGCCGTGTCCATCAACGGCGACGACGCCATCGAGCTGTTCTGCAATGGCGTGGTGATTGACGTATTCGGACAGATTGACGTGGACGGCACGGGGCAGCCCTGGGAATACCGCGACGGCTGGGCCTATCGCGAGCCCTACCCGCCCTCGGGCGCCGTGTTCGAACTGCCCCAGTGGTTCTTCAGCGGGCCCGACGCGCTCGACGGCGAAACCAGCAATGCCACCGCCGCCAATCCCTTCCCCCTCGGCACCTTTGCCCCACCATTCGGCGGTACCTGCGCCAATGCTTCCTACAGCGTCACCGTCAGTGTGGAAGACACGACGCCCCCAACGCTGACCTGCCCGAACGACATGACGATCAACCTCGGCCCGGGCGCCTGCTCTGCCCCTGTGACTTTCAGCCTTTCGGCAAATGACGATTGCGATCCCAACCCGACCATCACCCAGACCGATGGCACCGGTCTGGCGAGCGGCGACTACTTCCCCATCGGCACCCATACCCTTGCCTTCGGGGCCGGCGACGCCTGGGGCAACACCAGCAGTTGCAGCTTCACGGTAACCGTACTCGAATACCCGAATCCCGTCACGCAACTGACCTGCAACAACGAGGTGCAGATCTCGCTCGATGCCGACGGCAGCGTGGCCATCGGCGCCGACGACCTGCTCGAAGGCGGGCCCTACGGCTGCTACGACGACTATCAGGTCACCCTGCTCGACGCCACGGGGGCCGACCTGGGCACCAATGTAGTGGATTGCAGTTTCATCGGCACCACCTGGATGGCCATGGTCACCGACCCCGATACCGGCAACAAGTGCTGGAGCCAGATCACCGTCGAAGACAAACTGCCGCCGGTCTTCGATTGCCCCGCGGCACCCATCCCGCTCAACTGCAGCTTCGACATCGGCATCGTGCCTGCGCCGCCCGTGAGCGACAATTGCGCCGTGGCCACCGTCGAACAGACAGATCAACTATACCTCGACGAAGATATGTGCGATGACGGCATGGTACTCGTCGTGCGCAGTTGGGTGGCCACCGACATTTATGGAAATGTGAGCGAACAATGCCTCGATACGGTCAAGATCGTCCGTCCTGCCCCCACTTTCCCCACCGACCAGGTGTGGGACTGCAGCCAGTATGCCGACTATCCGAACATCGTCGAGCCCACCCTCTACACCGGTTATCTGCCCACCACCGGCTCGGGCATCCCCGGCAACGGACAGATGGACGGCACCTGGTGCATGTACAACTACAGCCACAGCGACGAGCTGACGCAAAGCTGCGGCCAGACCTTCAAGATTGTGCGCACCTGGACGGTGCTCGACTGGTGCACCAATGCCGTCTTCAGCCATGACCAGGTGATCAAGGTGGTGGACGTAACGGCACCGGTCGTCACCGCCACGCCGGTCACCGTCAATGCCGACATACCGGCCACGCCGCCGGCCCTGTGCCGCTCAACGGGATTCATCCCTGCTCCCACGGTATCGGATGATTGCAGTGAGGTGACCATCCGGATTTTCACGCCTGTCGGCGAAGTCATTTATGCCAATGGCACCGACGGCAGCGAGGGCGGCTACATCCCCGAGCCCGGCCTCGAACTCGGCTACCACACCATCACCTATGTGGCCACAGATGCCTGCGGCAACACCGCTGCGGATACCACTTTCGTACAGGTCATGGACGAGACGGCCCCGGTGGCCGTATGCGACGAGATCACCGACGTCAATCTCGAAAGCGAGGGTCTGGCCGAGGTGTTTGCCGAAACGTTCGACGACGGCAGCCACGACAACTGCTGCCTCGATCACTTCGAGGTGCGCCGCATGGATCAGGACTGCACCACCGGCCTGCCCGACGACTTCGGGCCGTCGGTCACTTTCTGCTGCGACGATGCCAAAAGCACGGTGACCGTAGTGTTCCGGGCATTTGACTGTTTTGGCAACTACAACGATTGCATGGTCCAGGTAAACGTGAACGACAAAATCACTCCCGCCCTGGGCAACTGCCCGCCGCCTGTGACCATTACCTGCGACCAGTACCTCGACCAATACGCCGTGCCCTACGAACTGGAAGGGTGCAGCGCCTTCGACGCTTTTGGCAGCCCGGTCTTTTCCGACAACTGCTCCTTTGATGTGCAGCACGATTGCACCGTTGAGCTGGACCAGTGCGGCGCCGGCACCATCACGCGTACGTGGAGCGCTACGGATGCCTCGGCAAACACCTCACAGAGCTGTACCCAGACCATCACCGTCGTGCATCAGTCCGACTGGGTGGTCGAATTTCCGGAAGACAAATTCGCCGTCTGCCAGCAAAACGGCAACCTGCCGGATTTCGGGGAACCCGAAATCATCAATGAGACCTGCGAATTGATCGCCGTTTCCTACGAAGACCAGGTGTACACGGCCGTGCCCGATGCCTGCTACAAGATCGTGCGCACCTGGACGGTCATCAACTGGTGTGTGGTGGGCGCCGAGGTCGATCAGGAGACCATCGAGGCCAGCGAGCTGGAGCTGAACCTCGACCTCGACGGCGATGGCGACAAAGACGGCCGTACCTTCCAGGACAGCCGCCAGGTCACCGGCGTGGTGGCCGACACCGATCCCGACCCCGACAACCAGGACGGCTTCATTACGTATCAGCAGGTAATCAAGGTCAACGACTACACCGCGCCCTTCCTGCTCAATTGCGCCGACCGCGAGTTCCTCGACACGGTGGATTGCAGTCCGGGCTATGCCGATCTGAGCGTGGAAATCCTCGACGACTGCAGCACCTCATTTGGCGTAAGCTGGGATATAGACCTGTACAGCGACGGCAGCGTGGACATGCAGGGCACAGCCGATGGGGTCGGCATCGGCAATTTTGCGCAAGCAAATGGCGAATATCCCTACGGCACCCACACCATCACCTATCAGGTCATGGACCAGTGCGGCAACAGCACCGCTTGCTCTTTTACCTTTACGGTGCGCGACGGCAAAAAGCCAACCCCCTATTGCCAGTACGGACTGGTCATCGAACTGATGCCCTCGACCGGCATGGTGGACGTCTGGGCCAGCGACTTCGATGCCGGCAGTTGGGACAACTGCCCGGGCGAGCTCACCTTCTCGTTCTCCGACGATACAAACTTTGACCACCTCACATTCACCTGCGACAGCGTAGGTATGATCCCGATCGAGCTGTGGGTAACTGACGTCGCGGGCAATCAGGACTACTGCGAGACCTTTATCCTCGTCCAGGACAACCAGAACGCCTGTAGCTTCAGCAACCCCGGCATTGCGGGCCTGATAGCCACGGAATACGATGAGCCGGTCGAGGGAGTCATGGTCGAACTCAACGGCGACATGAGCACCTCCATGCCAACCAATGCCTATGGCGCCTACCTGTTTGCCAATGTGCCGGCGGGTGGCGACTATACGGTCAAGCCCACGCTGGATGAAGCACCTCTCAACGGCGTGACCACCTACGACCTCGTGCTCATCACGGCCCACATCCTCAACGAGGATCCGCTCGACTCGCCCTATCAGCTCATCGCCGCCGACGCCAACCGCTCGGGAGCCATCACCACAGCCGACCTGGTGGAGCTGCGCAAGCTGATCCTGCACACTATTCCCAATTTCACGAACAACACCTCGTGGCGCTTCGTGGATGCTGACTACGCGTTCCCCGACCCGGCCAACCCCTGGTTGGAACCCTTCCCCGAGGTGTTCAACGTCAACAACCTCGATGCCGACGTCATGGACGCCGACTTCGTAGCCGTCAAAATCGGCGACGTCAATGGCAGCGCACAGACATCGAGTGCCTTCCTCGGCAGCGAGGACCGCACCACCGGCACCTGGGTCCTGAACGTAGCCGACAAGGCTGTCAAGGCTGGTGAAGAAGTAGCCGTTACCTTCGAAGCCAGCGACCTGAACGTACCGGGCTTTCAGTTCACGATCGACTTCGACAAGTCGGCTCTGGAACTGGTAGATGTTCAGGAAGGCGTAGCCAAGGCCGAAAACTTCGGCTTTGCACTGCTCTACGAAGGTGCCATCACCGCCAGTTGGAACGGGCAGGCTTCCGCCAAACGACTCTTCACGCTGAAGTTCCGCGCCCTGAAGGATGGTCAGCTCAGCGACCTGCTGAAGGTGGACTCGCGCTTTACGAAGGCAGAAGCCTACAACCAGAATGGCGAACGGCTCGACGTAGCGCTGACCTTCCACGGCCAGAGCACCGCTGCCGACTTCGCCCTGTACCCCAACAGGCCCAACCCCTTCAGCGACCGCACCACCATCAGCTTCTCGCTGCCCGAGGCCACACAGGCCACGCTCATCTTCACCGATCTGACGGGCAGGGTCGTCAAGGTGATCGAGGGCGACTACGACAGAGGATTCCACCAGATCGTCCTCTCGGCCCACGAGCTGCCCGCTGGCGTGCTCACCTGCACCCTGCGCACCCCCGCCCGACAGGCCGTGCGCAAAATGGTGGTGATGAAGCACTGACCTTTCTGAAAAGCACGTGCCCCACGCGCCGGTCTGTCCTGGCCGGCGCGTGTGTTTTTTGTACCAACACAGAATGAACATGCAAGCGCCTGCTTGTGCGTTCCCTGCCCCATCCGTCGGGCGCGACCGGCGGCGGCTTTTGCACAAAACCCGGTTTTGACTTTTTCGGGAATTCCTTAATTTTGAGCCGGATACATAGCGACCCTTGCCTCAGGTTGCATCTCCGTCTGCCTCCTTGCACGGCGCCGTCTTGTGATGGACAATGACTGCTCATCTGTCGCTTCCCGGGGCACATGGCAGCCAAGGCCCCATCCCGCCGACGCTTTTCGCTTGGACGAGGGCAGGAAGTCATGCAAGCTGAATGCTCAGAAGCCGGACCATCCTCGCTCCTGAGCGAAAAGGGTTGTATTTACTACTGACAAATTGTAATCAGATGAGCCGCTCTCTTGCCTGCCTGCCCGGTTTCCGGGCACTTTTGCCGGGTATGAAAGCTGCCGCTGCAGGGAGTGCTCCTCCCCGAAGGCATGCACCACCCGGTGCCATTCCGCACTTCTTCGCGCCCCGTCCGTGGGCCGACCCGCCGATCGGAATATTTTGCCCTGCGGAAAATGTCCCGCCCCGGGCAACGGATCCGCTCGCGCCAAAGCGCCACGCCCAGCTACTCCATTTTCCCGGACCGCTTTGCTGACTGCCCTCCTGCGACGAGCGCGCAGGCTGCCCCTCTGGTGTGTGCGGCCGATGCATATGCCGAATGTGTCCCTTCGTGTGGGGTACCAACCTGAAGTAAAAACCCTGAAACAAAGTCTCATGAAAAACATCTATCACTCCCGAATTCTGCTACACGCTTTCCTCACCCTCCTCCTCGCGGGCAGCCTGCAGGCCCAGACCCAGAGAGGCGCCGATATAGATGGCGAAGCGGCATATGATTACTTTGGCTATTCCGTCAGCATGCCCGACGCCAATACCGTCGCCATTGGCGCGCCTTTTAACGACGGAAACGGCACAGATGCCGGTCATGTACGCATTTTTACCTGGGACGGAACCAACTGGGTTCAAAAAGGCGCAGACATCGATGGCGAAGCAGCAGATGATAACTCTGGCTGGTCCGTCAGCATGCCCGACGCCAATACCGTGGCCGTTGGGGCGCCTTTTAACGACGGAAACGGCACAGATGCCGGTCATGTGCGCATCTTTACCTGGAACGGATCCAACTGGGTACAGAAAGGCAACGACATCAACGGCGAGGCAGCAGGTGATAACTCTGGCAGGTCCATCAGCATGCCCGATGCCAATACCGTGGCCATTGGCGCAATCTATAACAGTGCAAGTGGTTACGCTGCCGGTCATGTACGCATTTTTACCTGGGACGGAACCAACTGGGTACAGAAGGGCGCCGACATTGACGGTGAGGCGGCAGGTGATCAATCCGGCTTTTCCGTCAGCATGCCCGATGCCAATACCGTGGCCATTGGGGCAATTAATAATGACGGAAACGGCACAGATGCCGGTCATGTGCGCGTCTTTACCTGGAACGGAACCAGTTGGGTGCAAAAAGGCGCCGATATCGAGGGTGAGGCGGCAGAAGATGAATCTGGCTTTTCCGTCAGCATGCCCGACGCCAATACCGTGGCCATCGGGGCTCCTTTGAAGTCCGGAAATGCCGGTAATGTACGCATCTTTACCTGGAATGGCACCGACTGGGTACAGAAAGGCGCCAATATAAACGGTATATCATCATTCCAGTTCTTGGGTTGGTCCGTCAGCATGCCTGATATCAATACCATAGCTATTGGCCTGCGCGGTAGTGCCGCAAACGGACTTAATGCCGGAGAAGTCCGCATCTATACCTGGGACGGCACCTCATGGATACAAAAAGGTATTGGCATGGTTGGTGAAGCAAGCGGGGACCAAGCAGGCTATTCCGTCAGCATGCCTGATACCAATACTGTGGCCATTGGGGCTCCTTTGAATGACGGAAATGGCACAGATGCCGGCCACGTACGTATCTATGACTTCTCGCCGGAGATCAGTTGCCCGGCGAATATTACGGTCAGCAATGACCCCGACCTCTGTAGCGCCGTAGTCAACTATACCGACCCTACCTGCACAGCCTTCTGCGCAGGCGCAACCATCACGCAGATCGAAGGCTTGCCCTCGGGATCCGCTTTCCCTGTAGGCACCACTACCAATACCTTTGTCGTAACCAGCAGCCTCGGTTCCGATACCTGCTCCTTTACCGTCACGGTCAACGACGTGCAAGCACCCACCGCCCAGTGCCAGAACGTCACCCTACAGCTCGGCCCCACAGGCATGGCTACCACCTCCGCCAGTGCCGTCGACAACGGATCCACAGACAACTGCAGCATCGATTCCATGATGCTTTCGCAAACGGACTTCGACTGCACCGATCTGGGCAACAACACGGTGACGCTGACGGTGACCGATCAAAGCAACAACAGCAACACCTGCACAGCAACGGTGAC
>WFYJ01000179.1 GCA_015490175.1 Saprospiraceae bacterium | reverse complement strand
GTTTAGAGTTTAGAGTTTAAAGTTTTTCTTGTTGACTATCAGTTTTTTGTCAAATCCTCGATTCTTCGGTTCCTCGGTTCCTCATCCATTGAAACTGCAGGCTTCGGCCGCAGAAAACGCAGTTTGAAATCAGTTGATCGGGGACACGACCGAATATTCGATAAAGGCTTCTTCTTTTGCGGATGGGTACTGGTAGCGCTGGAAGAAGTAAGTCATCTCGAGCAGGATGCCGGCATAGCCCGAAAAGTTGAGTGCGGGCGTGATGAGCCGGTCGGCGCTTTTGTCGCAATCGCACAGGGCGTCGTTGGTGGCGGCCACCCTGCTGCCGTGGATGGCTGGAGGAATCTTCAGGAGATAATAGAACAAGGCAGCAGGCGTACCCGTCAGCCAGCCACCGTCGGTGGCCTGCGTCTGTACTTCCCATCCGGCAGGAAGACCTGCTCCTTCAAAACTTTCTTCGAGCAATACTTCCTGGGCCTGGATGGCTGGTGCAAGGGCAATGGCGAGCAAAGAGAGCAAAAGTCGCTTCATGATTCCGGTGTTTTTTGAAGTGAAAAGAAATCCATACACATCCCTGCGCGCGCGGAGAAGGGCATACCCCTCCGTTGCAACCCTGGCGATTGCAGGAAGCAGTAAGGATGTGTGCGTCGTGAATCCCCGGAATGTGGCGAGATAAAGGTGGTGCCTGCAGGCTATGGGCAAGTTGTGCTGCAATTTGTTGCCAGTCAATATCTTGCCGTCGGATTGACGTGCGCCCGACACAGTTTGTCGGGGTGCCGCGTGTCCAACTGCGCGGGTGGCCTTTTGCTTCCACGCGTTTTTTTGAAGGCGGCGTTTCCCGAATGCCCGCTACCTTTGCATCCTTCACCACCCATAACAGCATCAGACCATGTCATTCGAGATCACCGGCAAGCTGTACAAGAAGTTCGACACGGAAGTCAAGAGCGAGCGGTTCCAGGCGCGCGAGTTCGTGCTGCTCCTCGATGAGGGGCAATACCCGCAATACATCAAGTTTCAGCTTACACAGGATCGCTGCAACCTCATTGACCAGTATGAGGAAGGCGAGATGATCAAGGTGCACTTCGACCTGCGCGGCCGCGAGTGGAACGGCAAGTTTTTCACCAACCTCAACGCCTGGCGCATCGAAAGCGTACAGCCCGATGCGCCTGCTGCGCCCGACGCGCCGCCTGCTGCCGACGACTTTCCCACGGCAGCCGATGAGCCCGCCGACACGGGCGACTTCGAGGACCTGCCGTTCTGAGCGGCCCCAGCCTCAATCGTTTGCTTCCAGCGCTTCGAGGATCTGCTCGGCATGGCGCTTGACATCCACTTTCGGGAAGACCGCTTCAATCGTGCCGTCTTCGTCTATGACGAAAGTGGTGCGGTAGATGCCCTCGTATTCGCGCCCGTACATCTTTTTCTTGCCCCACACGCCGTAGGCCTGTGCGATGCGGTGATCCTCGTCGGCGATGAGGCGGAAAGGCAGTTCGTATTTCGAGATGAAGTTGCGGTGACGCCGCGGACTGTCGGGACTGACGCCCACCACCTCGTAGCCCCGTGCCCGCAGCTCGGCGTAGTGGTCGCGCAGGTTGCAGGCCTCGGTGGTGCAGCCCGGCGTGTTGTCTTTGGGGTAGAAGTACAGAATCAGCTTCTTGCCCTTGAAGTCGTCGAGCGAAATGGGCTGGCCGTCCTGGTCGATGCCTTCGAAGCAGGGAGCCTTGTCGCCTTTTTTCAAATGGGTCATGGCCGTTCGTTTTTTCCGGATGGAGAAAATGCGCCTTTCGGCAAAAATAACCCGGCCGTGTCAAAGACCCGGGTCGGGTCCCGGGATCAGTCAGCAGTGCGCACCAGCGCCTCGATCTTCTCTGCCAGCACGCGCGCGTGCCCTTCCTTCGATTCGAACGACCAGCCGGCGATGTGGGGCGAGAGCACCACGTTGTCGGCCTGCATGAGCCAGGCCAGCGGCTCGGGCGGACGGCTCAGGTCCAGCTTTTCGAACGACAGCTCCTCGTATTCCAGTACGTCGAGAGCGGCGCCCCGCACCGCGCCGGCCTGCAGGTGGCGCACCAGTGCGGCCGTGTCGAGCACGCCGCCGCGCGCCGTGTTGACCAGAAAGATGGGTTTGCGGAAGCGCGACAGGAAGGCGTCGTCAATGAAGTGGTGGTTGTCGCGGCTGTAGGGGATGTGGATGCTCAGGATGTCGGCGCGTGCAAAGAGTTCTTCGAGGCTGACGGCACGCGCAAAGTAGTCGCCATACAGCACCTTGTACTTGTCGTAGGCGATGACGTCGCACTCGAAGCCCAGCAGGCGCTGCGCAAAGGCGCGTCCCATATTGCCGTAGCCGAGAATGCCCACCGTCTTGCCCTTGATCTCGACGCCGCGGTTGCCCTCGCGGATCCACTGGCCCTGCCGCACCTGGCGGTCGGCGCGTGCCAGGTTGTTCATCAGGGCCAGCAGCAGGCCCAGTGCGTGTTCGCCCACCGCGTCGCGGCTGCCTTCGGGCGAGGTGAGCACCCGGATGCCGTGTGCCTCGGCCCAGGCCGTGTCGATGTGTTCGATGCCGACGCCCTCGCGGGCAATGAATTGCAGCCTTTCGGCTTTCGCCAAAAATGCAGCATCCAGCGAGAAGCGGCTGCGGATGACGATGCCGGTATATTCGCCGATGCGTTGCGCTACGACCTCTTTGGGCGACTCGTAGTCGTGGTCGCACTGGAAACCCAGTGCCTGCAGACGCGCTTCGAGCACGGGATGTGCGGCGTTGAGGAACAGAACTTTGCGGTCGGACATGTGGCGGAAGACTTGGGTGGAAACAGGGGGTGGCATGCTCCGGCTTTCGCCAAAAAAAGAAGGCGAGCCATCATATCGCACCGCTCAACCCCCTTATCCTTGCTCCGTTTCCGGCCTGGGGAGGTTCGGGGGGAGCTGGTCGTATGACGCTCGCCGGGCGCAAAGGTACGGCAATATCTCCATGTCGGCAAGTCGCAGAAAAAAAGCTGTGCTTGGGGCACTCACTGCACCTCAAACCTCATTCATCGGTGCTGTACTTGAATAGATGATCGCGCATCCCATAAAAGTGTTTAAGGTTTAGGGTTTAAAGTTTAATATTTTTCTCGTTGATTATTAGTTTTTTTTACAAATCCTGAGGTCCCTGAAAAAAGTGGCGTGCGGAAACTTGAACTTTACGGCCTGATGTTTGGCTTTTTTATCAAACAATTGTAAATCAATTTTTTGCAAATAAATTTCAACAGACCGCAGCGTTTCAAACGCAGAAGACGCAGCTTGAACGCAGTTTTTACCAGGTTGAGGGTTGAGAGCGTGTAGGGTTGAGTTTTTTCTGATTGTCTGTGGTTTGTTCGAATCCTCGGCTTCTCGAATTAGCCGGGAAAATTGTCCATCGTCCATGGTCTGTTGTCCATTGTCCGGACGAAAAACCGCAGCCTTCAACCGCAGAAAATGCTTTGCACAGTCGGTCACTCCCTCCTCTCTTCAATATCCATCGTCAAAAATTCCCGTACAGGCAGACACACTGCCGCTGGACGCATTGCCGCCGGACGCACTGCCGTGCGTCCCTACCGTGCGTCGCTACCGTGCGTCCCTGCCGTGTGGCTCCACCTCCATCTCTCCGTTCACTCCGTCACTCCGTCACTCCATCACTCTGTCACTCCTCACTCCTCGGCTCCCGAAACCAGCCGGCATACATGATGTAGTTGCGCGCGATGCGTTCGACGGTATCGCGGAACGTCTCTTCGGGCAGCGCCTTGACCTTGCGTGCCGGCACGCCGGCGTAGATATGGCCGCTTTCGAGGCGCATGCCTTCGAGCACCACGGCCCCGGCGGCGATGAGCACGTTTTCCTCGACCACGGCATGATCCATCACGATGGCCCCCATGCCCACCAGCACGCGGTCGTGCAGCGTGCAGCCGTGCACGATGGCGCGGTGGCCGATGCTGACGTCGTTGCCGATGGTAGTGGGGGCCCGCTCATAGGTGCAGTGGATGACGGCCCCGTCCTGGATGTTGACCCGGTCGCCGATGCGGATCCAGTGCACATCGCCGCGCACCACCGCCTGGAACCACACGCTGCAGTCGTCGCCCATGACCACGTCGCCTGCGATGGTGGCGTTTTCGGCCAGGTAGCAGTTCTTTCCGAATCGAGGCGTCTTGCCCCGTACGCTTTTGATCAAAGCCATTGGGTCTGTGTTTGATGGTTGAGCATGGTTTGATGGTTGAGACGGCGCTCGAGGGCCGATGTCGAGGCTGCCTTGCTTTGAACGTCGCCTTTCGGTTGCCAAAATATGGCGCGATTCTGACCTGACGATGCCTCCATTTTTGCCGAAAGGCGGGATAATTGTGCCCTGAACGAAATCAGCACCATGCGCATCATTCCGGCCATAGACCTCATAGACGGCAAGTGCGTGCGCCTTACGCGCGGCGACTACGACACGAAGAAGGTGTACAACGAAGATCCGCTCGAGGTGGCGCGCGCCTTCGAAGATGCGGGTCTGCGTTACCTCCATCTGGTGGACCTCGACGGCGCGCGCGCCGGCCGCATCGTCAACTGGCGCGTGTTGGAGCGCCTGGCCGCCCACACCTCGCTGCAGATCGACTTCGGTGGCGGCGTCAAGCAGGACGACGACCTGCGCATCGCCTTCGAGTGCGGCGCCGCCCAGGTGACGGGCGGCACGGTGGCCGTGCGCCATCCCGATCGCTTCGAGGGCTGGCTCATGCGCTACGGCGCCGACCGCATCATCCTCGGCTGCGACCTGCGCGACGGGCGCGTGGCCGTCAGCGGCTGGGAAGAGGACAGCGCCCTGGAATGGGAGCCTTTCCTGCGCAGGTGGCGTGCGCGCGGCGCCCGCTACGTCGTCAGCACCGACATCGGCCGCGACGGCATGCTGCAGGGGCCCGCCACGGCGCTGTACCGCCAGATGCGCGCGGTCTTTCCCGAGCTGCGGCTCATCGCCAGCGGCGGCATCCGCGCGCTCGACGACCTCGACGCCCTGGCCGAAGCAGGCTGCGATGGCGCCATCATCGGCAAAGCCATCTACGAAGGCCGCCTTTCGCCAGAAGACTTGCAACGCTGGGCGGAAGCACAGGGCATCGCCTGATGTAGCTTTCGCTTCCGCAAAAAACTGCCCGCACCATGCTCGCCAAACGCATCATTCCCTGCCTCGACATCAAGGACGGCCGCACCGTCAAGGGCGTCAACTTCGTCAACCTGCGCGATGCAGGCGACCCCGTGGAGCTGGGAGCCCGCTAC
>WFYJ01000178.1 GCA_015490175.1 Saprospiraceae bacterium | reverse complement strand
TCGCGGCTTTCGAAGATCAGTTGTCCGTAGCGGTCGAAGATGAGCAACTGATAGTCGCTCACCTGGCCAAAGACGAAGACGGGCTTGAACTCCTTGTTGTAGCCACGAGGCGCCAGCGCATTGGGCAGATAAATGGTGGCGGGCTGGGTGAGGCAGACGGTGTTGGAGCGCTGCTCGATGGGCACGACGGTGCCGTCGGGCAGCGCGAGCGAAGCCCAGGCTACGACGTAGTAGCAGGCATTGGCCTGGGCCGGCACTGCCGGGTCGAGCTGGTCGAAATGGCTGGTGAACAGCGGGCCGTAGCTGGCCAGCAGGCTCTCCTGCCCATCCACGATGCGATACAGGTCGTAGCCCTGCAGCGTCGCGCCTTCGATGAAAAAATCGGTCCACTCGAGCAGATTGCGCTGGCCGGGCAGTGGCTCGCCCGTGAGCAGGAGGTTGCGGCCGGCATTCGAGCGGCGCACCGCGCCGCATGCGTCGGTCGTCTCGATGCGATAGTAGTACAGTCCTTCCACGGCAAGCGTATCGGTCCACAGCACCGAAGGCGACAGGAAGGCAGGGGCCGGCTCCACGAAGAGGCTGGCACCATCCTGAAAGGTCGAGTCGGTGGCGCGCACCAGCGCATAGCTCTCGATCTCGCCCTCGGGATCCCACTGCCACACCACCTCGCGCGTGCCGTCGGCATTCGTCTGCACGTTGCTGAGCAACAGCCAGGCCTGCGGCTGCACCACGTCGGGCGCTGCGCAGCGCTCGCTGGAGCGCGCCGTCCAAGGGTTGTTTTTGGCGAAAGCCTGAATGAAAAAGCAGTAAGTGATGCCCTGCTGTGCACCTTCGAAGGTGTAGGTGTCTGCCTCGGGCGGCAGCGAGGCCACGAGCACGGGTGCCTCGCCGTTCTGGCTGACCCATACCTCCTGCCGCTCGATGCCTTCGGGCCAGGCGTCGTAGGGATTCCACGACAGCATGATGGCACGCGTGCAGGAGTCGGCCGAAGCCTGCAACAGCATCGTCTGGTGCGGCTGGTCGAAAATGCTGGTGTTGCCGCAGGCATCGAGCGCGTTGACGAAATACGTCTCGGTGCGCGTGCCGGGGCTGGCCGTGGTGTCGGTATAGGTCAGGGCGCCGTACACCGTGTCTATGGGCACCACGCCGATGGCCGTTTCGCGATAGATGATGTAGCCGATGACCTCGGGCGAGGCACTGGCCTGCCAGGTGACCACCACGTCGTCGCCTTCGACCGAGACGGAGCTGATGGGCGCGATGCCGGGCGGCTCGTTGTTGACCGTATCGGACACGGCCGGACTGCCCGGGCAATCGTAATGGCTCTGCACGTAGTAGTACCAGGTGTCGTTGCCGGCAGTGGCGTGAAAGAAAAAGGACTGGTTTTCGTCGGTCACGGTGCCCAGCAGGATGAAGGGCCCGCCGGCCGACATGCTGCCATACACCTCGAACGAGATGAACGACCCGCAAGTGTTGGCGGGCGCCGACCAGTAGAGCGTGTCCTGGCTGACGCACAACTGCGTCACCGGCAGCACCTGCGTGTGTGCCCTGGCGGCAAAAAGCAGAAGCATGGAAAGCCAGAGGGTGCGTCTTGTTGCAGTCATCGGGGCAAAATTTGAGTTCGTCCGAGCTGTTGCCACAGCCACGATTCGGGCAGGATGTCGTCGAGTCGGTATTCGATCGTCAATTCGTCGTCCACCTCTTTGCGGAACCAGACCATGCCCAGGCCGCGCGCGTAGATTTCCTCACCGGGATACTCGTATTCGAGATGCCCTTCGCGCACGTTGTCGATCAATTCCCGAACGGCAAAACGCACCGCATCGTATGTGCGGCCCTCGAAGGTCCAGGTCGTGTCGCCGGCAAACTGGCGGTTGCGCACCAACGTCATGGTCGTGGCCGTATCGAAGGGCAGGCGCCAACTCATGCGCGTGAGCAGCACCCCCGGCCGGGGCCCCGCCTCGAAGGGAAAGACGTTGCCGTATTCGACCTCGACGGGCACCTCGACCAGCCGCCCCGCCGTATCCCGATCGAACAGGCGGCTCTCGACCAGCTTGACGCCATTGGCGACGACCTTCTCGCGGTTGATCTGGAAGGGCTGGAGCTGGTAGTCGAAATAGGCCCGAATGAACCAGAGCCGGCCCGCACTGTCGCGCTCGGCCTTGTAGTAATAGACGAAAGGCGGCTGCAGGCTGTCGGCCACCGGCATCCAGATGTACACCTTGCCCTCCTGCTCCAGCTCATCGAGCGGAAAGAAGTAGGGGCGCAAATCGCGCGTGGACTCACGGCAGGCCGACAAGAGCAGCATGGCAAAAAAAGACAGCAGGCAAAAGCGATTCATGGGCATCGATTGGACAACCTCACAAGCGCAGAGGTGTTGTGTAAGCGGCAGCCATTATGACAGCCCGAACGGGATGGTCCGGAATATGCAGTAGTCAAAGGCTGCAGCACCACGTCGCCAAGGTTGCGGACGGTGCTTTTGATCCCGGCAAAAAAGCCGCCTGAAACGTGGGCCCGGCAAATATATCCTATCTTTGCTTCCCGCATTTTCCGGCCTGTATCCTCACTGCCAGAACTGATTGTAAAACGCTGCTTTTCAGCAAATAGCGAAAAATTTTGTTTTCCATGTTCGGTGTATTGAAAAAACTGTTCCCGTCCAAACACGAGCGCGACATCAAGCGGATGTTGCCCGTCGTGGACGAAATCAACGAGCACTTCGAGGCATATCAATCGCTGTCCAACGACGAACTGCGCCAGAAAACCCTCGAATTCCGCCAGCGCATCGCCGACTATCTGGCAGATATCGATGCCGAAATCGCGCAGCTCAACGAGGAAGCCGCCAATGAGGAAGACGTATACCGCAAGGAGGAGCTCTTCAAGGAAGTGGACAAGCTGCGCGAAGAGCGCGACGAGCAACTGGAGGAAGTGCTGAAAGAAATCTTGCCCGAGGCCTTTGCCGTCGTCAAAGAGACTGCGCGCCGCTTCAAGGAAAACGAAGAGCTGGAGGTCACTGCCACCGACCACGACCGCACCCTTGCGGCCAGGGGCAAAGAATACGTCCAGATCAAAGGCGACAAGGCCATCTGGAAAAACAGCTGGATGGCCGGCGGCGCCCGCGTGACATGGGACATGGTGCACTACGACGTGCAGCTCATTGGTGGCATCGTCCTGCACGAAGGCAAGATCGCCGAGATGGCTACCGGTGAGGGCAAGACGCTGGTGGCCACTCTGCCCGCCTACCTCAACGGCCTGGCCGGCGAAGGCGTCCACATCGTGACGGTGAACGACTACCTGGCCAAGCGCGACCAGGAGTGGGTAGGCCCCATCTACGAGTTCCTCTTGCTGACGGTCGATTGCATCGACAAGTACCGCCCCCATAGCGAGGAGCGCAAAGCCGCCTATCGGTGCGACATCACCTACGGCACCAACAACGAGTTCGGCTTCGACTACCTGCGCGACAACATGGTCCGCTCGCTCGACGAGATGGTGCAGCGCAAACATCACTACGCCATCGTGGACGAGGTCGATAGCGTCCTCATCGACGATGCCCGTACGCCGCTCATCATCTCGGGCCCTGTGGAAGCCGGAGCCGAAGAGGAAGAATACAAGCTGCTCAAGCCCCACGTCGAGCGCCTGGTCAACGCACAGCGCAAGCTCGTCACCCAGTATTTGGCGGAAGCCAAAAAACTGTTCAAAGAAGGCAAGACGGGCCACGAAGAAGGCGAAGCGGGCATGGCCCTGCTGCGCGCCTATCGGGCCCTGCCCAAATATCGCCCCCTCATCAAGTTCCTGAGCGAGGAAGGCGTCAAGGTCATGCTGCAGAAAGCCGAAAACTTCTACATGCAGGAGCAGTCGAAACACATGCACATCGTCGACGAGCCCCTGTTGTTCACCATCGATGAGAAAAACCGCAGTGTCGAGCTGACCGACCGCGGCGCCGAGTTTCTGGCCAAATATGCCGAAGACCCCAACTTCTTCGTCGTGCCCGACCTGGCCAGCCGCATGGTCGAAATCGACAGCGACCCCAACCTGAGCGAGCAGGAGAAGGCCGAGGCGCGCGCCCGGCTGTCGCAAGACTACTCGCTCAAGGCGCGCCGCCTGCACGCCGTGCACCAGTTGCTCAAGGCCTACACCCTCTTCGAGCGCGATGAGGACTACGTCGTCATTGACGGCCAGGTCAAGATCGTGGACGAGCAGACGGGCCGCCTCATGGAAGGGCGCCGCTACTCCGACGGGCTGCACCAGGCCCTCGAAGCCAAGGAAAACGTCAAGGTGGGCGAGATCACGCAGACCTACGCCACCGTCACGCTGCAGAACTACTTCCGCATGTACCACAAGCTGGCCGGCATGACCGGTACGGCCGAGACGGAAGCCAACGAGTTCTGGGAGATCTACAAGCTCGACGTGGTGGTCATCCCCACCAACAAGCCCGTCATCCGCAAAGACCACGAAGACCTCGTCTTCAAGACGGCCCGCGAGAAGTTCAACGCCGTGATCGACGAGATCGAGCGCTTGCGCAACGCCGGCCGCCCCGTGCTGGTGGGTACCACCTCGGTGGACGTGTCGGAAAAGCTGAGCCGCATGCTCAAGCTGCGCGGCATCCCGCACAACGTGCTCAACGCCAAGCACCACCAGCGCGAGGCCGAGATCGTGGCCGAGGCCGGCAAGCCGGGCAAGGTGACCATCGCCACCAACATGGCCGGCCGCGGTACCGACATCAAGATCACCGAGGAGGTGCGCCAGGCAGGCGGTCTGGCCATCATCGGCACCGAGCGCCACGAGTCGCGCCGGGTGGACCGCCAGTTGCGCGGTCGCGCCGGCCGCCAGGGCGACCCCGGCTCGTCGCAGTTCTACGTCTCGCTCGAAGACAACCTCATGCGCCTGTTCCAGTCGGAGCGCATCGCCAAGCTGATGGACCGCATGGGCCACAAGGAAGGCGAAGTGATTCAGCACCCCATGGTCACCAAATCGATCGAGCGGGCCCAGAAAAAGGTCGAGGAAAACAACTTCGGCATCCGCAAGCGCCTGCTCGAATACGACGACGTGATGAACATCCAGCGCGAGGCCATCTACAAGAAGCGCCGCAATGCCCTGTCGGGCGAACGCCTCGCCGTGGACCTCAACAACATGTTCATCGGCCTGATCGAGACGCTGGTAGGCCAGTGGAAAGATGCCAACGACTACGAGGGCTTTATCCAGAACACGCTGGCCACCATCGGCATCGAGCCCGACATCGACGAGCAGACCTTCCACGACAAATCGGAAGATGAGCTCATCGAGATGCTGTACGAGCAGGTGATGAGCGCCTACCGCAAAAAGGCCGAGCAGATCGCCGAGGTGCTCATGCCCTTCATCCGCGAGGTGCACGAAAAGCAGGGCAACCGCTACAAGCGCATCGCCATCCCCTTCACCGATGGCTCGCGCCACCTGCCGATCTCGGCCGACATCGAAGAGGCCGTGCGCACCAACGGCAAGTCGCTCATCCGCGACATCGAAAAGGCCGTCACCCTCGCCGTCATCGACGAGAAGTGGAAAGAGCACCTGCGGGCCATGGACGAACTGAAGGAAGCCGTGCAGGCCGCCTCGTTCGAGCAGAAAGACCCGCTGGTGGTGTACAAAATGGAGGCCTATAACCTCTTCGAGCAGTTGATGTACCAGATCAACCAGGACGTGACCTCGTACCTGCTGCGCGGCACACTCGTCTTCCTGGACGGCCGCACGCTCGAGCAGGTGGTCGAGGAACGCACGCAATGGCAAAAAATGCAGACCAGCCGCACCTACGGCCGCGCCGCTTCCTCACAGGCAGCCCGCGCCGCCGCCGCACAGCGCGCCGCCGCCGAAGGGGTCAGCCGGCGGGCCAAGCCCCAGACGGTGCGCCGCACCCAACCCAAGGTGGGCCGCAACGACCCGTGTCCCTGCGGCAGCGGCAAGAAGTACAAGCACTGCCATGGGCGGTGATTTTGCGCGGGCGGAAGCAAGCTGAACGGCACCGCTTCGGAAGGCGACGCCGACAATGAACACATATCCTTGAAAACAATGGCGGGTGCAGACCTTTCAGCGGTCCGCACCCGTTCGTTTTTTATACGCATAGCAAAGTGGTTCGGGAAATCCTGTTGTATTGGTTGAGGGTTGAGGGTTTAGAGTTCAGTGTTTAAAGTTTAAAGTTTTTATCGTTGGTTATCAATGTTTTGTCAAATCCTCGATTCTTCGGTTCCTCGGTTCTTCGGTTCCTCATCCATTGAAACCGCAGCCTTCGGCCGCAGATTCACGCAGTTTGAGCGCAGTTTTTGACCTGTTGTTGAGGGTTGAGCGTGTAGCGTTGAGCGTTTACAACTCTGTGAAAATCAGTGCACGCTCAGTGGTTCTCTGTGTAACTGAATGATCTTTCAGTTGTTTGAAGAAACCACAAACACGCATTCTGCCATGCTCGTCAAGACGCGCGGCATCGTGCTGCGCCAGATGAAATATCGCGACACCAGCCTCATCGTCGATCTGTTCACTGAGGAGCTGGGCATGCGCTCCTACCTGCTGAGCGGCGTGCGCACGCCACGGGCACGCAACAAGGCGGCCCTGTACCAGCTCATGTCGCTGCTCGAGGTGGTGGTGTACGAGCGCGAAGGCAAATCGCTACAGCGCGTGCGCGAGGCGCGGCCGGCACATCTGTACGAGCGGCTGCCCTTCGAGCTGCCGCGCACCGCCGTGGGCATGTTCATGGCCGAGGTGGCGGGCAAGGTGCTGCGCGAGGCGGGGCCCCAGGCCGACCTGTTCGCCTTCTTGTTCGAAGCATTCCGCCAGCTCGACCTGACGGCTCATCCCGTGGGCAACTACCACCTGTCGTTTCTGGCGCATTTCTGTGGGTGGCTGGGCTTCCAGCCCGAGCCCGAGCTGCCTGCAGGCGACGCGGTCTTTTTCGATCTCAAGGAGGGCACCTTCCAGGCAACTGCCCCGGCCCACCCACATCATATGGCGGGGCCGCTGGCCGTGGCTTTCGCCAAACTCATCCGCACTCCCCTGCCCGAAAGCCACACCGTGCCCTTGAGCCGCAGCCAACGCCGCGAGCTGCTCGACCGCCTGCTGGACTTTTACCACCTGCATGTAGAGGGGCTGGGCACCATCCGCTCCCATGAAATCTGGGCCGAAGTATTGCACGGCTGAGTGCACATCGGGCAAATGTGTTACATTCGTTGCGACCCTGAACATCAAACCATCTGCATGAAAACCATTGGAGTCTTTACTTCCGGCGGCGACGCTCCCGGCATGAATGCCTGCCTGCGTGCAGTGGTCCGCACGGCGATCCGACATGGCATGGAAGTGTGGGGCATCTGCCGTGGCTATCAGGGCATGATCGAGGGCGAGTTTCGGCGGCTGGGCATCCGCGACGTGAGCAACATCATCCAACTGGGCGGCACCATCCTCCATTCGGCGCGCAGCGAAGCCTTTCGCACGCCCGAAGGGCGCCGCCAGGCATATGAAAACCTCAAAGCGCGCGGCATCGAAGGGCTCGTGGCCATCGGCGGCGACGGCACCTTCACCGGCGCCAGGGTGTTCCTGAACGAGTATCCCGCGCTGCGCATCGTGGGCGCGCCCGGCACTATCGACAACGACCTGTACGGCACCGACTACACCATCGGTTACGACACGGCCATCAACACGGCCATGAATGCCATTGACAACATCAAAGACACGGCCAACTCGCACGAGCGCGTGTTCTTCGTCGAGGTGATGGGCCGCGATGCCGGTTTCATCGCACTGGCCACGGGCATCGCTACGGGTGCCGAGGCGGTACTGGTGCCCGAAAGCCGCACCAACATCGCAGCCCTCGTCCACATGCTCCGGCAAAACTTCGAGCGGCGCAAGCGCGCCAACATCATCGTGGTAGCCGAGGGCGACGACGAAGGCGGCGCCGTGGAGGTGGCCCGCAAGGTACAGGCCCGCCTGCCCCACATCGAGGCACGCGTCACCATCCTGGGGCACGTGCAGCGCGGCGGCCGTCCTACCTGCATGGAGCGGGTGCGCGCCAGCCGCATCGGCATGGAGTGCGTGCGCGCGTTGAAGGAGGGCAAAAACGGCGTTATGGTGGGCATCATCCACCGCGACATCGCGTACACGCCCTTCGAGAAAGCCATCAAGCACCACCAGGAGCTGAATCCCACCCTGCTCCAGATCGTCCAATTGTTGTCCTGAAAAACCACCGCCATGACCTCCCGGGACCAGGCACACAGCCCCGAATCCATCAACTGGAAGAAAATCCTGCGTGGCCCGCTCGCACTCATTGGCGTGCTGTGGGTGGTCCACCTGTTTCAGGCGCTCACCGGCGTCGAGTTGGGCATGTTCGGCGTCTATCCACGCAACATCTCGGGCCTGCGGGGCATCCTGCTCTCGCCGCTCATCCACGCCGACTTCCGGCACCTGCTGTCCAATACGGTGCCCCTGTTCCTGCTCACCGTCACCCTGCTCGCCTTTTACCCGCGAGTGGGATGGCGCGCCTTCTGGCTCATCTACCTGCTGACGGGCATGGCCGTGTGGTTGTTTGCGCGGCCCGTCTATCACATCGGCGCCAGCGGCGTCGTGTACGGGCTGGTGGCCTTCATCTTCTGGACGGGCATCTTTCGGCGCAGCATCAAAACCATCGTGCTGACGCTCGTCGTCACGCTGCTGTACAGCGGCTACATTGTCGGCATCCTGCCCAACCAGGAAGGTATCTCGTGGGAAAGCCACCTGCTGGGCGGACTGGTCGGCATCTTCGTCGCCTGGTGGTTTCGCGACGTCACTGATGAAGATGAGGGCGAGGAGGAATTTCCCGAAAGGGAACCGCACGATGAGCCGCGTTACTTCCTGCCGCGCGACACCTTCGACCGGCCCCGGATGGGACAGCGCAACAGTGGCTGGCATTCCGATCATACCTGAGTTGGAAGGCTGATCGCCCCTTGCTTTTCGCCCTTCCCGAACCCGTCATTCACCTCGGGCCTGATGGCCGGATTCCGCTCTTTGTTTCAATCGGAGATGGGCCCTGACGAGCTGCTTTTTGAGGATTTTCCGCACCACGAGCCGATCCAGCACCTTTCCCAACAGGCCGTATCGCAGTTTGTACGAGACCTGCTCTTCCGAGCGGGTTTGTCCGTCGTGCATTTCGAAACGATGATCGTAGCGCAGCCGCGCAAAGGGCCCGTCGCTGCTATCCAACTCACCCACCATGCGCCGGTCCGGCACCAGCTCGACGATCCGATAGGGCGTCCATTTCTTTTGTCCCTTGCGCCGGCTGTAATACCGGGCGCCCGGCCGCAACGGCCCCTGTCCCTCGCGCCGGAACTCGTAATCAGGCCAGAAATCCGACAGGTTCTCGATATCCGTAACCAGCCGGAAGCACTCCTCGGGCGTGGCGCGAATGGTTACGGACACGGCCACACAGCCGTCGAATCCTTCGGGAGGCATACAATCGCCCACGTGCAGGCAGGGGATTCGCGGCCCCTGCCACAGGAACAATACGCCGAGCATGGCCATTTTCTTTCTGGCAAAAACGGAAAGCTGCATACCATGAATATACCCGAAACGAAGTGGTTTGGGAAAACCGGTTGTGGAGGTTAAGGGTTGAGG
>WFYJ01000177.1 GCA_015490175.1 Saprospiraceae bacterium | reverse complement strand
TTGCACCCTTACGAGCTGGCTTGGCGGTTGCCGAACTTTTTGTGCATGGCTCTATCTGAGGTGTTTTATCCGCTCATTTAGAGCTATTAAGCTGTGTTGTGGCAACACTTTTCGGCTTGTTTTCGGGTCCAAAAAGTTAGTACGACTTTTCTGGACGCTCAGTTAGTATGACTTAACTGGACTCTACAACTCTGAACTCTAAACCCTCAACCATTGTCACAGGATTTCCCGAACCACTTTGATGCGGGTACAAAAGGCAGGTTGCCTGCCGTTTTGCAGGCAACGGCTACGATCAGAACCACTCAAATCCGAACAGCTCGGCGAAATGGCGCTTCAGCACTTCCTTTACTTCCTTTTCGTCCACCTCGCGCCCCAGCTCGAGGGCCAGCGAGGTGACGGCCTTGTGCTCGTCGCTGATGCCGCACGGGATGATATGGCCGAAATAGGTGAGGTCGGTATTGAGGTTGAAGGCGAAGCCGTGCATGGTGACCCAGCGACTCAGATGCACGCCGATGGCGCAAATCTTCCGCTGGGGCAGCACGTCGGTGCCATCGAGCCACACTCCCGTATAGCCGGGAATGCGGATGCCCTCGAGCCCGTAATCAGCCAGCGTACGGATGATCACCTCTTCCAGCGTGCGCACATAGCGGTGTACATCCGTAAAAAACTCGTCGAGATCGAAAATGGGATAGCCCACCACCTGCCCCGGACCGTGGTAAGTGATGTCGCCCCCGCGGTTGATTTTGAAAAACTCGATGCCTCGGGCGCGCAGCTCCTCCTCCTTCAGCAGCAGGTGCTCCAGAGAGCCACTCTTTCCCAGCGTATAGACATGCGGATGTGTGCAGAAGAGCAGGTGGTGCACCTGCGCTTCCACTTCCCCTGGCGGCCGCTTGCGGTTGGCAAGCTTGCGCTCCACCAGGTCGCGGTGCAATTCGGTTTGCAGGTCCCATGCCTCGCGATACGGGATGATGCCCAGATCGCGATAACGCACGCGCGGTTTCGTTTGCACTTCCGTGGCCATATCCTTCGGTTTCATTTTCGATTTCGGTGCAATGCGTTGGCGTTGCCGATGTGGCGTGGGTGTTTGGGTAGAGACGTTTTGGTAGAGACGTTTTGGTAGAGACGTTGCATGCAACGTCTCTACCAAAACGACGCCCAAACGACAACCCGAACGACACCCACGCATTGCACGCAACGTCACTCCGATGACGGCGCATCATCGTCGGGATATTCTACGCGCACGTGGTGCACGCTGCGCAACAGCTTCTTGATCGCCTCTTTGACGGCCATCAATTCGCGAAACGACAGCTCCGAGTCGTCGAATTGCCCGTCGTTTATCTTTTGCTGAACGAGGTGGTCCACCAGTTTGTCGAGTGCGGCGCCGGAGGGTTGTTGCAGGCTGCGGGCGGCCGCCTCTACCGTGTCCACGATCATCAGGATGGTTTCTTCGCGCGTGGCGGGTCTGGGTCCCGGATAGCGAAAATCGGCATCGTCGGGTTCGCCCTCGCCTGCCGCCGGATGTTTGGCCTTCCAGTTGCGATAGAAAAACTCGACGCGCGAGGTGCCGTGATGGGTGGGGATGAAGCGTATGATGGCCGGCGGCAGCTTGTGCGCGCGCGCCAGCTCGATGCCTTTGGTCACGTGACTGATGATGATGGCTGCCGATTCTTTTTCCGAAAGGCCTTCGTGCGGGTTTTCGCCACTCTGGTTTTCGATGAAGAACTTCGGGTTGGCCATCTTGCCGATGTCGTGATACAGCGCACCGGTCTTGACCAACAGCGCATTGGCCCCGATGGCGTTGGCAGCCGCTTCGGCCAGATGGGCTACCTGCAGCGAGTGCTGCAGCGTGCCGGGCGCCTTGAGCGACAGCTCGCGCAGCAGGGGCTTGTTCAGGTCGTTCAATTCGACGAGGGTGATCGTAGAGATGAACCCAAAGACGCGCTCCAGCAACGGAATGAACGGAAAAGCCAGCATGGTCAGCACGCTGGCCACGACCAGATGCATGGAAACGCCCCAGATGTCGGCGCTGAGATGCCCCTCCCGGATCAGCACCAGCCCCAGGTAGCCCAGCAAGTAGATCAGCAGGATGAAGGCCAGCAGCCGGAAAAAGCGGCCCCAATCGCGCGTGTCGGTCGTACCCAATACGGCTACCATGCCCGCGAGCAATTCGAGGAACGTGAATTCGTACCCCAGACTCGTCAGGATGCTGGCCTGCAACACCACGGCCAGATGGGTCAGTACCGCCAGCCGCTCGGAGAAGAACGTGTTGATCACGATGGGGCCAATGCAGAAAGGCACCATCCAGGCCGACAGGCCTGCCGTGCGCTCCATCTGCCAGGTGAGGAAGGCAAACAACACGAACCACAGCAGCAAAAAGACCATGACGCGGGGCCGCTCGAACACGAAGGGCACGAAAGCCCACAGCCACATCAGATATACGAGCAGCACGAGCAGCGTCAGCAGCAGATAGCCCGTGAAAAGCGTATAGCGCGACACGCCGGCCATCTGTCGCTGCAGCTCGGCCTCGTACGACTTGAGTTTCTGGGCGACCTCGGGCGTCACGATGCCCCCGCGCGGCACGATGAGCTCACCTTCATTGACCACGCCCTGAACGGGCGAAATTTTTTCCAGCTCGTTTTGAAGCCACTGTTGCGTCAGACTGTCGCTGTAGAAGACGTTGGGCAGCACGAAGTCGGTGACGAACAGCAAAAACTCGGCTTCGGGCAACTGGCTGTAGAGCAAGGTGTCCGAAAGGCGGCTGCGCACCTCCTCGGCGGTCAGCGCCTGCTGGCGCGTAATGCGACTGATGGTGTTGCCGCGCACCACCTGCAACACGAAATCGGGCGGCGCTTTCAGGTGTGCTTCCTCGAGGGCGAAGATGCCGCGGCGGTAGGCCCGTTGCAGCACCCCCTCGGCAAAGGTGCGGTAGCGCTCCGGGCGTTGCAGCAGGTCGGTGTACAGGCTCGTTCCCGACTGGTCGCTCAGGCGCTCGCGGAACGCCTCGTTGAAGCGCGCCACCTGCACCCGGGCCACCTGCTCATCCACCACATACACGGGCGGCAGCGAACCTCGAATGGCTGCCTCAGCCTCGGCAAGCTCTGCTTCCGATTTCAGTATGGGAAAAGACACCGGCGCATACAGGTCGTCGTAGCGCCAGGGCTTGCCCAGCTCGTACTCGTAGCGGAAGCTGGCAGCCGACGGGAAAAAAATTGCCAACACAGCCACTGTCACTCCAGTGGCCAGGGCCACGGGCAGCCAGGGCATCCGCTCGCGCAAGCTTTTCAGATCCATGCGGCAAAGGTAGCGAAGGCGCCATTCAGTCCGTACGAAATGCCCCGAAGTGCCTCGCGCCGGTTCCACCGCCCGCTCTTGCGCCTCATCCCGGATCCACAGATTTCACAGATTTCACGGATTTCACCGGTTTGACATACTCGCCACTCCAACCACTTCGATGCGCATATATTTTCCATTTTTGCAACCGCCATGCTCGCTTCAAAGCAGATTGGAACATTCAGTGACAATGGTTGAGCGTGTAGTGTTGAGGGTTTTCATGGTGCAATCGGCGGAATCAGCATGACAGACACTTCCGCTTGGCACTCCCTCCCTCCGTCTCTCCGCTCACCATCTCAAAAAAATCGGCCTTTCGGCAAACAATACCCCTTGCGATGTACACATTCGACTACCGGAAAAGGGTGCGCTACGGCGAAACCGATCCCATGGGATACCTCTACTATGGCCATTATGCCAACTACTACGAAATCGGGCGGGTGGAGATGCTGCGTGCCCTCGGATTGACCTACAAGTCGCTGGAAGAAGACTACCGCATCATGATGCCGGTGGTCTCGATGCAGGTGCGCTATCTGCGGCCGGCCCGTTACGACGACCTCATCACCATACGCACCACCTTGCGCAAGCTGCCTGCCGACTACATCACTTTCCACGTGGAGCTGTTTCACGAAAGTGGCCAACTGCTCAACAGCGCCACGGTGCGCCTTTGCTTCGTGGACATGAACACGGGCAAGCGGGTGCCACCACCCGAAGTGCTGCTCGAGAAATTGCGCCCCTTTTTCACCGACAACGACCAGACCGCATGAAGTGGCTCAACACCAGGAAGTGGCGCCAGCGCATCGAGGAGTCGGAATGGCTGCATGGCCTGGTGGCCTGGGCCCGGCGCACGCCCTTCCCCGGCTCGGGCGGTGTGCCCCTCTACGACGTGGGCTGGTTCGTGGCCGGCGAGTTGCAACGCCAGAGCCTCAACATGCGGGCCAATGCCATCGCCTTCAGCTTCTTCCTGGCACTGTTTCCCGCGCTCATCTTCCTGATCCACCTGGCCATGTGGCTCCCCTACTACGACTCGCTCATCGCCGGCGTGGACACCTACATTGACCAGATCATGCCCACCACGGCGGGTCAGCAGCTCAAAGAGTTCATTCATTCCATCTCGCGCCCCAGCGGCAGCGCCTTCTCGGCGGGTCTGTTGCTCACGCTCTACTTCGCCTCCAACGGCATGCTGGCACTGATGGAAGGCTTCGAAAAGTCGTACCTCAAGACCACGTTCAAAAAGCGCCGCGGCTGGAAAAAACAGCTCATCGCCGTCGGGCTGACGCTCGAGATGGGCCTGCTGCTCTTTCTCTCGGTGCTGTTCATCGTGCTGGGCAGCGAGCTGCTCGAGCTGCTCATCGGCTGGTTTCGCCTCAGCGCCGCCTCGGGCCAGTTGCTCAACGCCTTCCGCTGGCTCACCATCGTGGTGCTCATCTACAGCGGCATCGCGCTCATCTTTCGCTTTGGCGTGCCGGTGGTGCGGCCCTTCGACTGGCTCATGCCGGGCACGCTGGTAGCCACCCTGCTGGTCGTGCTCAGCTCGCTGGCCTTCTCGGCCTACGTGGATGCCTTCAACACCTACAACAAACTCTACGGCTCCATCGGCGCCATCATCGTGCTGATGCTCTGGATCAAATTCAACGTCCTGTTCCTGCTCACCGGCTTCGAACTCAACGCCGCCATTGCCGTCAGCCGCGACCTCACGGCCCTGCAGGAAGAAGAGTGACACACCGCCAGAACTCATTTACAAAAACATTGATTTTCAACGCAAAAAAGATTTTTGCTTACGCAAAAATGCGTAAGCCCTACGTCTTTTTGCGCAAGCGCATTTTACGCTTTTGCGCGGTAGTGCAGCGGCCTGCCCTGCCCCCATCTTTGCATTGCAATCAGACAGAAACACATCACGCAAACCATTTTTTCAAAAACATCACAATCATGAAAAAGGTATTCTTCTTCAGCGCCATCGTCCTCGTCTTCTCGACCTTCGCCATGGGGCAAAACCAAAACAACACGATCCAGTCGGGCAGCGAAAACGCGGCCACCATCCAGCAGCTCGGCAAGAACAACACGACCAATCAGGTGCAGAGCGGCGACAAGAACACCGCCTCGGTCAGCCAGCTCAACGCACAGGAAAACCTCGCCAACATCAACCAGTCGGGCGACCGCAACGCCGCCTCGATCGCACAGACCAACGGCGCGGCCAAGAACCAGGTAGCCGTCACCCAGACGGGCGACCTGAACGAGGCCACCCTCGTGCAAAACCAGGCCGCAGCCAACACCGTCCACGTGCTGCAGACGGGCGACCGCAACACCGCCAAACTCAAGGAACAGGGCGCCGGCGTGCGCTTCAACCAGACCAACATCGAGCAGCGCGGCGACCGCAACCTCGGCACCGTCAGCCAGAGCGGCAACGTCAACCACAACCTCATCAACGTCTCGCAACTGGGTGATGAAAACACGGCCAAGGTGGGCCAATCGGGCGCCATCCAGCAAAACACCATCAACATCGGCCAGACGGGCGACCTCAACGCCGCCTACGTGAACCAGAACGTGCAGGCCGAAAAGAACGCCATCAACCTCACCCAGTCGGGCGACCACAACACTACCCGGATCGATCAGGAAAAGACGCGTGAGACGACGACCAACGTCAACCAGTCGGGCGATTGGAACCAGACCAAAGTGGCTCAGAGCAACGTAGCCTACACCGAGACCAACGTGGCACAGAGCGGCGACAAGAACAGCGCCTCGGTACAGCAAACCGACCTGACGCACAGCTCGGCCGGCATCTTCCAGGAAGGTGACGCCAACACCGCCACCATCAAGCAGATCAACAGCACGCAAGCCACGGCCGTCATCGTACAGCCCGGCGACAAGAACAAGGCCACCGCAGTGCAGGAAGGCGCCAAGCAGGCAAGCACCGTCATCAAGCAGACGGGTGACCTCAACACCGCACAGACCTGGCAGACGGGCTTCAACAACCAGAGCAACATCCTGCAGAGCGGCAACAAGAACACCGCCACGGTCAAGCAAACCGGCATGTAATCAGGCAGGGGCAACACAACGAACACGATGACGAGCTACGCGATTTCACTATGAACACACGGCAGGCTGGACCCCACTCGCGGGGTTCGGCCTCGCCCGTTTTTCCAAAAAACGGCCAAAAGGCACGGTCCGGCGCCAGAATCGGACTGTTTGTCGACCAGAGCGGTGGGCCCAGGGCCCGGGCCCGATTTTTGATACCAAAAGCCCCGAAAGCCCCCGCCCCCCAGTGCAGACGGTGCCGCACCCGGCAAAGCAAGCGTGCTGCAGCAGAAGACCAGGCAGCCCCCGAATCATTGCCCCCCTTTTGCCCCTTCGCTTTCGCTTTCGCAAAAAGGAAAAAGGCCATGGAACCACGACTGACCGTAGTACACAAAAACATCCATTCGGAAACTTCGATCTGGAGCTGGATCGCCGCAGCAGTATTCATCTTTTGCAGCGTCATGGTGCAAGCCCAGCAGAAGGGCAAGACCCCCGACATCATCCTGCAGCAGCAGGCGCGCATGAAAGTATCGGACGAGCCACAGCAACAGAACACGGTCGAGCTGAACCAGCAGGGCAAGAATAACGCCGTGCGCGTGCAACAACTCGCGCCGGAAGGCGCACCGGGCAACCACCTCTCCGCCACCCAGGGCGGCGAAAACCAGATCGTGGTGGGCGCGCAGCGCGGCACGGCCAACACGGCCACGACGCAGCAGGCGGGCAAGAAAAACGCCGTGTTGCTGATGCAAGACGGCGCCCTGAACCAGGTCGTCACTTCGCAACGCGGCCTCGACAACCAGGCGCGCGTCATCAGCCAGCAAGCCGCACAGCCGCCCGTCATCGTACAGCAGCGCGGCACGGGCAATCGCGCCGACGTCATCCTGCGCAACAAGCCCAATCCTACCGACAAGCCCATCCAGGTCAAACAGTCGGGCAAGGCACCCGCAGTGAAGATCGTTCACTGAGGGTTGGATGGTTGAGACCGCGCCATCGCGGTGTGGAAACGTTCCGCTCGGAACGATGTCGAGCTACGGCCCGGACCCACCGGCCACGCTCTCACGCCTCACCTCAGGTTGCGCTTCCGCAAATTCTGCCGATACCGGGCCACATTGCGGTTGTGGCCGGCCAGGGTACGCGCAAACTCGTGGTAGCCCGAGCCGTCGCCGCGCGCGCAAAAGAAGATGTAGTCGTGGTTTTCGGCATTGAGCACGGCATCGATCGAGGAGATGCTCGCCATGGCAATGGGGCCGGGCGGCAGGCCCGGGTACAGGTAGGTGTTGTAGGGCGAATCGAACTTGAGATGTCGTTCGAGTACGCGTGGCGTGTCAAAGTCGCGCGTGGCAAACACCACCGTGGGATCGGCCTGCAACAGCATGCCGCGGCGCAACCGGTTGAGGTACACGCCGGCGATGCGCGGCTTTTCGTCCTCGCGCAGCGTTTCCTTTTCCACGATGGAAGCCAGAGTGTACACCTCGGCAGGCGTCAGCCCCAGCTTTTCGGCTTTGGCCAACCGGTCGTTCTTGTGCCAGAACCGATCGTGTTCTTTCTTCATCCGCTTGAGAAAGCCTTCCGGACTGGTGTTCCAGAAAAATTCATAGGTGTTGGGAATAAACAGCGTCATGAGGGTTTCGCGCGTCACGCCCAGCGAAGCCAGCAGGCTGTCGTTGGTGAAGGCAGCCATCAGTGCCGCCGAGTCGGGCTCGATGAAACGCGCCACCTTGGCGGCCACGTCTTCGAGCAGCCGCTCGTTGGTGAGCACGACGTGTACCGGCGCTTGCTTGCCACCCCGAAGATGCCGCACCAGCTCGTAGTTGCGCCAGCCCGGCTGTATCTCAAAACGGCCGGCCCGCATGCGTGCACGCGCATAGCGCATCTTGCGTGCGGTGCGAATGAACGAACTGGTGTCCCGGATGAATCCGCCTTCGTGCAGGATCTGCACCACCTGCCCGAAAGAGGAACCGGTGGGAATGTACACGTAGCGATCGGGCAGCTCCTCCGGCACGTTCTTCTTGAAGTAATGCGCGTATTCGAGCAGAAAGGCGATACCCACGGCCAGCACGGCCAATAGCACGCCGCCGATGATCATGCGTGTGTATAGGTTCTTGCTTTTTCGGGTCATATGCGCGCGTAAAATGGTTGAAGGTTTGGAGTTTGGAGTTTAGAGTTTTTCTCATTGACTATCAGTTGTTTGTAAGGCCATCGGTTCTTCGGTTCCTCGATTGCTCAGCCATTGAAACCGCAGCCTTCGGCCGCAGAGCGCCGCAGTTTGAACGCAGTTTTTACTGTCGTTGAGGGTTGAGCGTGTAGTGTTGAGGGTTTTCAACTCTGTGAAAATCAGTGTATTCTCAGTGCGTCTCTGTGTAACTGAAATGATTTTTCGACTTTTTTCAGCAGGCTCATTGCTCAAATCC
>WFYJ01000176.1 GCA_015490175.1 Saprospiraceae bacterium | reverse complement strand
GGGTTTACAACTCTGTGAAAATCAGTGCGTGCTCAGTGGCGCTCTGTGTAACTGAATGATTTTTCGACTTTTTCAACAGGTTCTTGAATCAAATCCTCGATTGCTCAATCAAAAATGTCCATCGTCTGTCGTCCATTGACTATCGTCAATAATTCCCCAACCGAATTGCGTTGAGTAATATCAACATCCGCCCTGTCTCCGACCCTGTCGGAAAACGCAGTCTCAACCTCACGCAAACGCCACTTCCTTGAGGTCAAAATAACGCCTGCCCATGGGCGTGTCGATGATGAGCCGGCCGTTTTCGCGCACGCCGGCGATGAGGCCGTCGAACACTTCGCCCTCTGGCGTGCGGAAGCGGCGGCGTTCCTGGTAGCCGTAGAGCGCGGAGAGGTAATCGCGTCGGATGCGCGCTTCCTGGCCGCTTTTGAGCTGGAGGTAGCGCTGTTCGAGCTGGCGATACAGGTCGTGGCACAGCTCGTCGAGGTCGAGGTCGTGGCCGGTGGCAGCGGCCAGCGAGGTGGCCCGGGCGAGATGGGGCGGAAAGTCGAGCTGGTTGACGTTGAGGCCGATACCCACTACACTGGCCTGTATTTTGCTGGATGAGAGCATATTCCGGATCAGAATGCCGGCGACTTTTTTGCCGGCGAGCAACACGTCGTTGGGCCATTTGACGTGCACACCCACATGGGGCGGCAGATGGAGCACGACGGTGTCGCGCACGGCCAGCGCCGTCATTTGCGAAAGCAAAAACGGACGTGCAGCGGACAGAAAGTGCGGATAGAAAATGACGGAAAGCGTGAGGTTGAGGCCGGGCAGCACTTCCCAGACGTTGCCGCGTTGTCCCTTGCCGGCCGTCTGGTAGTCGGTGCGCACCGCGGTGCCTTCGGGCGGGCGGCCTTGCTCGAGCAGGTGCCAGGCGTGGTCGTTGGTCGAGGGCAACTGGTCGAAGTGATGGACAACCTTACCGACGAAAAGCGTGTTTACCTGATCCAAACCAGCGGTTTTTGATACTTTTATTGAAATTTGCGCATTGAGCATATGTGAACGTTGCACGAGTGTGTGCGTTTTCATTTGCGACACACGTGCCACGCGCACACGGGGCGGCCGGCCTGCAGGCACCCGCCCGGTCATTGTTGAACAAAAGTAAGGAGAGAAGCTTTGCGTACCGACTCGCTCATTCAGTCCCCGCTTGCCGCCGAAGCGCTCAACGACCTCATCGTGGATTGCATTCAGGACATCAAGGGCAAGCGTATCGTCAAGCTCGACATGCGCCATCTCGATGATGCTCCCGCCGATTTCTTCATCATTTGCGAAGGCGAATCGAACACCCAGGTGAGAGCCATCGCCGACAACATCTATGGCCGCGTCAAGCGCGAGGGCGGGCAGTTGCCCATCTCGTTCGAGGGCCAGCAGCGGGCGCACTGGATTTGTCTCGACTACTTCGATACGGTGGTGCACGTCTTCTACAAGGACACGCGCGCTTATTACGAGCTGGAGGAGCTGTGGAGCGATGCGCATTTCACCGAATACGAAGACCTCTGAGCATTTTGCGGAAGCAGCAGGCACTTACTGACTGAACCAAAACGGTCCAATGGAAAAGAAGGAAGGAAATAACAAGCCCAGGTTCAACTCTTACTGGATATATGGCCTCATCGCCATCTTCCTGCTGGCGTTGAACGTGTACAATTTCACGGGTTCTGCCGTACAGGAGATCACGTGGAACCGCTTTGCCGAGATGGTGCGCCACGGCGACGTCAAGGAGGTGAAGCTGGTCAACGGCAAGGTGGTGGAGGTGTATCTGAAGCCCGAGGCCCTGCAAAAACCCGAGTACAAGGATGCGGCCGAGAGCAGCTTCGGCACCGAGCGGCCGCACTATACTTTCGAAACGGTGTCGGCCGACCGCTTCGACGAGAAGCTGGAGCAGTTGCAGGCCGACATTCCGCCCGACCAGCGCATCTACGTGCAGGCCGAGACGCGGCAGAGCCTCATCGGTCCCATCCTCGGGTGGGTGCTGCCCTTCATCGTCTTCATCGCCCTGTGGATCTTCATCATGAGGCGGCTGGGCGGTGGTGCCGGCGGCCCCGGCGGCCAGATCTTCAACATCGGCAAGTCGAAAGCCACCCTCTTCGACCAGAACAGCAAGGTCAACGTTACCTTCGAAGATGTGGCCGGCCTCGATGAGGCCAAGGAAGAGGTGATGGAGGTGGTGGACTTCCTGAAAAACCCGAAGAAGTACACGGCGCTGGGCGGCAAGATCCCCAAAGGGGTGCTGCTGGTCGGCCCTCCGGGTACGGGCAAGACGCTGCTGGCCAAGGCCGTGGCCGGCGAGGCCGGCGTGCCCTTCTTCTCGATCTCGGGTTCCGACTTCGTCGAGATGTTCGTGGGGGTGGGTGCGTCGCGCGTGCGCGACCTGTTCCGGCAGGCCCGCGAGAAAGCGCCCTGTATCATCTTCATCGACGAGATCGACGCCATCGGGCGGGCACGTGGTCGCGGCGCCTTCCAGGGCGGCAACGACGAGCGCGAGAACACGCTCAACCAGTTGCTCGTCGAGATGGACGGCTTCAGCTCCGACAAGGGCGTGATCATCATGGCCGCCACCAACCGGCCCGACGTGCTCGACTCGGCCCTGCTGCGCCCCGGCCGCTTCGACCGCCAGATCGCCATCGACCGGCCCGACCTGAAGGGGCGCGAGGCCATCTTCCGCGTGCACCTCAAGCACATCAAGACCGCCCCCGACGTCAATCCCGTGACGCTGGCCGAGATGACGCCCGGCTTTGCCGGCGCCGAAATCGCCAACGTGTGCAACGAGGCCGCACTCGTGGCTGCACGCCGCGGCAAGAAGCGCGTCGATATGGACGACTTCAACTACGCGCTCGACCGCGTCATCGGGGGCCTGGAGAAGAAGAACAAGCTCATTTCACCCGAAGAGAAAAAGATCATCGCCTATCACGAGGCGGGCCATGCCATCTGTGGCTGGTTCCTCGAAAATGCTTCGCCGCTGGTGAAGGTGACCATCGTGCCGCGCGGCATCGGCACGCTGGGCTATGCCCAGTACCTGCCCAAGGAAGAGTACATTACGCGTTCGGAGCAATTGCTCGACCGCATGTGCATGACGTTTGGCGGGCGCGCGGCCGAGTCGATCGTCTTTGGCAAGATCTCTACCGGCGCACAGAACGACCTGGATCAGGTGACCAAGATGGCCTACAGCATGGTGACGGTCTTCGGCATGAGCGACCGCGTGGGGCAGGTGTCGTTTTACGGCATGATGAACGAATCGTTCCAGAAGCCCTACAGCGACGACACGGCTGCCCTGATCGACGAGGAGGTGCGCAAGCTGGTCAACAGCCAGTACGAACGCGCCAAGGAGCTGCTGCGCAAACACCGCAAAGAGCTCGAAATCCTGGCCGAAGCGCTGCTCGAGAAAGAGGTACTGCTCAAGTCGGACGTCGAGCGCCTCATCGGGCCGCGCCCCTTCGAGGAGCCGGCTGCGCACCTGACGCCCGAAGAGGCCGCCCGCGAAGCGCAGACCCACGAGCAGGAAGCCACCAATGGCGCCAACGACAGGGCTGCCGATGGCGTGGCCGAAGCGACGGCTTCGGAGGCAGCAGCCAGTGAACAGGCCGCCGAGGAGTCGCACGTGGCCGCCTCGACGAAGTCGGCCGATACGGAAGAGAATCCGCAGCTCAGCACCTGAATGGCAGCGTGAAGCCTGCGCCCTGAGGTGCTCGCATGCCCCGTGCTGCCTCGTGCAGCGCGGGGCATGGTGTTGTTTGGGGAGGATGGCGCATGCCGGCGCCTGCGACCCGTTCGGTTGCAGATGTTTCATATTTTTCGCAATGGCAAAGCGTAGGCAGGTGTGTACCTTTGTGCTGCATTTGCCTGTTGCCAAAACCGCCGAACCATGGTCACTTCCATCTGGGACGATATCAAGCGTGCCTTCAGCCGCGGCGACAACCTCACCCGGCTGATCATTGTCAATATTGGCTTTTTCCTCTTTATCCACATCGTGGGCTTCCTGATGGTGCCTTTCACGGGCATTGGCAACCATGCCGCTTTCAACGCCTTCCTCGAATGGTTCATGGCGCCGTCCGATCCGGTGGAGCTGCTCAAGCGCCCCTGGACGATCATCACCTACATGTTCCTGCACGAAGGCATCTGGCATCTGGTGTTCAACATGCTGTTTCTGTACTGGTTCGGCCGTATCGTGCAGGATCTGCTGGGCGACCATCGCATTTTGCCCATCTACCTGCTGGGTGGGCTGGCAGGCTTTGTGGCCTTTTTCATCAGCGCCAATTTTCTGCCCGGCAACATCAGCTACTACATCGGCTCGCACATGCTGGGGGCCTCGGCAGGTGTCATGGCCATCGTCATGGCGGCGGCCACGCTGGCGCCTACCTACATCATGCACTTGTTGCTCATCGGGCCGGTGCAGATCCGCTACATCGCCCTGTTTCTCATCGTCATCGACATGATCGCGATCCGCGAAGGCTCGAATACGGGCGGTCATTTTGCGCATCTGGGCGGCGTGGCCATGGGCTGGTATTTCATCCATGCCTTGCGCAACGGCACTGACCTGAGCCGGCCCGTCAACAACCTGCCCGAACGCATCGCCACCTTCTTCCGGAAGCTGTTTGCCGGAAGGCGGCGCAGTCACATCCGCGTGCGGCATGCCAACAAGAAGCCTTCTTCGGCTTCCGCCAAAAAACAGAATGGCCTCTCACCCGACGATCCGGCCTATCAACGGAAGCTCGACCGCATCCTCGACAAGATTCGCGACAGGGGCTACGAGAGCCTGACGCGCGAGGAGAAGGAGTTTCTGTTCAGAGCCAGCAAGAAGTAGATGGCGCTTTTTTGCGCAAGCAAGGCCCCGGGGCACCACTTGTTGTTTTTTTTTCCGGCTTTCGCCAAAAACGCGGTGCGGAGCGCGCTTCACCACCGCCCCTGTCGGCGCCAGTAGATGAGCAGCAACAGGCCGAACAGGGCGCCGCCGAGGTGGGCAAAGTGGGCGATATTGTCCCACGAGAAGTGGTTGACGCCGAGAAACAACTCGACCATCATGAGCAGGGGGATGAAGTACTTGGCTTTTATGGGTATGGGCAGGAAGATGAGCATGAGCTCGGCTTCGGGAAACAGGATGCCGAAGGCGATGAGCAGGCCGAAGATGGCGCCCGAGGCACCCACCACGGCCGAGTTGTTCATCTCCACTTCGTACACCTGCTGCATCACCTGTTGTGCCTGGGCGATGGCGTCGGGCAGGCCGTCTTCGACGCCGGTGGCCAGGCTGTACATCACCTCCCTGAGTTGCGGCTTGTACATGTCGAGGTCAATGGCTTCGAAGAAGTCGTTGAAGTAGCTCAGCGTCGGCGTTTGCCGAAAGGCTTCCATGGCCTGGGCCAGCTCGTGAAAGTGCAGCCACTGCACGAAGGTGTGCAGCACCGCCGCGCCCAGCGCACTGAAGAAGTAGTAGAACGCGAAGCGGCGCGTGCCCCACAGCCGCTCCAGCACCGCACCAAACATGACCAGCGCGAACATGTTGAAAAACAGGTGCGGCACGTTGGCGTGCATGAAAAAATGGGTCAGTATCTGCCAGGGCCGAAAGTTGTCCGACTGGAAGTAATACAGCGCCAGGGCGTTGGTATCCACCACGTTGGCCAGCAGAAAGACGGCCACGTTGATGATGAGCAGCACTTTTACGGCGGGAGTCAGTTGCATGAGACGGGTCGGTAGTTGGTTAGACAAAAAGAGAAGGGGACTCAACCGGTGAAGCGCCGTTCCAGCTCGTCGAAGTGGAAGGTGAGGAAGCAACGGCGCCCCGAGGGGCTCTTGTACGGCATCGAGCAGGCGAAGAGCTGGTCAATGAGCTGTTGCATTTCCTCTTCGGAAAGGGTGCGGCCGGCCGGCAGGGCGGTGCTGCGCGCCAAGGCGCGTGCCAGGCGCTCGTGGAGTTGCACTTCGAGCTCCTGGTGCTGCCGGTACTGCTCGAGCAGGCTGTCGAGCAGGGCGCCCACGTCGCGTGCTGCCGGATGATCGGTGAGCTCGGCCGGCAGGCCATGTACGATGAAGGTGTCTTTGCCGAAAGGCGCCAGGTCGAAGCCGGCCTGTTGCAGGTGGGGCAGCAGCTCCTCGACCAGTGCCGCGTCGGCGGGCGCGGTATGCCAGGTGACGGGGAAGAGGAGGCGCTGGGTGGCCGTCTGTTGCTGGCCCAGCCGCTGCAGGTAGCGCTCGTAGCGGATGCGCTCGGAGGCTGCCTGCTGGTCTATGAGCATGAATCCCGACTTGATGGGCGTCACGATGTATCGGCCGTGCATCTGCCACACGCGCTGCTCGTGCTCGAGCGGCATGGCCACGGCATCGTCGGTCGGTGTGGGCGCGGCCGGCCGGGCGTCGGCCTCCGGTGCCGGTTCGGTGTTGGCGGCACTGGGCAGCACGATGCTTTCGGGTGCCGCGCTGCTGCTGCCCTCTTCGTCGAACTCGTCCAGCCCTTCGAACAGCTTTTCCCAGTGGCGCAGATTGATCTGCTGCAGGGCCGAGCCGGTGCGCGGGGCGGGCTCGCCTCTGCTGCTGCCGCTGCTGCGTACCGTGCGCGGGGCGGACTCGGGCGGCCTGGTGGGTTGGCCGAAGTTCTTGTGTGCTGCGAGGCTGGCCTCCTGCTCGAAATCGAGCGTGGGCGTGATGCTGTGCTGGCCCAGTGCATGCCGCACGGCTACGCGCAGGTAGTTGTACACCAGCCTTTCGTCTTCGAATTTGATCTCCTGCTTGGTGGGGTGCACGTTCACATCAATGCGGGCCGGATCCATCTCGAGAAAGATGACGTACAGCGGCCACGACTCCTCGGGAATGAGGTCCTGATAGGCGCTCATCACGGCGTGGTGCAGGTAGGCGCTCTTGATGAAACGGCCATTGACGAAGAAGAACTGTTCGCCACGCGTCTTGCGCGCAAACTCGGGCTTGCCCACAAAGCCGCTGATCCGAAGCACCTCTGTCTCTTCGCTTACGGGCACCAGGCGCTCGTTGTAGTTTTTGCCCATGAGGTGCACGATGCGTTGGCGCAGGTTGCCTTTCGGCAAATGAAAGAGCTCCTGCCCGTTGTGGGTGAGCGAAAAGAAAAGCTCGGGATGGGCCAGCGCCACCCGCTGAAACTCGTCAATGATATGCCGCATCTCCACGGCATTGCTCTTCAGAAACTTGCGGCGTGCCGGCACGTTGAAGAACAGGTTCTTCACGGCCATACTCGTGCCGGCAGGGCATACGCAGGGCTCCTGCACTTTCACCTCCGAGCCTTCGATGACGATGCGCGTGCCCGTGTCGGCGTCGTGCAGGCGGGTGCGCAACTCGACCTGGGCAATGGCCGCAATGGATGCCAGCGCCTCGCCGCGGAAGCCCATCGTCCGGATGTGGAACAGGTCCTCGGCCGAGCGGATCTTGGAGGTGGCGTGGCGCTCGAAGCACAGGCGCGCGTCGGTCTCCGACATGCCGCAGCCGTCGTCGACCACCTGGATGAGTTGCTTGCCCGCCTCCTTGACGATGAGCCGGATATGGGTGGCGCCTGCGTCGATGGCGTTTTCGAGCAGCTCCTTGACCACCGAGGCCGGCCGCTGTATCACTTCTCCCGCTGCAATCTGGTTGGCTATGGCATCGGGCAAGAGCTGGATGAGATCAGCCATCGGGCTTTGTGGTTTTGTTGAAGAGGGCTGCCCCTCTCAGAGCAGCCCTTCGATTCTGGGCAAATATACGGTCAGCAGCAGATAGGTTAGCAGTACGAGGATGACCACGATGGCCAGCAACAAGAGGTTGGAGCGCAGCACGGCGTCCGACTTCATCTTGCGGTAGCGCGGATTGTACGAGCTGCCCTTGCGCAGCCCCTCCCTGATGCGCTCCTTCACGGCTGCTTCGCCGCCCTGCTTGCGCGCTTCGGCCCGACGGATGCGCTCTTCCAGCTCCTCCTTCTCGGGGTCGTAGAAGCGCGGCACGTATTCGAACGACTTGGGCTTGGGAGTTTTGAAAAAGCGACTCATATCTGAAAGTTTGGTCTGTCAATCATAACGTGGGCCGTGCGCAGTGGTTCTCTTTCCGCGGGCTTTCGCCAAAAATGGGGAAATCGGTGGAATCGGTGAAATCGGTGGTAGTGTCCCCGATTAACTGATTTCAAACTGCGTTCCTCTGCGGCCGCAGGCTGCGGTTGCAATGGATGAGGAACCGAGGAATCGAAGAACCGAAGAACTGGTTACCCTATAAGGTATTGATAATCAACAATAAAAACTTTAAACTTTAAACCCTGAACCTTAAACACCTTTTCGGGATGCACGATCACCTATTCAAGGGCACCACCGAATCGGCATCTTCAGTCGTTTCTTCGCAACCGTCACCACTTTTTGCCCTCAGAAAGCAGGCACGAGCTGGTCGTGCATGAAGAGCGTGCGTCCCAGCAGTGCGATACCAAAGATGATGAGCACCACCCCGATGGTGCGCCGCATGCCGATGATGATGCGGGGCCGCAGCCAGCGCCGTACGAGTTTGGCCAGGCCGGCCTTGGCCGCATCGGTCACTACCAGGGTGCCGAGGATGCCGCCGTAGAAGGCCAGTACCGAGCTGCCCGTCCAGCCCTGCCGCAACACGAAGGCCGTGGGCACGCCCATCCAGAAAAAGAAAGTGAACGGGTTGAGCGAATTGATGAGAAAGCCCTGCGACCACAGGTGCAGCACTGTACTGTGGCGTACGGCCTTGCGGCGACGCAGGCGGTGCAGGTCGGTTTTTTGCCACAGCAACAGGGTGCCAAAGGCCATCAGCAGGATGCCGCCTGCAATGCCGACGACGATGGGAAAGGGCGCCCAGTGCATCAGCGCTTCCATCCGGCGCAGGCCGAACCACGACAGCGTGGCGAACAGCAGGTCGCTGCTCCAGATGCCCGTGCCCACCATCAGGCCGGCGCGGAAGCCCTGCTCCACGCTCGTCTGGATGAGGGTGAACACCAGCGGGCCGACCAGCATGGCCAGCGTCAGGCCGATCAGTATGCCTTGCAGTAGCGGGCTCATGGCCGTTCAACTTCCGAGGATGGTGGCGACCAGCTTGCGGCTGCCGCCCCGATTGCGAAACTCGCACAGGTAAATGCCCTGCCACGTGCCCAGGTTGAGGCGCCCCGCCGTGATGGGGATGGTCACCGAGCTGCCCGCCAGCACGGCCTTGACGTGGGCCGGCATGTCGTCGGGCCCTTCGAGCGTATGGGTGAGGAAGGGCAGGTTTTCGGGCACCAGCCGGTTGAAAATGTTTTCGAAGTCGGTGCGCACCGAGGGGTCGGCATTCTCGTTGATGGCCAGCGCCGCCGAGGTGTGCTGGATGAACAGGTGCAGCAGGCCGGCATCGGGCAAGGCAGGCAGATGGCGCTCCACCTCGGCAGTGATGAGGTGGAAGCCGCGCGGGTAGGGGCGCAGCGCAAAGGACACTTGCTGGATCATGGCTCGGGCGTTTTGCGTGCGCAAAGATACGACGCCCGCAGCCCCTCACACGATGGGCGTCCAATCGTAGGGCTGCCAGCGCAGGCGGTAGCTGACGATCCGGGGCATGCCCAGCACGCGCGCCAGCAACGCTTTGATCTGTCGGCTGCCGCCAAAATCGCCCTGGTACCACAGCAACAGGCGCGACGCATGCACTGTGCGGCGCTCGTGGTCCACCGCGGTTTCGCTTTCGAGGAAGGCGTGCATGGCCCACTCGAGCTGTGTCTCGATCTGCTCGGCCGAGTAGCTGGCGATGGGCGGGCAGGAGCGTGCCCCACAGTTGAGGGCAAAGTGGATGCGCGGGTCGAGGCGATCGAGCTCGAGGCCGCGCGTGTGGCGGGGGGGCAGCGGGTGGCGCAGCCAGCCCAGCGACCACTTGATGCGATGCTTGCGCAAAATGCCGTGCTCGATGTCGTCGAGGCTGAAGGCCGTGCCGGCCAGTACGAGTCGTCGTTGCCGGAAGATGGCCGGCGGCGACAGTTGCACGTGCTTGCGCAAAAAAAGGAAGCCCGCATTGTAGCAGTTGATCCAGAAGGCCTTGCGCGCCGCGTCGTCGGGCAGGCCGTCCGTCAGCGCAGACCGCGGCAGGGCGGCCAGCTGCTCGCGGGTGCGCCACAGCCCGGCCCGATCGATCTCCCGCCGGCGTAGCTGGTGCAGCCATTTTTGCGACAGCGAAATCAATGCTGCGTGTTCGAAATCATTCGGGAAATTCGCTTGCATAGCCCGGGCATTTTTCATGGTCAAATCGGTGAACTGCCGCGTGCTCTGTCGCTCTTCACTCCTCCTTCCTCAATATCCATTGTCAAAAATTACCGGACAGGGGGGCGCACTGCCGTCGGGCGCACTGCCGTGCGCCCCTACACCGCCATGCGCCCCTACACCGCCATGCGCCCCTACACCGCCATGCGCCCCTACACCGCCGTGCGCCCCTACACTGCCGTGCGCCCCTACACCGCGGCTCGACCTCAATCACTCCATCTCTCCTCTCTCCATCGGTCGGGTCTTGTTTGCCGAAAGGCAAAAATATCGGGTGGAGTGGCTGCAAAATGTCCGGATGGCGGCAGGCAGATGGCGGGCGGACAGGTCGAAGTGCTTGCATTTATGGGTCATATGTGCCGAAATTGCCATAACTTGCCTGCCCGTGGCCGGAAGCCGATTGCAAGCCCATGAACCGACAACGCCATGAACTGCCTTC
>WFYJ01000175.1 GCA_015490175.1 Saprospiraceae bacterium | reverse complement strand
GTTCCCGACTTGTCGGGATGACTCCGTGACAGAACCTTTGCAAAAGGATTTCCCAAACCACTTGGATTTGAGCATAGAACCTGCTTTCCACCGTTTCCGGCCGACGGAGCATTTCAACAGCCGGGAAAAAAGAACCCCGCCGGCCCGGAGTGCGGGCAGCGGGGTCCCCAATATATTTTCTCACTTGGTAATGCCAAAGGTTTCAGTGCACCACAGCCACGGGTGCGCGCCCGATGGGGGCGTCATTTGCCGAAAGGCGCAGGAAATAGATGCCTTGCGGCAAATGGCCGACCGAGATCCGTATTTGCGTGATGCCCGCCTCGATGCGGCGCATGGCGACGCGCCGGCCGGTGGCGTCGAAGAGCTCGACGAGCTCGGGGCGCAGGCGGCTTTCGCCAAACAGCAATTCGACGTAGTCTGATGCCGGTGAGGGCCGCAGCTCGATGCCTTCGGGCAGCGCCTCGATCGTCGCCGTGGGCGTGCGCCGGTCTTCGATGCAGAACGTGTCGGTTACCACGCAGCTCGAATCGGCCGGATACCAGAGGGTGAGCTGGTAGCAGCCGGTGTCGGTCAGGCCGGTGAGGTCTTCGGTGGCAGCGCTGAAGCCGTTGGGCCCTTCCCACCACAGGGCATGGGGCTGCGTGCTGTCGAGGCCGAGGCTGACGAAGATGGCGCCGCTGGTGGTGTCGGTGATGTGGACGAGGCTGTCGAGCCCGATCTGGACGTAGTCGGCCGCCGGCACCTCGATGGTGTCCGTGACGGGGCAGTGCAGACTGTCGGTTACCGTCACGGCATATTGCCCGGCGCAGAGCCCGTACTGCGCGGAGGTGTCGGGCAGGCCGCCGCTCCAGGCGTAGGTGAAGGGCGGTGTGCCCTGAATCACTTCAGTAATGCGGATGGCGCCGTCGCAGGCTTCGGGGCAGGTGGTGGCGGTGACTTCGCTGAGCACGGCCATGGGCGGACACACAAAGGCGCCAATGTCGAAGAACTGCTGCAGCAGGCAGCCGTTGGCGTCCTGTACCTGCACCGAGTAGCTTCCGGGCGCCAGGTCTTCGATGGCCATGGTGGTGTCGCCCGTGCTCCAGGTAACGGTATAGGGCGGCGTGCCTCCACTGATGGCGGCCAGGGCTGCCGAGCCGTCGGCGCACTGGTAGCAGGATTCGTCCTGTACTTCGAGCTGTGCCTGCAGCAAGGCGGGCTCATACAGTGCAAAGGTGTCCATGGTGGTGCAGCCGTTGGCGTCGGTGAGCGTGAGGTAGTAGGTGCCGGCGCACAGGTCGTAGAGGGCGGCCGTGGTGTCGCCCGTATTCCATGCGTAGGTGAAGGGCCCTTCTCCGCCGGTGATCTGCACGATGGCGATGCTGCCGTCGCACAGTCCGTAGCAGCTAATGTCCTCGGTGGTAGCCGTCAATGCGATATCCGGACACAGGAAAGGCGCCACGGTTGCGGTGTCGAATACTTCACAGCCGGCGGCGTCCTGTACGGTTACGCCATAGCTGCCCGGTGCCAGCATGGTGATCAGCGAATCGGTGGCGCCGGTGGACCAATTGAACGTGTAGGGCCACTGGCCGCCGCTGACGACCACCCAGGCCGTACCGTCGGCACACTGGTAGCAGCTCTCGGCTGTGCTGCCCGTTTCGACGTTGAACTCGGGGCATTCGTAAGGGGCAATGACAAAGGAAGCGCTCACCGTACAGCCCCCTGCATCGGTGACGGTCACTTCATAGTTGCCCGGCGCCAGCCCCTCGATGGCCATGCCCGTGTCGCCCGTACTCCAGCTCACGGCATAGGGAGGCGTGCCTCCCTCGGGCATGACGGCAGCCGTACCGTCGTTGCAATTCAGACAGCTCTCATCAGTGGTTTCCAGGTTGATTTCGATGACCGGACAGACGTAGGCATTGACGGTCACACTGTCGGTAGCCGTGCAACCTTTGGCGTCGGTGACGGTGACGGAATAGTTGCCCGGCGCCAGCCCGGTGATGGTCTGCGTGGTAGCGCCGGTGGACCAAGCGAAGGTATAAGGCGCGGTGCCTCCGGATGGATCGGCCGAGGCGGTGCCGTCGTTGCACTGGTAGCAGGTTTCGTCGGTAGCCGAGGCGTTGGCGCTGATCGTGGGACAGACGTAGGCATTGACGGTGACAGTTTCCGACGTGCTACAGCCGTTGGCATCGGTGACGGTGACGGTGTAGTCGCCCGGCGCCAGCCCGGTGATGGTCTGCGCGGTGTCACCGTTGGACCACAGGAAGGTATAGGGCGCCGTACCGCCGGAGGGATCAGCCGAGGCGGTGCCGTCGTTGCACTGGTAGCAAGTTTCGTCAGTAGCCGAGGCGTTGGCGCTGATCGTGGGGCAGACGTAGGGATTGACGGTTACGG
>WFYJ01000174.1 GCA_015490175.1 Saprospiraceae bacterium | reverse complement strand
GTGAAGGAGTGAGGGAGGGACCGACCGCACAAATTGCGTTCAAGCTGCGCTTTCTGCGGCCGTAGGCTGCGGTTGCAAAGAATGAGGAACCGAGGAACCGAAGAACCGAGGATTTGAGCAATGAGCCTGCTGAAAAAAGTCGAAAAATCATTTCAGTTACACAGAGACGCACTGAGAATACACTGATTTTCACAGAGTTGAAAACCATCAACACTACACGCTCAACCCTCAACGACAGTAAAAACTGCGTTCAAACTGCGTGGATCTGCGGCCGAAGGCTGCGGTTTTGATGAGTGAGAAACCGAGGATTTCAGCAAATGCCTCATATATTTACAAACCTCTGAAAATATGAACATTAAACATTAAACTTTAAACTCCAAGCCCTCAACCATTGCCACAGGATTTCCCAAACCACTTTGATTTGAGTATAGATGCGTGTGCGGATCACGTCGCTGAGCGAAGCGCCGGCCCGGGCAAGGGCTTCCTCGATGATCCGGAGCACGGCGCGCGAATACCCGACGATAGATTCCCAGGGGGCACCGGAAGAGACATGGGTGCGTGTGCTGTTCATGGTCATGATTTTTGTCAAGTGGTTTTGAATTGTAAAAAACATACTATTTGGCGAAAGCCGGAAGGTGCGAAGTCTGGAAAGGGGGACGTACAGGGTGAAAAAATGCCGTTTGTGGGCCCGATCGCACCGTTTTTCCGACAAATGCTGCGAAAAACAGAATGAGCAGACAGACTGGTGAGAAGGTCGTTACATTTGCCATGCGTGACAGTAGTCACAGGGAGCGGTGCGCTTGAATGCGATGCACCTCTGCGCTCGTATCATCAGCCTGTAACCACCATTTTACCTGACCAGAATAAAACCGGAAAGTCCATGTCGAACGAAGAACTGCTGCTCCGCGAACAGGCGGACGTGTCGTTGGAGCAATGGCGCGAGCAAGAAAAGACGGCGCTCGAGCTGCTCAACGTCACGGGCGAGTTGCGTTTCGACCGCTCCATCGAGTTGGTCCTGTTTCGCCGTCAGATCTACGATGCCCGCCCCAGCGAGATCCTGCACTACCTGCAGGTAGCCCGCAATTACACCGACAAGTTACCGACTATCGACACCGTACTGTCGCTGGCCTGTGCCATCCGCGAGATGGAGGGCCTGGCGCCCTGCAAGGTGGATCTGGGGCGCCTGGCACTCGAATGGCAGGAGGAAGCAGGCAAATACGCTTCTTTCGATGAATTCACAGGGGACAAGCTGGCGGGTTTCCGCTTTCGCGGCAAACCCTATGACGAGCCGCGCGACGTAGTGCTCTATGGTTTTGGCCGCATCGGGCGGCTGCTGGCCCGCCGCATCATCGGCCAGACGGGGCGCGGCGAGCAACTGCGTCTGAAGGCCATCGTGGTGCGTCCCAAAATGAAAGACGCCTGTGCCGAAGCCGTGAAGCGCGCTTCCTTGCTGCGGTCCGACAGTGTGCATGGCGACTTCCACGGCGTGATCGACGTGGCTCCGGACGGCACCGAGCTCATCGTCAACGGCAACCGCATCAAGCTCATCTATGCGGCCCGACCCGAAGATATCGACTACCACCACTATGGCATCAAAGATGCCATCGTCATCGACAACACAGGCGTGTGGCGCGACCGCGAAGGGCTGAGCCGCCACTTGCGGCCGGGCGTCAGCAAGGTCATTCTTACGGCGCCGGGCAAGGGCGTGCCCAACATCGTGTATGGCGTCAACCACGAGTCGGTGGACCTCGACGAGGAAGACGTGCTGAGCGCGGCCTCGTGTACGACCAATGCCATCGTGCCGGCCCTGAAGGTGTTGCACGAGGCGTTTGGCATCGAGAAAGGCCATGTGGAAACCATTCACGCCTACACCAACGACCAGAACCTGCTCGACAACTTTCACAAGAAGCCGCGTCGGGGCCGCGGTGCGCCCGTCAACATGGTGATCACGACGACGGGTGCGGCCAAGGCCGTGGCCAAGGCCTTGCCCGAGCTGGAGGGCAAGCTGACGGGCAATGCGGTGCGCGTGCCCGTGCCCGACGTGTCGCTGGCCATCCTCAACCTCCATTTGCGCAAGCCGGTGACCCGCGAGGCGGTGAACGAGGCGCTCAAGGTGGCCTCGCTGCGCGGCCCGCTCATGGAACAGATTCACTATTCTGCCTCGGAGGAGTTCGTGTCGAGCAATGCCATTGGCATGACTACCAGCTCGGTTGTCGACGCTCCCTCGACCATCGTCTCGGCCGACGGCAGTCAGGCAACCGTGTATCTGTGGTACGATAACGAATACGGCTATTCCTGCCAGGTGGTGCGTCTGGCCAAGTACGTGGCGCGTGTGCGTCGTTACGTGTACTATTGATCCGATTTTGCCGGAAGGCGGCTCGTGGCTCGTGGGTGAGGGCTCGTGGCTCGTGGCCCTCCTCACTCCTCACTCCTCTCTCCTCTCTCTGCCACACCCTCGCTCCCTCTCGCAAACTGTTACAGCCTGTATTGCTGCAGTTCGGGGTACTTCTTGCTGAGCCGTTCGAGGGCTTCTGCGGACTCGATGCGGAAGGGGCCCACGTACGCGACCACGCGCGCCTCTTCGAGGCCCTGCATGGCCAGGTTGTCGGCCAGCACCTGCGCTGAGGAGAAGGTCTGGTACAGGCCCACCATGAAGCGGTAGGTCTCGCTGTCGCCGCGGCGCTCGACCATGCGGTGGGGGTTGGCGGCGAGGGCCGGCCCCTGGTACATCTGGGCCAGTTCGGCGATCTGCACGCGGAAGTGCAGGCCGGCGGTGCTGTTCCGGAACCAGGTGCCTGCCGGGTCGAGCTGGCTTTCCGGGATGTCCGTTTGCTGCTGGCGGATGCGCAGGGGGAGGCCTTCGGTGCCGTCGAGCGCAATTTCGATGCGGCGGTTGAGGCTGCGGTTCGACTCGAGGTGTTTGCCCGTCACGTCGGTGCGCGCCACCGGATATTGCTTGCCGAAGCCCTGAACGACGACCTGTTCGGGCTGGGCGCCCTGTTCGATCAGGTACTGCATGGCGCGCTCGGCCTGCTTGACGGCGAGGAAGGCATCGAGGGGCACGGGCGTGGCGTCGTCAGTATGTGCCGACAGGGCGATGCGCACCTGCGGAAATGCTTTGGCGATGAAGGCCAGTTGGTCCAGAATCTTGATGTTGGCCGGTCGGCTCAGCAGGTCGTTGTGGCCGTAGTAGAGGGGTGCGAGGGTGAGATCGACGACCTCGTCGGCAGGGTACAGGGCGCTGTGGCTGCCTTCGCCCTGCATGTCCCGAGCGGCCAGTGCCTTGATGCGGGCCACGTCGGCGAAGGAGGGCGGGTACGACACGCTGAGCTGTTCTTCGCGCGCCTGCTCGAAGTAGGCCACGTACAGATCGCGCTTGCCGAGTGCCGTTTTTCGCGAAGAGCTGAAAAAGGCGCGGTAGCCGTCGGCGGTGAGTCGGAAGTAGGCGTCGTCGCCGGCCGAGTTGATGGGGAAGCCCATATTGCGCGGGGTGCTCCAGCTTTCCGAAAATTCATTGAAGGTGCTGCGCAGAATGTCCAGGCCGCCCATGCTGCGCCGGCTGTCGTTGGTGCTGAAGTAGAGGGTGCGGCCGTCCATGGCGAGAAAGGGCGCGCGCTCGTCGTAGGGCGAATTGATGGTGGGCCCGAGGTTTTGCGGTTCGCTCCACCTGCCCTCGCGATATTGACTGACGTAGAGGTCGAGGCCGCCATAGCCGCCCGGGCGCCGGCTGGCGAACAGCAGAGTCGTGTCGTTGAAGAAAAACAGGTCGCAGTCGCCTTCCCAGGGGCGTGCCGGGCCGTCGAACAGCACGGGCGTGTAGTACTGGCGGGCGAGCGAGTTGCGAAAGGTATCGACGAGCACATCACCGCTGAAAAGGGTCTGGCCACGGAAGAAGTAGAGGCGCGTGCCGTCGTCGCTGAAGTCGAGCGCCACCTCGTGCATGGGGCTGTTGAGCAGGTAGCTCAGCGGGGTCACGCCGGCCCACTGGCCGTTGAGTACGGCTGCAGAAAACATGTCGGCGAAGAAGTGGCCGAGCGTCGGGTCGGGCAGGTCGTCGTCGGTGCGGGCGCCACCCACGTTGCCGGGCCGGATGGACGAGAAGTAGAGGCGGTCGGCGTAGTTGGGGCTGGGGATGGGGGCAAACTCGTCGTCGGCGGTGTTGATGCCTTCACCCAGGTTCTCCACCACGGCTGCTTCGGGCTCCAGCATCAGTTGCATGCCGAGGGCGCAGCGTCGGATTTCGTCCTTGACCATCTCGCGGTAGGGATGGTCTTTTGGCGCAAGCCGCAAAAACTCCTTGTAGTAATCGATCGCCTGGCGAAACTGGTGGCTGGCATGGGCGATGCGCGCAAGAAAGAACCAGGCTTCGTCGCGCTCATCTGTGCGTTGCTTCGAAAGAAAGAGGAGAATTTTGCGGGCTTCGGGCAAGCGGTTGAGCTGGTACAGGCAGATAGCCGCCTTGAGCTGAACGGCGAAGTCTTCGGGCTTGTTATTGAGGTATTCGCTGAAGCCCTCGAGCGCTTCGGCATAGTGGCCCGCCTCGAACAGGCGGTGGGCCTGCTCGAGCAGGTAGCGCGTATTGTCCTGAGCGGGCAGCACCTGCGACGTGCCGAACCAGAGGGTCAGGCAGAGCAGGATGCGCGTGAAGGTAGCCGGTTTCGGGTATGCCATGGCAGCGTAATGTATCTCGGTTTCCGGATTGCGATTATACTCAGCAGGTGGCGTCGGAAGGTGCCGGCTCGGGGAATTCGAGTGCCAGGGCCTCGCCTTCCGGCAAAAGTTGTCAACGTCGCCACAACCGGCGGCAGTGTATGCGCAGCACCCATGCCTGCGCGTGTGCTTCAGCCTCTGTGAAAATCGAGATGAATGCCGCTCCGTCTGCTTGGTGGTGCAATATACTCGCACCAGAGTGGTTTGGGGAAATCCGGTTGTGAAGGTCAGGTGATTTTGTTGGTTCAATCGGCCGAATCGGTGTATACTCAACGCAATTCGGTTTGGGAATTATTGACGATAGACGATGGGCATTTTTGATTGAGCAATCGAGGAACGAGTCCCCTGAAAAAAAACAAAATCTCACGCAACAGCTTGTCCCGACGCCAGTCGGGGACGCTAAGACGCAACGATTCGCAGTGTGTTTTTTGTTTTAATTCATCTTGTTATTTATGGTGTTACGCGTCACGCGTTACCCCGACTTTCGGGGCCGTCACGGACTTTTTTCAGTGCGCTCAGGAACCGAGGAATCGAGTATTTGACAAAAACCTGATAGTCAACAAGAAAAACTTTAAACTTTAAACTCTAAACCCTCAACACTACACCCTCAACCATTGCCACAGGATCTCCCGAACCACTTTGATTTGAGTATAATCGGTAAAATCGGCACTCCTCACTCCTCACTCCTTCACTCCTTCACTCCTTCACTCCCTCTCAAAATTCCGTGCCGGATTGCATCGAGTTTTACAGGGCTGATGAGCCGGGCTGAAAACCGTCGTACCTTTGCGGCGTTTGCAGCGTTTGGCGGAAGCCAGGAAAATCAGCACAGGATATGCCCGCAAAGTCGAGGAAGCCTTTCCACCCGAAAAAGCGCCGGTCGTTCGGCAAAAAGCTCAAGCCTCATTCGCCCGGAACGAAGCCCCAGCTCGCGCTGAGCGAGTCGCAGTGGCCCATGCGCCTCAACAAGTACGTGGCCCACTGTGGTATCGCTGCGCGTCGGCAGGCCGCCGAGCTGGTGAAGCGCGGCCTGGTCGAGGTCAATGGGGTCGTGGTGGACAACCCGGCCTATCAGGTGCAGGAGGGCGACGTGGTGAAGTACAAGGGGCGTGTCATCGAGCCCGAAGGGCGCAAGGTGTATATCCTGATGAACAAGCCCAGGGGCGTCATCACCACCGTACAGGACGAAAAAGGCCGCAAGACGGTCATGGACCTGCTGGGCGGCCAGGTGCGTGAACGCGTCTTTCCGGTAGGGCGCCTCGACCGCGACACCACGGGCCTGCTGCTGCTGACCAACGATGGCGAGCTGGCGCAAAAGCTCATGCATCCCAGCCGGCGCGTGCGCAAGGCCTACCACGTGGTGCTCGACAAGCCGCTGGCCGCCGTCGATCTCGACCGCATCCGGCAGGGCCTCGAGCTGGAAGACGGCTTCATCAAGGTGGACGAAATCGACTACGTGGCCGGCCGCGGCAAGGACGAGGTAGGGATCATCTTGCACTCGGGCCGCAACCGCATCATCCGGCGCATCTTCGAGCACCTGGGATACGAGGTGAAAAAACTCGACCGCACCTGGCTGGCCGGCCTCAACAAGCGGGGCTTGCGCCGCGGCCAGTGGCGCTACCTCACCGAGCGCGAAATCGTAATGTTGAAGCACTTCGTCTGAAGCGACCCCGGCCGCGTTATTCCTGCTTGCTGCCGCGGTAGCGGATCACCTGCACCTTTTCCATGGTGATGAGTCCTTCCTTGACGACCTCGTCGAGGAAGGGCATGAATTCCCGGATGCGCGCTTCGGTATCCACGATCTCTACAACTACGGGCAGATCTTCCGACAATCGCAGGATCCTGGCGGTGTGCAGGCGGCTGCTGGCCCCAAAGCCCATGATGCCGCGCAACACCGTGGCGCCCGCCATGTTGCGGCGGCGCGCTTCCTGCACGATGGTTTCGTACAGCGACAGTGCTCCATGGCGGTCCGACTCGCCGATGAAAATGCGCACCAGGATGCCCTGTGTTTCCTGTTTCATGGCTGGGAGTGTTGATGATGGAGCAAAATCGGAAATTTTGCGAAGTGCGCAGCACCCTGGCTCGCCTAACGCATGGCCTGCAGGATCAGCCGCCCCAGCAGGAAACCGCCCACCACGGCCAGCAAGCCGAGCAGGTTGTTACCCAAAACGTTGGCGAGGGCCAGGCCGTAATCCCGTGTGCGCACCAGGTTGAGCGTCTCCAGCGAGAAGGATGAAAAGGTGGTGAAGCCGCCCATCATGCCCGTAAAGAGGAAGAGCCGCCAGTTGAGGTGCAGGTCACCTTCCTCGAACAGGCTCCACAGCAGGCCAATGAAAAACGAACCGGCGACGTTGACCACCAGCGTGCCTGTCGGAAACACGCCGTCGAACAGGCGATGAGCCCATCCGCCTGCCTGGTAGCGCAGGGCGCTGCCCAGTGCTCCGCCGGCCATGACTGCAAGTATCCGTATCCACATGTCTTCGGGTTGTGCGTTTCAATGGTTGCGACACGGCCTCTGGGCCGTGCGTTGAGGTGCTTCAGCTGGCACCGGCGCAAGGTTACGCAACGTTTGCTTTACGGTGTAACCGGTGAAATCGGCACTCCTCACTCCATCGCTCCATCGCTCCGTCACTCCGCCTCTCCCTCACCTGCCAAACCCTATCTTTGCCTTTCGGCAAAATCAACCCGAGCACATGAGCGACGCGAAAGACAACCCGCAACCCGAACGCACCGACATCAACGAGCTGGGCGAATTCGGCCTGATCGAGCACCTGGTGCAGCAGTTCGAGTTGCGACAGCCTTCGACGGTGAAAGGCCCCGGCGACGACGCCGCCGTCATCGACAACCAGGACGGCCTGACCCTCGTCAGCACCGACATGCTGGTGGAGGGCATCCACTTCGACCTGATGTACACCCCACTGAAGCACCTGGGCTACAAGGCCGTGGTGGTCAATCTGTCCGACATTTACGCCATGAACGCCCGGCCGCGTCAGATCACCGTGTCCATCGCGTTGTCGAGCCGCTTCAGCGTCGAGGCAGTAGATGAAATCTATGCCGGCATCAAGGCAGCTTGCGACTTCTACGGCGTCGATCTGGTGGGGGGCGACACCTCCTCATCGCTCAAGGGGCTCATCATCAGCGTCACGGCCGTAGGCATCGGGCAACCCGACAAGATTGTCTATCGCGACGGGGCGCGCGTGGGCGACCTGATCTGCATCACGGGCGATGTGGGGGCCGCCTATCTCGGCCTGCAGATACTGGAGCGCGAAAAGCGCCTGTGGCTCGAAAATCCCGACATCCAGCCCGACCTCGAAAACCAGCAGTACCTCATCGGCCGCCAGCTCAAGCCCGAAGCCCGCAAGGACATGATCGAGCTTTTTGCGAAAGCACAACTGGTGCCTACGGCCATGATCGACGTGTCGGACGGCGTGGCTTCCGACCTGATGCACATCTGCAAGCAGTCGGGGGTGGGGGCCATCCTCGAAGAGTCGGGGCTGCCCATACACCACGAGACGAAAATGATGGCGCTCAAGTTCCGCGTCGATCCGACGACCTGCGCGCTCAGCGGCGGCGAGGATTACGAGCTGCTGTTCACCATCCGCCCCGAGGACGTGGACAAGGTCAAATACCTGCCCGACATCTACATCGCCGGCGAGATCGTGCCGGCCGAAGACGGCATCAAGCTGCACACCCAGGGTGGGCGACTGCACGACCTCAAAGCCCAGGGATGGCGCCACTTTGGCAAGGAACAATGAAGCCGGCTGAAAGCTGCGGTTTCGATGAATGAGGAACCGAGGAACCGAAGAATCGATGATTTGATAAAACACTGATAGTCAGTAAGAAAAACTTTAAGCTCTAAACTCTGAATTTTCAACCAAAAACTGCGTTCAAACTGCGTTTTCTACTCAACGCAATCCGGTTTGGGAATTATTGACGATAGTCAACGGATGTTTTGAGATGGAGAGAAGAGAGATGGAGTGAAGGAGTGACCAACTGCGCAAACTGCGCGCCACCTGCGTCTTCTGCGGCTAAAAGATCATTCAGTTACACAGAGCGCCACTGAGAAGGCACTGATTTTCACAGAGTTGCAAACCCTGAACCCTACACCCTCAACCCTCAACGACAGGTAAAAGCTGCGCGCAAACTGCGTCCATCTGCGGCCGAAGGCTGCGGTTTTTGGCTGAAGAACCGAGGAACCGAAGAATCGAGTGTTTAAAAAACCCTGACAATCAGTCAGAAAAACTTTAAACTCTAAACCCTCAACGCTACACCCTCAACCCTCAACCTCAAAACAAACGCGTGTAGCCTTCCTGGCGTGAGACGAAAATGCAACAGGACATGAACCGACAGACCGAGATCAAATGGGGGGTCGTGTGGCCCACGTCGATGTTTCTCTTTTTGTGCTTTGAATTTTATGCCGGGCTGCAGGAGCCGCCCAACCTCGAATGGGGCGTCATCGTGGACACGGCCGGTGGCCTGGTTTTGCCCTTGCTGGTTTTCTTTCTGGGCTTGCGCCAAAAGCGCGATCAGGATCTCGAAGGGGTCATGAGCTGGAAAGAAGGATTCGTTTCGGGGCTGATCATGACAGCCGTGGCCCTGCCGCTCTCGCTGTTGTTGGTATGGGCGTTTCTCACGTTTGTCAATCCGTCCTGGTTCGACACGATGATCACTTACAGCGTGGCCACCGGCTATTTTTCACAGGAGGCGGCCGAAGCGTATTTCAACATGAAATCGTATCTCACCCAAACCGCCATGAACGTGGCTTTGTTTGGTGTGGTATTGTCTGCTATTTTCGCCTTTTTGTACAAAACCAAATGATTGCCGGGTCAATGAATCGATTGCTCAAGGGTTTGCTTTTTGGCGCAAGCCTGATACTCATGCTGCCTGCCTGTGAACAGGACCAGAAAACACCCGAAACGACCGTGACACAACAACCTGCGCGCAAGGTGCCCGTGCCTTCGTTCAACCAGGACTCCGCCTATGCCTGGGTGGCGGCACAGGTGGCCTTCGGGCCGCGCGTACCCAACACCGAAGCGCACCGCCGGTGCCGCGACTGGCTGGCCGCCAAACTCGAGTCGTTTGGTGCGCGGGTGATCCTGCAAGACTTTACCGCTACCGCTTACACGGGCCGGCAACTCAACTGCACCAACATCATCGGCAGCTTCAATCCCGAGGCGCAAAAGCGCATCCTGCTGGCCGCCCACTGGGACAGCCGCTTCGTGTCGGATCAGGAGCGCGACTTCGACAAGCAGAAGTTGCCGGTGCCCGGCGCCGACGACGGCGCCAGCGGCGTGGGCGTGCTGCTCGAGATAGCGCGCCTGCTGGGTACGCATCCCATCGACATGGGTGTGGACATCATCTTCTTCGATGCCGAAGACCAGGGCGAAGACGGCGGCACGAGCGCCGAATCGTGGTGCCTCGGCGCGCAACACTGGGCGCGCAACCCGCACGTGAGCGGCTACCGGGCCCGCTACGGCATCCTGCTCGACATGGTGGGCGCCAGGGGCGCGCGCTTCGCCAAGGAGGGCGCTTCGATGTCGTTTGCGCCGCAGCTCGTCAACAAAATCTGGAAGCTGGCCCGACAGATGGGCTATGGCCAGTATTTCGTGGATGCCACGACGGGGGCCGTGACCGACGACCACTTCTTCGTCTCGACCATCGCCCGCATCCCCATGATCGACATCATCAACAAACCGGCCGATACGGATACCGGCTTCGGGCCGCACTGGCACACCCAGGCCGACAACATGGACGTCATCAGCAAACGCACGCTCAAAGCCGTAGGTCAGGTGGTGACGGCCGTGGTGTATCGCGAAAACAACGGCACGTTCTGAACCCGGGCGGCATTTGCCGAAAGGCAGCCAAACAAAAAGCCCCGAATGGCGCACCCGGATTCCGGCCGGCAGGCATCGGTACCAACAAAAAACCAGGATTCGGAATGAAAGAGCTCATCATCATTGGCGCGGGCCCGTCGGGCCTGTGCTGCGCCATCGAAGCCGCCAGGCATGGTCTGGACTACCTGGTGATCGAAAAAGGCGTGCTGGTCAATTCGATCTACCATTTCCCGACCAACATGACCTTTTTCAGCACCTCCGACAGGCTGGAGATCGGTCAGGTGCCTTTCATTGCCCATGGCGACAAGCCCACGCGGCGCGAAGCGCTCGAATACTACCGCCGCATCGCCGAGTTCTGGAAGCTGCGCATCCACCTGTACGAGCGCATGGAAGGGCTGAGCCCCGACGACGAGACCCACAGCAGCTACACCGTGCATACCGACAAGAGCAGCTACCGCACGCGCAACGTGGTGATCGCCACCGGCTTTTACGACAAGCCCAACCTGATGGGCGTGCCGGGCGAAGAACTGCCCAAGGTGAAGCACTACTACGACGAAGCGCATCCCTACATCGGCCAGAAGGTGCTGGTGGTGGGCGCCGCCAACTCGGCCTGCGACGTGGCCCTCGAAACCTGGTACAAGGGGGCCGAGGTGACCATGGCCATCCGCGGCGAAAGCATCTATCCCAAGGTGAAGTACTGGATCCGTCCCAACATCGAGAACCGCATCAAGGAAGGCAGCATCAAGGCCTTTTTCCGCACCACCGTCGAGGAGATCAAGCCCCGCTCGGTCGTGTTGCGCACGCCCGAGGGGCTCGTCGAGATCGAAAACGACTGGGTGCTGGCCATGACGGGCTATCAGCCCGATTACGACTTTTTGCAAAAGCTGGGCATCGCCATCCGCGACGACGAAGAGCGCACGCCCGTCTTCGACCCGGCCACCTACGAGACCAACCTGCCGGGCGTCTATCTGGCAGGCGTAGTGCAGGCCGGCCTCAATACCAGCAAGCTGTTCATCGAAAACACGCGCCACCACGGCGAGGTCATCGTCAACAGCATCCTGCAGGGGCGCCGCGTCGAACCGCTGGCGGCGAGGAGAGAGGAGTGAGGAGAGAGGATTGAGGAGTGAGGAGGGCCACGAGCCACGAGCCCTTACCCACGAGCCAAGAACCACGAGCCCTCACTCACGTGCGGGCAGCACCTTGCCGGCCGCGTCGCCGAAGCCGATGCGCACGCCATTTTCGTGCTGACACCAGCCCCGCATGATGACCGTGTCGCCGTCGAGCAGGAACTTGCGTTCGCTGCCGTCGGCCAGTTTCAGGGGCCTGGTGCCGCGCCATGTCAGCTCGAGCATCGAGCCGTAGGCGTCGGGCGTGGGGCCACTGATGGTGCCCGAGGCGCACATGTCGCCCACGCGCATGTTGCAGCCGTTGACGGTGTGGTGCGCCAGTTGCTGGCACATGCTCCAGTACAGGTATCGGAAGTTGGAGCGGCACACGGTCGTGGCGTCGGCTCCCTCGGGCTGGATGTCCACTGTGAGGTGGATGTCGAAGTTGTGCGCGCCCTCACAGCGCAGGTAGGGCAGCGGCTCGGGGTCCTGTTTCGGTCCCGGCACGCGGAAGGGCTCCAGCGCGTCGAGGGTGACCACCCAAGGCGAGATGGTGCTGGCGAAGCTCTTGCCGAGGAAGGGGCCCAGCGGCACGTATTCCCATTTCTGGATGTCGCGTGCCGACCAGTCGTTGAACAGCACCAGCCCGAAGATATAGTCCTCGGCCTCGTGCACCGACACGGGCTGGCCCAGCGGGTTTTCGCGGCACAGCACGAAGGCCATCTCCAGCTCGAAGTCGAGCAGGCGCGAAGGTCCGAAGGCAGGTTTTTCTTCGCCTTGCGGCAAATACTGCCCGCACGGGCGCCGCACCGGCGTGCCCGACACGACGATGCTGCTGGCGCGGCCGTGATAGCCCACGGGCAGCCATTTCCAGTTGGGCATCAGGGCGTTGTCCTTGCCGCGGAACATGGTGCCCACATTGGTCGCGTGCTCGAGGCTGGAATAGAAGTCGGTGTAGTCGCCCACATTCACGGGCAACAGCAGCTCGGCCCGATCCATGGGGATGAGGAAGTGGGCGGCATGGTGGCGCACGTCCTCATTGTCTTCGCGCAGCAGTTCGCTGAGGCGGTTGCGCACGGCGCGCCCCTTTTCGCGGCCCAGCGCCATGAAGGGGTTGAGCCAGCGCTGGCGGAAGATGCCTTTCGGCAAATCGAGCCCGTCGAAGTAGGCCAGATCGTGCAGCACCGCCAGATCAACCACCTGGTCGCCGATGGCCGTGGCTACGCGCGGCTCGGGATTGGCCGCCGTGCGGAACACGCCGAACGGCAGATTCTGTATCGGAAAATCGCTCCCTTCCTGCACAGGTACCCAGGAGCGCAAGCTCGGATCGTTGGCTGGTATTTTCATGGTTTTTATGTGTAGTTGGGCCTGATGATTCAGTCAATGGACGATGGACATCTTTGATTGAGCAATCGAGGAACCGAAGAACCGAGGATTCGATTCAAGAGCCTGCTGAAAAACTCGAAAAATCATTCAGTTACACAGAGCGCCACTGAGCACGCACTGATTTTCACAGAGTTGTAAACTTTAAACCCTAAACCCTCAACCCTCAACCCTCAACCTCTTCTTCAGCACTTCAGTTTGCCCTCGCCCGGATGCGGGAAGCTGTCGCTTTCGTCCTCGTGCGGCCGGTCGGTGAGGCACTTGAAGTCTTTTTCCACGAGGATGCGCAGGTGACCGCCCTCGGGCAGGGGCTGTTCGGCTTGCATGCCCACCTCGTCGGTGGCGGCCCAGTGGCGCGCGCGCTGTTCCGGCACGCGCACTTCGAGGGTCTGGCCGTCGAAGGCGGCCTGCAGCTCGTTCAGGTCGGGTCGGGCGACGAGGCGGTAGCCCAGTCGGCTTTCGCCAAACGACACCGCCTCGGCCACCATGCCCTGCTCGGCGAGTTGCTTTACCTCGCCTTGCTTCAGCCTCAATCGGATGGAATTGCCCTGGATGCGGAGTTTCATGGCTTGTGGCGTTGCGTGAAAGTATATTACCGATCAAAGTGATCCGGGGAATAGGTGTAATCGGTCAAATCGGTAAAATCGGTTGAATCGGCACTCACTCACTCACTCACTCACTCACTCGCGCACTCGCGCACTCGCTCACTCGCTCACTCGCTCACTCGCTCAATTGGTCGCGCCAAAAAAACGACATTCGGCGCGAACTCCCAAAAAGCACACGACCCTGCCGGCAGAGGGCAGGGCCGCGTTTTGCGAAAGCAAAAAAATGCCGATCGCGATCAGTTCTGCTGTGCCTTGAAGCGCTTGATGGCTTCGATGAGGCGCGGCACCACCTCGAAGGCGTCGCCCACCACGCCGTAGTCGGCCGCCTTGAAGAAGGGCGCCTCGGGATCCTTGTTGATCACCACGATGACCTTCGAGTTGTTGACGCCGGCCAGGTGCTGGATGGCCCCCGAGATACCGATGGCGATGTAGAGGTTGGGTCGGATGGCAAGGCCGGTCTGGCCCACGTGTTCGTGATGCGGGCGCCAGCCCATGTCGGCCACGGGGCGCGAGCAGGCGGTGGCGGCGCCCAGCACTTCGGCCAGCTCCTCGATCATGCCCCAGTTCTCGGGGCCTTTGAGGCCGCGGCCGCCCGATACGACGATCTCGGCTTCGGGCAGGGGCACCCGACCTTCCACGCGCTTCACCTCGACCACTTCGACGGCGGGGGCGGGCACGTCGAGGCTGAGGGCTTCGACGGGCGCTTCGCTGCCCAGCGTCTCGGGGCGCACGGCGTTGCCCATGACCGACAACACCTTCTTCTCGGTCTTGATTTCGAAGGTGGCGTAGGCCTTGCCCGAGAACACGGGCTTGACCACGTGAAACTGTCCGCCATCGATGGTGGGCAACCGGCTCACGCCCGACACCGAACCGGCGCCGAGGCGGATGGCCACGCGCCCTTCTACCGATTTGCCGGTCGAAGTATGACTCATGACGACCACCGTGGCACCGGTCTTTTCTGCAGCCTGGGCAATGGCTGCCGCCCAGCTACGGCTGTCGAAAGTATTCAGGTTGTCGTGGGTGGCGTGCCATACCTTGTGGGCGCCCCAGGTGCCCAGCTGGGCGGGATTCTCGGCTTCGCCCAGTACGAGGGCATGGCATTCGGTGCCGAGCAGGTCGGCGGTCTTGCGGCCGTAGGTCACCGCTTCGAAGGCGGCTTTTTTGAATTGTCCCTGCGGCGCTTCTGCAAATACCAATACAGACATGGTTGTTGTTTTTTACGATGGACGGTTTTTTTTGAGGAACCGAAGAATCGGGGGATCGAGGATTTGAGCGAGCTGTTGATAGTCAATTTGAAACACTCAACACTCAACGCTCAACCCGCTACTTTCAAATCACCTTGGCCTCTTCGTGGAGCAGGCGTACCAGCTCGTCCATGTTTTCAGGATCGACGAGCTTGACTCCTTTCTTGGCCGGCGGCATGGCGTATTGGACGATGGCTACCGGATCTTCTGCCGGCACGGGCTCAACGACCTTGAGCGGCTTGCGCTTGGCCATCATGATGCCGCGCATGTTGGGGATGCGCTGTTCGGCCATGCCCTTGGCCGCGCTCACCACGAAGGGCGTTTTGACCTTCACGATCTCGACGCCACCCTCGATGTCGCGCTGGATGGTAGCGGTGTCGCCTTCCATGTCGAGCTTGCTGGCCCAGGACACGAAGGGCAGGTCGAGCAGCTCGGCCAGCATGGCGGGCACTTCCGAGCCGTTGTAGTCGATGGTTTCCTTGCCGCAGAAGATGATGTCGTAGCCTTCGTTTTTGGCGAAAGCCGCAATCTGATGGGCCACGAACCAGGCGCTGGTCGGCTCGGCATTGATGCGCACGGCATCATTGGCACCTATGGCCAGGGCCTTGCGGATGATCTGGTCGTTGTCGGCAGGGCCTACGTTGACGACCGTTACCGTGCCACCGTTGGCTTCCACCAGCTCGAGGGCCCGCACCAGAGCATACCACTCGTCATAAGGGTTCATGATGTACTTCATGCCCGAGGTGTCGAGGCTTTTGCCGTCGGCGGCCAGTTGGATTTTGGCTTCCGTGTCCGGTGTCTTGCTGATGCATACCAGAAGCTTCATCGGTCAGTTTTTTGAGTTGAATAATGGACAGGCCGGCAGGCCCGAAGGGTGTGCAAACATAGGCAAAATGGGATAGAGGCGAAAACTGTTCAGCGAATTTTCGCTGATGTGGCAATGCCGTCGGGAAGTCCTACCTTGGCAGGCCTGATCACCCGAATGCATGCGCTATGTCTGACCAATCACCTGTAGCGGCCGTGGTCTTCGACCTCGGCGGCGTCCTGATCGACTGGAACCCCGAATATCTTTTCCGAAAATTGTTCGACGACGCGCAGCGCATGCGCTGGTTTCTGATGCACGTGTGCACGCCCGAGTGGAACGAGGCGCAGGACGCGGGCCGGCCGTTGGCCGAAGGCACCGAGCTGCTGGTTCGCCAATTTCCCGATTGGGAACCTTACATTCGGGCCTATTACGACCGTTGGGAAGAGATGCTGGGCGGGGTCATCGAGCCGTCGGTGGCGTTTTTGCGCAAGCTGAAAGAAAGAGGAGATGTGCGCTTGCTGGCCCTGACCAACTGGTCGGCCGAGACTTTCCCGGTGGCGCGTCGCCGCTTCGACTTTCTCGACTGGTTCGAGGGCATCGTGGTAAGCGGCGAGGAAGGCACGCGCAAGCCCTTTGCCGAGATCTACCGGCGCCTCATCGAGCGCTACCGCATCGAGCCGAAGCGCAGCCTCTTCATCGACGACAACCTGCGCAACATCGAGGCGGCCCGGCAAATGGGGTTCCAGACGCTCCATTTCACGGGACCGCAGGTGTGGGAGCTGGTGCAGATATGAGTGTAGCGAATATCCCCAACGCAATCCGGTTTGGGAATTTTTGACGATGGTCGATTTTCATGAGATGGAGAGAAGAGCGATGGAGTGAGGGAGTGACCGAGCGCACGAAATTCGCCTGAGGGGTGCCAAACGCTCAATGCTACACGCTCAACCCTCAACTTTCACAACCGGTTTTCCCAAACCACTTCGTTTCAGGTATATTTTTCACCCGACAAAAATCTGATCTGTCATGAAAAAGCTTTCCGTTTTCGTAGCATTTTGTGGCTTTCTGGTCACTTTTGGCTACAGCCAAAATGCAACGCACATGAGTGAGGCCGACCTGCGCGCGCTGGCCGACGAGCTGGCGCACAAGTACATTATCGTGGACGGGCACGTGGACTTGCCCTACAGGCTCAGGGAGCACCACTTCCGCCTGGAGCCTGCGTATCTGAACCTGCCCGTGCAAACCGACGAGGGCGATTTTGACTACGTGCGCGCCAAAAAGGGAGGGCTCGATGCGCCGTTCATGTCCATTTACCTGCCGGCGCGCCTGCAACAGGAGCGCGGCGCCTCGAAGCGCCTGGCCGACTCATTGATCCAGATGGTGGAAGGCATCGTCCAGGCCCATCCCGACAAGTTTGCACTCGCGTACAGTCCGGCCGACGTGCGCCGCAACTTCAGGAAAGGCCTTGTCTCGCTGCCCATGGGCATGGAAAACGGCTCGGGCATCGAAGACGACCTGGCCAACGTGGCGTATTTCCACAGGCGTGGCATTCGCTACATCACGCTCACCCATGCCAAAGACAACCTGATCTGCGACTCGAGCTACGACACGACGCGCACCTGGAACGGGCTCAGCCCATTCGGGCGTCAGGTGGTGGCCGAAATGAACCGCGTGGGCATCATGGTCGACATCTCGCACGTGTCGGACAGCACGTTCTGGCAGGTGATGGAGATCTCGAAAGCGCCCTGCATCGCCTCGCATTCCTCGTGTCGGAAGTTTACGCCGGGTTTCGAGCGCAACATGAACGATGACATGATCCGGGCGCTGGCCGAAAATGGTGGCGTCATCATGATCAATTTCGGCTCCACCTTCCTCGATGGCGGGGTGGCCCGCAAACGCGACGAGATGCGCGCCGAGCTGGGCCGCCGGCTCGACTCGCTCGGCCTCGATCGGGACAGTGAGGAGGCGCAGGCTGTCGTCCGGGCGTATATGGACGCCCACCGCGATGAGCTCTTCGCCGACGTGGCGCGCGTCGCCGACCACATCGATCACGTGGTGCAGCTCGTCGGCGTCGATCACGTGGGTTTCGGTTCCGACTTCGACGGGGTGGGGGACTCGCTGCCCGTGGGGCTGAAAGACGCCTCGGCTTATCCCAACCTCATTTACGAGCTGTTGCGCCGGGGCTACAGCAAACGCGACATCAAGAAAATATGTGGCGAGAACCTGCTGCGCGTGTGGAAACAGGTGGAGCGCACGGCGCGCAAGCTGCAGCGGTCATGAGGACGCGGCGGCCCCTTGACCTGCATCCTTTTGGGGCCTACCTTTGTTGAGGATTTGGTGTAAAGAGGCCACTGAAAAAAACAAAATCTCACGCAACGACTTGTTCCGACTTGTCGGAGGCAGGCTCCGACTCAAGTCGGGGGACGCAACGATTCGCAATGTGTTTTTTGTTTTAATTCAGTTTGTTATTTATGGTATCGCGCGTCACTGCCTGCCCCGATTTTCGGGGTTGTCACTGCTTGCTCCCGGCAAGCCGGGACAGGCTCCGAAACTCGGGGCCGTCACGGACTTTTTTCAGTAGGCTCATGTTATCTATAGTGGACACGCGTCACGCTGTCACGCCGTCACGCTTTGCCTGAAATCACCCGGAATTCACTCACTCACAAAAAATGGAGCGACTCATGCTCAGAATGTTCGGACTCTTCGCCCTCTTGGCCTGTGCCGCTGCTTTCGCCTTCACGTCCAACCATCAGCTCAGGCAAAGTCTGGCTCAGGGGCTCAAGGTGGGCGACGTGGCCCCCGATTTTCGCCTCAAAGGCGTGGACGACCAGTACCACTCGCTTGCGGATTTTCCGGATGCCAAGGGGTTCATCGTGACCTTTACCTGCAATACGTGCCCCTATTCGCGCATGTACGAAGACCGGCTCATCGAGCTGCACCACAAGATGGCGCCCAGGGGCTGGCCCGTCATTGCCATCAACCCCAACGACCCCGCCGCCCAGCCGGGCGACAGCTTCGAGGAAATGAAGAAGCGCGCCCGTGAAAAGGGCTTCCCCTTCCTGTATCTCTTCGACGAGGGCCAGAAGGTATATCCTCAGTATGGCGCCGAGCGCACGCCCCACGTCTTCCTGCTCGACAAGGATCGCGTGGTGCGCTACATCGGCGCCATTGACGACAGCCCGCGCAAGCCCGATAACGCGACGCGGCGCTACGTCGAAGAGGCCATCGCGGCCATCGAAGCGGGCAAACAACCCGATCCTGACTTTACGCGCGCCATCGGTTGTACGATCAAGACGGTACAGTAAGCAGGCGGGTCGCATTTGCCGAAAGGCGAATAGCAACCGGCGCAATCCGGTTTGGGAATTATTGACGATGGACGATAGACGATGGACTATGCTCATTTTTGATTGAGCAATCGAGGAACCCGAAGAACCGAGGATTCGATTCTATAGCCTGCTGAAAAAGTCGATAACTCATTCAGTTACACAGAGAACCACTGAGCGCGCACTGAGTTTCACAGAGTTGTAAGCGCCAAATCCTCAACACTACACCCTCAGCCATTGCAACGGGATTTCCCGAACCACATTGATACGGGTATACAAGGCGCATGGCCTGATGGGGCATGCGTCTTTTTTCTTTGCGGGGTGCCTGCGTTCATTATCAACAGGTTGGAAGGTACCGGCGCTGACGCGGTGGCAAATGATTTTGCCCGATCGGGGGGGCGGGCCACAGGAATGTTGGAGAAAAATGTCGGCTGAATGGCAAAATTTTGAGGCTGCTGTATATTTGCAGCCGCCTGGCCCGGCCTGCTGAAGCGATCGGAAAAAGGCGCAAAGGCGCAGCAGAAAAAAAGCGGCGGGGCAGGCAGCGAATCGAACGGTTGTTCGTTTTGGTTGTGGTCTGAGTATGGGCCTGTAACGCTTTCCCCACTAAACCAGCCACTTGCATACAGGGTCTTTGAAGTTCGCCCCGGATCACTCAAGCGAAAAAGTGGATTCCCTTTCTAAATTTGCAAGGCAAATTTTTTACCCGATTCATTCAATAAAATTGGATTCGTATGAAAAAACTCTCAATGGTTGTGATGCTGGTGCTATTTGGCATCGGGACGATGCTGGCCCAGCGCACCGTGACGGGTACGGTCACCGACGTGAACGGTGAACCGCTGATCGGTGCCAGTATCCTCGTCAAGGGGACTTCTACTGGTACCGTGACCGACCTCGACGGCAGCTTCTCTCTGGAAGTGCCCGAGGGCGCAAACACACTGGTAGTGAGCTATACGGGCTACGCTACCAAGGAAGTGGAGCTCGGCGCTTCGAACGTAGTGGACATCCAGTTGGAGCCCTACGCCGAGGAGCTGAGCGAGGTGGTCGTAACGGGTCTGGGTATCCGCCGGGAGAAGAAGGCCCTTGGTTACGGCGTTTCCACTATTTCGACGGAGCTGGTGACCAACCGCCCGCAAGCCGACATCGGCCGTATCCTGCGCGGTAAGGCCACGGGTGTAGACATCACCCAGACGTCGGGTCTGGTCGGTTCGGGTACCAACATCATCATTCGCGGTTACTCGTCGATCACGGGCAGCAACCAGCCGCTGTTCATCGTGGACGGTGTGCCCTTCGACGCTTCGACCAACTCGGACCGCAACTTCGTTCAGGGCGGCGCCACGGCTTCGAGCCGTTTCCTCGATCTGGACCCCAACAACATCGCCGAGATCAGCATTCTGAAGGGTCTGAGCGCTACGGTGCTCTACGGTGAGGCCGGCCGCAACGGCGTGATCCTGATCACCACCAAGAACGGCCAGGGCCTCGGCGCCGATGAGGGCTTCGAGATCACGCTCAACCAGACGGTGCACTTTACCCAGATTGCCAACCTGCCCAGGTACCAGAACACCTACGGCAACGGTTTCTCGGGCAACTTCGGCTGGTTCTTCTCGAACTGGGGTCCTGCTTTCACCGTACGTGGCAGCAACGGCATTGCCGAAGACGGTACGATCGAGCACCCCTACGACCAGCCGCAGTACTGGGATGACTTCCCCGAGTTCCGCGGCGTGCGCTATCCGTACAAGCCTTATCCCTCGGTCGAGAACTTCTTCGACACGGGTATGGGTACCAACACCTCGGTACGCATCGCCAAGAACCTGGGCAACAACACTTCCATGAGTGCGACGTACACCTACTTCACCGACGAAGGCTTTACGCCGCGCGACGCCCAGGGCAATCCGACCAACTTCCTGCAGAAGCACAACTTCGGTCTGGGTGCCCAGACGAAACTGAACAACGGCCTGAACATCCGCGCCACGTTCAACTTCATCCAGAACGACCGCGTGGCGCCGCCGGCGGCCGCAGGTTTCGGCTCGAACCCTGCCGGTGCTTCGCTGTTCGCCAACCTGATCTACACGCCGCGCAGCATCGACCTGCTGAACCTGCCGTATGAGAGCCCCATTGACGGTTCGATGGTGTACTACCGCCGCGGTTCGGCCATCCAGAACCCGCTGTGGACGCTGAACCACGCCCGCGACAAGGAGGCCATTCGCCGCTTCTTCACCACGCTCGAAGCTTCGTACGAGCTGGCGCCCTGGCTGACGGCTCTGTACCGCGTCGGTATTGACCAGTACACGCAGCAGCAGCGTCGCGAGATCGACAAAGGCGGTTCGCAGGTGCCCAATGGCGAGCTGACCACCTCGACGCGCCTGAACCGCATCACCGACCAGGTGTTCAACCTGCTGTACGACACTCGCCTGTCGGACAACTTCTCGCTCAACGGTGTGGTCGGTTTCAACATCCGCAGCGAGGCCATTGACCTGCAGCGCACGACCAGCACCCAGCAGTTTATCTTCGGTCTGCTGACGCACGACAACTTCATCGAGCACAACAGCTTCTCCTTCAGTGGCCGCGAGAACACGCTCGGTCTGTACGGTACGGCCACGCTGGGTTACAAGAACTTCCTGTACGTGAACCTGCAGGGCCGCAACGACTGGACCTCGACGCTCGAAAAGGCCAACCGCTCCATCTTCTACCCCTCGGCCAGCGTCTCGTTCATCCCCACCGAGGCCATCCCGGGCCTGCAGAACAACGAGATGATCAACTACCTGAAGCTGCGTCTGGGCTATGGTACGTCGGCCGGCTATCCCGATCCGTATCAGACGCGCAGCGTACTGGCTGCAAGCACGAATGTCTTCGTCACGCGGGGTAACCAGACGCTCAACACTCATGCAGTGGACAACCGCCTGGGTAACCCGAACCTCAGGCCCGAGCTGCACGCCGAAACGGAGTTCGGTCTGGAAGGCCGCTTCCTGAGAAAGCGCGTGGGTGTGGATGTGTCGGTGTACAACAAGCTGTCAACCGACCTGATCATTGACCTCGATCTGGATCCCTCGACGGGCTATACCAACACTACGGTCAATGCCGCTGAAATCGTGAACAAGGGTATCGAGGCCGAGCTGAACCTCATCCCTGTCAAGAACGACAACTTTACCTGGGATATCCGCCTCAACTACACGAAGTACAACACCACGGTCAACCAGATCTACCCGGGTGTGGATCAGGTGCTGATCTCCGGCTTTTCGAACCTCGGCAACTTCGCCATCCCGGGTGAGCCCTACGGTGTGATCCTCGGCATTCCGTACGAGCGCCTCAACGGCGAGCGCCTCGTAGGTGCCGACGGCAACTACGTACCTGCCGGCGAAGTGGCTCCCATCGGCAACCCGATTCCGAACTACACGGCCAACTGGATCAACACCATCAGTTGGAAGAACCTGTCGTTCGACTTCCAGTGGATGTACGTGGATGGCGGCGACATCTACTCGATTCAGACCGCTACCATGCTGGCTCGCGGTAACACCATCGACACCGACTTCGACCGCTTCCTGCCCGTGATCCTGCCGGGTGTGAAGGCCGACGGTACGCCCAACGACATCCAGGCCTACATCGGCGACGTGTCGTTCCGCGCCTACTTCTTCGCCGACGAAGGCGCCATCTTCGACGGCACGGTGATCCGTCTGCGCGAGGTGGGCCTGTCGTACGACTTCCCCAGCGGTCTGCTCGAGAACACGCCCTTCGGTTCGGCTTCGCTGCGCCTCTATGGCGAGAACCTGTTCTTCAAGGCGCCGAACTTCCCCGAAGGTGTGAACTACGACCCGGATGTCGTTTCGACGGGTGTAGGCAACGGTCGCGGCATGGAGTTCGTGACGGGGCCCACGGCCAAGAAGTACGGTGTGAACCTGAGCCTGACTTTCTGAGTCTGTTCAGCGACGTCTGATCAGATGTTTTCAATCAAAAAATTGAAAAAGAGATAATTATGAAATTCCTCAATAAATTGTTGATCCTGGTCCTGGTACTGGGGGTAGCGTCATGCAACATGACCGACCTCAACCTGCAGGACAACCCCAACGCCGTGTCGCCCGACAAGGCCAACCCGAACGATCTGTTCAACAGCATTCAGTTGAACGTGGCCAGTTTTTTCCAGGGCACCTGGGGCTTTACCGGAGGTGTGACGCGCATGCGCCACTGGGGCGGCGGCTTTACCTACAATGATGCCTTCCGCGCCCAGAACTTCGATGGTCTGTGGACTACGGCCTACGCCGGCGTATTTCCGGATGTGGACGCACTCGTGGCCCTCGCTGAAGAGCGCGGCCTGGACGTGCACGCCGGCATGGCCAAGATTCTCAAGGCCTATGTGATGATGACGCTGGTGGACCTGTTCGGCGATGTGCCCTACAGCGAAGCCGGCCAGGGCACCGATGTGATCAGCCCGCAGGCCGATCCCGGTGCGGAAGTGTACGCTGCGGCCGAAGCGCTGCTCGACGAAGCCATCGCCCAGCTCGAAGCCACCGAGGCTGCCCCGCCCGCTGCCGACCTGTTCTATGACGGCGATGTGGCCAAGTGGATCACCGCTGCCAAGACGCTCAAGCTGCGCATGGCCGTGACCACGCGCCTCGTGGATCCGCAGGGCGCTGCCGCCAAGATCAACAAGATCGTCGGCGACGGCGACTTCATCGACGACAACAGCGAAGACTTCCAGTTCCACTACAGCACCAACCGTCTCAACCCCGACAGCCGTCATCCGTTCTATTCCAACTCGTACGAGTCGAACGACGGCACGTACATGGCCAACTACTACATGTGGCTGCTGGCCTATGAAAAGCTGGACGCCGACGGCAACCCCGTCACCGACCCGCGCATCCGCTGGTACTTCTACCGCCAGACGAGCGATGCGTTCGCTCAGGATCAGAACGTGTACTCGTGCATCTTCAGCGAATTTCCCGATCAGGACAAGAAGCCCGATCACTACATCCAGGTGGATCCGCGCCTGCCCTACTGCGTGCTCGAGATGGGCTACTACGGCCGTGACCACCTGAACGGCTCGGGTATTCCGCCTGATGGTCCGATCCGCACGGTGTACGGTCTGTACCCGGGTGGCGGTATGTTCGACGACAACCAGTTCACCTACACGCAGCAGCAGGGTGAGCTGGGCGCACGCGGCGCCGGTATCGCTCCCATTCTGCTGGCTTCCTACGTAGACTTCATGCGTGCCGAAGCAGCCCTGACGATCGGTACCAACGACGATGCGCGTGCGCTCCTCGAGAGCGGCATCCGCAAGTCGATGGCCAAGGTGATGAGCTTTACCTCGCCCCAGTTCTCGCAAACGGTGAAAATCGGCATCAACGAGGGTACGGTGCAGGAGCTGCTCGTCGATCCGGCCATGGCCAAGGTGGACGACTACGTGGCTTACGTACTCGACCAGTACGACAATGCCGCCGACGACACCGAGCGCCTCAACATCGTGATGAAGGAGTACCTCATTGCACTGTGGGGCAACGGTATCGAGGCCTACAACGCCTATCGCCGTACGGGCATGCCGCTCAAGATTCAGCCGACCATCGAACCGGCTTCGTTCAAGCCCGATGGCTCGCTGTTCACCTATTCGGCACTGTATCCTTCGGTATATGTGAACCGCAACCAGAACGCCACGCAGAAAAACATTACCGACCGCGTATGGTGGGATGACGGTTCTGCCAAGCTGTATTGATATTCGGGGAGCGGAGGGTTGCCCCGGCAGGGGGCAACCCCCTGATTCCGCCCTTCGGTCAATTCAGTGGATCTTCATTCAATCAATCAAAAACGATTTTCACCATGTTGAAAAAACTTTCATTTTTTTCCATGATAGCGGCGGCCCTGCTGATTTCGTCGTGCGCCGATCCGGACAAGAGTCCGATCCTGACGTTCGATATCGTGGGCAAGGGCGCCTACCCGCGCCTCGTCGAGGAGACGCCGCGCGAGCTCGACCTGGCCAATCTGGGTTCGGCTTCCTATAGCTACAGTGTGGAGCTGGTGGACCTCGAGAAGGGCGCACTGGTTTCGACCTACGACCTCGACGTAACTTACATTGACAACAATCCGGATAACGGCGACAAGTCGGCCGGCCCGACGCGTCTGCGTTCGATCAGCTCGAGCGACTTCACCACCAACGCCAACGGCTTCAAGCAGGTGGATGTGACGGTGACGCTGCAGGAGCTGCTCGACCTGTTTGGTCTGAGTGCCGACGACCTGAAGGCCAACGACCAGTTCTACTTCTTCACCACGCTGACGATGAACGACGGCCGCACCTTCTCGGCCGACAACTCGACCGGCGCTGTGAACGGTCCGGCTTTCCAGGCACACTTCGAGTGGGTACTGAAAGCTACCTGCCCGCTGCCCGACGACATCTTCGTGGGCAACTACATGCTGACCTATGATCCGCCCATCACCGATGGCTTTGGCAGCTCGCTGCGCGAGGAAGTCGTGACGCTCAGCACTGTGCCGGGCTCTTCGACCCAGCGCCAGTTCAGTGCCTGCTATCTGGAGCAGTACGGTTGCTTCGACGTGACGGTCAAGATTGATTTCGTCTGCGACCAGGTTGTACTGCTGACCACGGATACGGGTGTGGGTTGTGGCAACAACATCATCTTCCAGCCCGGTCCCGGCAACCCGATCAATATTTCCGATCCGAATGCCGTGATCGTCGTGGAATACCTCGAAGCGACGGGCGACTGCGGTCTGGGTTCGCCTGCGCGCCGCATGGTGCTCACCAAGCAGTGATACTTGCCCGCTGCGTCATCTGACGCCTGAAGGACAAGCCGCCTGTACCGCGTGTGCAGGCGGCTTGCTTGTTTTTTCGGCCGAAGCTGCGGTTTCAATGACTGAGGAAGCGAAGAATCGAAGAACCGAGGATTTGACAAAAAACTGATAATCAGCAATAAAAACTCTCAACCCTCAACCCTCAACCCTCAACCCTACACGCAACACCTTTTGCAGCCGGTCCATTTTCAGGATGCGCAATCATCTATTTAAGGACACCACCCAAGAGCCTGCTGAAAAAGTCGGAAAATCATTCACAGTTACACAGAGCGCCACTGAGCACGCACTGATTTTCACAGAGTTGTAAACCCTGAACTCCAAACCCTTCACGCTCACCCTCAACTTTTTACAGTAGCTGGAAGAAAAGGCGTGTGAAAATTTGGCATCAAGGTGCTCTTTTACGCGCATGCTTTGCGGATGGGGGTCATGGCGTAAACAAAATTTCGCAAAAAGTCAATAGCCTGCCAAAAAATGGCAACTTTTTTGAGTGTTGGGGCGTACTAACTTGGGCCTGCGGCCGGACACACCACTCGCCCATTGCTGCTCAACCCCATTTTCCAGATACCAAAACCGGATGCCCATGCGTCAGTTGAAGATTACCAACAAAATCACTTCTCGCGAGAGCCTGGCCCTTGAAAAGTACCTCAACGATATCGGCAAGATCGACATGCTCACTGCCGAGGAGGAGGCCGAGCTGGCGCGTCGCATCAAACAGGGCGATCAGGAAGCACTGGAACGGCTCACCAAAGCCAATTTGCGCTTCGTAGTATCGGTGGCCAAGCAATACCAGAACCAGGGGCTGTCGCTCAGCGATCTGATCAATGAAGGCAATGTGGGCCTGATGAAGGCCGCTCGCCGTTTCGACGAAACCAAGGGCTTCAAATTTATCTCTTACGCCGTGTGGTGGATCCGTCAATCCATCCTGCAGGCCATCGTCGAATATTCCCGTATCGTTCGTCTGCCGCTCAACAAGGTGGGCTCGTACAACAAGGTCAACCAGGCTTTCCAGTCGTTCGTGCAGGAATTCGAGCGTGAGCCGACCCTCGACGAGCTGGCCGAATTGCTCGACATGACGCCGCGAGAGGTGGCCAACGTGCTCAAGGGCGGTGGCCGCCACCAGTCGGTAGATGCTCCCCTCAGCGGCGAAGACGGCGATGCCACCCTGCTCGACGTCATGGCCAGCGACGAAAGCACCCTGCCCGACGAGCACCTCATGGAAGAGTCGTTGAAGAAAGAGCTGCAGGAAAACCTCAGCATGCTCACACCCCGCGAACGCGAGGTGCTGGCCGCCTATTACGGCCTCAATGGCCAGAAACCACTCACGCTCGAAGAAATCGGCGAACAATTCGGCCTGACGCGCGAGCGCGTGCGCCAGGTGAAGGAACGCGCCATCCGCCGCTTGCGCAAATCGCGCAGTCGCAATGACCTGCGATCTTATCTGGGGTGAATCCGCGTGCTACCCGCTACAAGTCGGGAAAAAAGATGCAAGCGATGGCGATGGACGATCGCGCCATCGAGCCATGGTTTTTTTGCGCTGTACAACGACTTGCATGTGAAGGCCGAGTGATTTTGATGGTGCACATGGTCAAAGCGGTCAAATTGGTCGGAGGTACAACGCACTCTTCACTCCTCACTCACTCACTCACTCATTCACATACTTCGTCGTTCCATTTTTGGATGCGCCATGTCCTTCTTCGCCTTTGAAAAAAGAACACATGGCGTATATTTGTCATGCATTGTGACACTTGACGAATCTTGCAACCCGAAACTTGCACAGCATGCGGATGGCCCAAAAACCGATTACACCTCATCCCGAATCGAATTCCTTTCGAACAAGGCTGTGAATGCGCACCCGGCCCGGCCTGTGGCCACAGGGGCCGCTGCGTGTATGTGACAGGGTGAAACAATGCATTTGGAATGCGGGGTCTTTGGCGCTGCAAAAACCGATTACACACTGACAAACACGATCCTATGAACAGCACGATTACCCTCCAGCGTGGAAGGTGCTGCCCCCGATTCTGGCTTTCTGCCCTGCTGTTGATCGGGGCGTGGTGGCCCCTCAGCCGGCTTTCGGCCCAGTGTACCATGATCTGCAACAACCTGGTGAGTGTGGGGCTCGATGCCACCTGCCAGGGTGAGGTACTGTACGACATGGTACTCGAAGACCCGAACAATCCCAACATCTGTACGCCCAACGGCCCGACCAATTTTCTGGTCGAGGTGTTCGACCAGTTGGGCAACCTGCTTCCCACCAGCCCTGTGGTGACGGCCAACGAGCTGGGGCAGGTGCTTACCGTCCGAGCCACGCATATTCCGTCCGGCAACTTTTGCACGACCACACTCGTGGTGGAAGACAACCTCGGGCCCCAACTCACCTGCCCACCCGATGTGACCATACAATGCACCTGGTCGAATGATCCGGCGCTGACCGGCACGCCCACTGTGGACGATTGCGTGGACTTCACACTTTCCTATTCCGACCTGTATCAGAACAACGGCTGTACTGATCCCATGGGGCAAACCCAGCGCACCTGGTCGGCAGTGGATGATTACGGCAACAGCTCGAGTTGTGTGCAGACCATCTATGTAGCGCTGCCGCAAACGGCCCAGATCGTCTTCCCGCCCGACTACAACGACCAGGATCAGCCTGCGCTCGACTGCGCCAACCCGCAGACCGACACCGCTTTTACGGGTCAACCCACCATCGGCGGCGTACCGGTAACCACGGGCGGTCAGTGCCAGATGTCGGTGTCCTTTTCCGATCAGGCAGTGCAGGGTTGCGGCAATACTTTTACCATCCAGCGCACCTGGACCGTCGTCAACTGGTGCAACGGCCAGATTGTGACGCATGTGCAAACCATTGCCATCAAGGACAAGGAGGCGCCCGTGATTGACTGTCCGGCACAACTCACGGTAGGCACCAACTATCCGGGGGTGTGTATGGCCGATGCCTTGATTCCGCCTTCGCCCATCACCGACAATTGTGCCACCACCTTTGATGTATCCCTTTTTGGTCCCACCGGTGTGGTCAACAGCAACGGCGGCACGCTGACCGGCCTGCCGCTGGGGCAACACACCCTCACGTGGCAAGCAGTGGACCCCTGCGGCAACGTGGGCACCTGCACCACCCAGCTCGAGGTGGTGGACGACCTGGCCCCGACAACCGTCTGCGACGAGATTACCACGGTCTCGCTCGGCACCAATGGCACGGCCGTGGTGAATGCCACCACTTTCGACGATGGCAGCTACGACAACTGCTGCCTTGCCGGCTTCGAGGTGCGCCGCATGACCGATGCCTGCGGTACGGGTACCGATTTTGGCGCATCGGTCACCTTCTGCTGCGCCGATGCGGGCGACACCGTCCAGGTGGAGATGCGCGCCCTCGATTGCAATGGCAATGCGGGGAGCTGCATGGTACAGGTGATCGTGATGGATGAGACGCCGCCGGCCATTGGCTGCCCGCCCGACCTGACCATCAACTGTACCGACGATGCAACGGATACCAATCTGACCGGCCTGCCGAATACATTCGACAATTGCGGGGCCGACACCACCTTTTTTGCCGACCAGGCCAATCTGAATAGCTGTGGTACGGGCACCATTGCGCGTACCTGGACCGTGGTGGATGCGGGCGGTCTGACGGCTTCCTGTACGCAGACCATCACCGTAGTGGACAACACGCCCGTCGTGGTCGCGTTTCCACCGGATTACACGCTGACCACCTGCCTCGACAGCACCTACCTCCATCCCGACAGCTTGCCCGCGCCCTACGACGGCCCCACCTTTACGGGCAAGGACTGCGAGCTGCTGGCGGTGAGTCATACCGATACCTACTTCCCCGTGGCCGACAATGCGTGTTTCAAGATCGTACGCACCTGGGAAGTCATTGACTGGTGCGTGTGGGACCCCGCCGATCCCACCGGCGCCGGCTATTACAGTGGGCAGCAGGTGTTGAAAGTGATTGATACCGACCCGCCGGTGATCACCTGCCCGGCTGACCTGTCGGTAGCGATCACCGACTCGACCTGTGCGGCTACGGTCGTGCTGCCCGAGCTGACCGAGATCGTGGATTGCAGCCCGGAGACCACCGTCGCGGTGAGCAGCGATTTCGGCGACGGCCTCGGTCCCTTCGACGGCGTGGCGCCCGGCACCTATCAGGCCGTGTACACCGTAAACGATGGCTGCGGCAACAGCAGCAGTTGTGCCATCAGCATCAGTGTCAGCGATGAAAAGCCGCCGGCCATGTACTGCATCAACGGGCTGGTGGTGGAGCTGATGCCAGTGGATACCAACGGCGACGGCTTTTTCGATACGGGCATGATCGAAATATGGGCTTCCGACTTCGACGCGGGGAGCCATGACAACTGCTCCGCCGACGTGGCCATTTCCTTCTCGCCCGACACGAGCTTCACCAGCATGATGCTGGGCTGTGACAGCCTGGGACAGATCCCGCTCGAAATCTGGGGCACCGACGCCGCCGGCAACCAGGATTTCTGCCAGACCTACGTTATCGTGCAGGACAACAACGGAGCCTGCGTGCCTGTGCCGCCCTCCATCGCCGGCGCCATCGCCGACGAAATGGGCCAGCCCGTTGCCGAGGTGGTCGTGGGCATCAATGGTGGCATGTCGGCATTTGATACGACTGATGCGGATGGCGCCTACCTCTTCCCCGTGGTGCCACCCGCCAGCGACTACACCGTCACGCCGTACAAGAACAACGACATTCACAACGGCGTCAGCACGCTCGATGCCCTGCTCATCCGCAAGCATCTGCTCGGCCTCGAGCCGCTGGGCAGCCCCCTGAAGATGATCGCGGCCGACGTGAACAACAGCAAGAGCCTCAGCATCAGCGACATGATCGCCATCCGGCGCGTGGTGCTCTGGGAAGCCGACACCTTCCCCTACAACACGGCCTGGCGTTTCGTGGACGCCGACTACCAGTTCCAGCAGCCGCAAAACCCCTTGTGGGAAAACTGGCCCGAGGTGTACAACATCAACAACCTGCTCGCTCCCATGATGGATGTGGACTTCACCGCCATCAAGGTAGGTGACGTCAACAACACGGCCGCCCCCAACCCGCTCGTGGCCAGCGAAGACCGCACCGGGGGCGTGATGCCCATTCGTCTCGTGCAGCAAAGTGATGGCGGCAGCACGGTGGTGCGCGTTTTTGCGGAAGCAAAGACACCGCTGCAGGCCCTCCAGCTTACCTTCGAGCTGGGCGAGGATGCCGGGCGCCTTGCTGCGGTGCGGCCGGGCCTGCTGGCCGGCCTCGACGAGGCGCACTTCGGGTGGCGTCACCTGGGCGAGGGCTTGCTGACCATGAGCTACGAGACGGTAACGCCCGTAAGGGTGGGCGACCGGCCCCTGTTCGAGCTGGTGTTCGAGGGCGAGGCCCCCGTGGAGGCTGCCCTCAGCTCGACGCTGACGCCCGCCCTGGCGTGGACGGCCGACGGTAGCGGCTGGCAGCTCGTGGAACAAGGATCGTACGTGGGCACCCTGGCCGTGGAAGCATGGCCCAATCCCGTTCGGGAAGCACTGCACGTCGATGCCGTGCTGCCCCGAGGCGGCGCGGTGCAACTGCGCCTCGTGGACTTGCATGGCCGTTTGTTGTGGCAGCGCGACCTCGAGGCCGCTGCCGGCCACAACCGCTGGCAGGTGCCGGTGCGCAGGCTGGGCCCGGGTGTGTATTTGCTCAGGGTCTCGCTGCCTGCAGGCCTTTCGGCAAATGGCACCACGCGCACGTTGAAGGTCGTAGTGGAATAGCACAGGCGCAGAAAGGAGGCCCCGAAAAGCATGGCTTTTGGTGGAACCTCGTTCTTGCTATTTTCGTATAGTCAGCCAGTTATTCGGCCCTGTTGGCCCTTCGAAACCAAAAACCGATGCTCGAAGAGCACCAGAAGAGCGACTCGCCTGTGGGTCGCTTTTCTTTTGAAAGCTCAGATGGTGTTCCTGAACAGATGATTCCACCTCCCGAAAATGAACCGGGCGCAAAAAGGTGT
>WFYJ01000173.1 GCA_015490175.1 Saprospiraceae bacterium | reverse complement strand
CGTGTAGGGTTTAAAGTTTAGGGTTTAAAGTTTAGGGTTTAAAGTTTAAAGTTTTTCTTGTTGACTATCAGTTTTTTGTCAAACCCTCGGTTCTTCGGTTCCTCGAATCCTCGGTTCCTCGATTGCTCATCCATTGAAACCGCAGCCTTCGGTCGCAGATTCACGCAGTTTGAGCGCAGTTTTTGACCTGTTGTTGAGGGTTGAGCGTGTAGGGTTGAGGGTTTACAACTCTGTGAAAATCAGTGCATGCTCAGTGGCGCTCTGTGTAACTGAATGCTCTTTCAGCCTTTTTTCAGAAGGGGACAGTCACTCCATCTCTCTTCTCTCCATCTCAAAAAATCGTCCATCGTCAAAAATTCCCGAACGGATTGCGTTGGGCACACTTGCAACAAATTACGACCCTCACTAATACGACCCAGAATCGTGCCGAATCGCTGCCCACCCGTGCAATTTTTGCCGAAAGGCGGTTACCTGCTGCTGCCCTTTCGGGCAAATGTGACGCGGCATCAGTCCACGAGCCGCCACGACAGGCCGAAGCGCAGCCCGCCGCCCACCAGGCCGTAGGGAAGGTAGTGGTATGCCACGAGTGCGTAGTATGCTCGGTTGAGGTAGGGAACGAGGTTTTCGAGCTTGAAGAAAAACCGGAAGGTCTTGACCCGGAAAGCCACATGAACATCCACCAGCGGCGTGAGCGGATGCTCCACCGCTTCCTGCAGGTAGAATTGCCCGATCAGCGGCATCCAACCGACGGGCTTCCAGGGCGCCACGAAACGCGCATCGAGGCCGAAGCGGGCGCGCATGGCCTTGCGAAACACGTTGCCCTCGAGGTAGAGGCTGTGGCGTGTGACCCAGCCCGGCAGGCGGACCGCAGCGGCACTGGCCCGCTGCCACACGAGGTTGTTGTCGAGGTGCAAGGGCCCGAAGGTGAAGTTTTTGATCAGTTGGAGCCGCAGGTAGCTCACCGGCGTTCCCGACTGTCGGGGGACAGCCAGCGAATCCCACCAGATGAGGTTGTGCACGAGCATATAGCGCATGCCGGCCTCGAGCTCGAGGGCGGGCAGCCGGTAGCGGCCGTGGATGGACGTTTCGATGACGGGCTCGTAGTCGCGCTGCCACACCTGACGGTGGGCCACCCATGCGCGTTGGGTCAGCAGCGATGGCCTGAACCGCTGGCTGAGCAGGCCGCCCGAGAGCTGCCCGGCCTTGCCGAGCGACAGCTCCAGCTCGCCCGACAGCTTGTACTCGCCGAAGTTCTGCCAAAGGCCCAGGTGGGCATTTGCCGAAAGGCGCAGGCGCTCCTTCAGCGCAACATTCAGACTGCCCTGCACGAACAGGTCGTGCAGGCTGCTGTCGCGCGGCTCCTGATAGAGGCGGTGGTAGCGATGCACGAGGCCCGCCTCGAGCAGGGGTGGCCGCTGCCCTTTGCGGTGCCAGCGCAGAAACACGTGATTGGCCACGTACCGCCACTCGATATAATGGCGCAGACCACGGTCGTCGGTTTGCAGGATGCGGTAGAAGCTGCTGTCGGCGGGCGGGGCGGCGTCGAAGTACTTGAACGTGCTCTGGTGCCAGGTCAGCCGATGCCCCAGCCGCAGGTCGGGCAGGCGGCCGGCCAGGCTGTCGGGCCGCAGCCGCAGCGTGTGGAACCACGACCAGTCGCGATTGGCAAAGCGCACCTGCGCCTGGTCGAGCAGGGTGGCCAGCGTGAACGACGCCACCAGCGTGTCGGCGGGCGGCGGTCCGAGGCGACCGGGCTCTTCGGCCTGGACGTTGTTTTCGGCAAAGGTGAGAAAAGCCTGGTAGCGGCCGCCCAGGCGCTGCCACCACAGCCCCATGCCCAGCGAAAGGACGCGCGTGCGCTGGTCGTTGAAGGCTCCCAGGTTGTTGATGGCCTGATGGTCGAGCGAGAAATTGACCTGATGGGCAAAGTTGCGGCTGAACTGCGCCTTGAAACGCGCATCGTCCTGTGCCTGGCCCTGGCTGTAGTACAGGTTGGTGTAGGGCTGCCCCACCCGAAAGTAAGGGATGCGCTCGACGGGGCGCAGGTACACGTCCCAGGCATGAATGCCCAGATCGAAGCCCTGCCGCTGCGAAGGATCGAGAAAGAGGGGCCAGGCGGCACTGCCGAGGTTGCCCAGCGACGCCCAGGGCAGGGCCTGCTGTCGCGTGGGGTCGTATTGCTGGAAGCCTTTCAGCGTGCTGTCGGCAAACGGATGGATTTCCCAGTCTTTTTGCGGCAAGAACCACTCGATGCGCGAGGTGTCGCGCACCACGCCGCCCAGGCTGTCGGTGGGCGCATTCATCTGGCGTTGCTGCCCGAACTGCCCGGGGAAGTTTTGCGGCCAGGCACTTGCTGCCGGCCAGAGCAGCCAACACATCCACAGGCAAATATGCTTTCGCAAAACCGATCCCGGCATCAGGCAGGCTTTTTTGAGGATGAGCAATCGCGCTTCAGGAGCGCAAAGAAAAAACCATTTGGCTGAAAAGCCCGTATGAGTCTATTGATCGAAGAACCGAGGAACCGAGGATTTGAGAGCGGTTGAGACCGCCGCGCGGATGTTGATTCCGACAGGTCGGATCCTGTCCCGGATACGGGAACAGGTGCCCGGCTGCGCCGGCTTGTTGAGACGCTGGCTCTGCCAGCGATGTTGAGATGGCCTCATCATGATGAATCGAAGAACCGAAGAACCGAGGAACCGAAGATTCGAGGATTCGAGGATTCGAGGATTCGACAAAAAACTGATAATCAACAACAAAAACTTTAAACTTTAAACTCTAAACTTTAAACTTTAAACTCTAAACCTCAACCCTACCCGCAACACCATTTTCCAGCCGGTTCATTCTCGGGAGGCACGATCATCTATTCAAGGACACCACCAGCTATACCCGACGCAATGCAGTCCAATTGAATTTTCCCAAACCACTACGATGCGGAAATACAGCACCGGCGAATGAAATTGCATCCAGAAGTATTTTACATGGCGGCGGTTACGCGACAGGCAGTGACACAGTTGAGACGGGCTCATGGCCGGCATTTTGCAGAAATCCCTTCCGGCAAATGCCGCCCAACCTGTGCAAAGGAGGTAAGTTTGCCATGAATCGTTGGCCCCGATGCCTGCATTACACGAAAAACGAACCATGACGAAGCACGACCTCATCCAGCCACTGCAATGGTTGCGCCCGCTGCTCGTGGCCGCCCTGCTGCTGCCCGCCTGGGGTTCTCTTGGCGCCCAGGTCACCATCTGGTCCGAGGATTTCAACTCCTACCCCAACGGCACGACCAATGACCCACCCAGGTGGACCACCTACGCCACCGACTGCGACGACCCCGCCCTCAACACGGGCAACACCTGGGGCGTGTTCAACGGCCAGTTCGAGGTGACCGACGTGGAGGGCGCGCCCTGCTGCCCGACACCGCCCGGCGGCGGCGGCAACGACAACGGCTGGCTCAGCGAAGTGATTGACATCAGCGGCTATTGCGATGTCAGCATTTCGGTTGATGTGTCGGGTGCAGGTTCGTTCGAATGCGGGTCGCCGGCCGCACCCATCTTTGGTTGCGACGGCACCAACGACAACAGTCACGACCAGATCGTCATCGAATACGCGCTCGACGGCGGCGCGTGGACGCTGTTCCCCAACGGCTACGTGTGCGGTGCCCCTGCTCTGGGCACCATCACCGCCAGCGGGCTCAACGGCACCACCGTACAGATCCGCATACGCATTGCCACCAAAGCCAATGCCGAGACGTATTATTTCGACAACGTGCTCGTGCAGGGGCTCACCGCCGGTCCCGTCAATCTGCCGGTGCTGGGGCCCTACTGCAAGAACAGCACGCCCGTGGTGCTGCCCAACCCCGTTGATGGCGTCAGCGGCACCTGGTCGGGGCCCGGTGTGAGTGCCAACACGCTCATTCCGGCCAACGTGCCGGGCCTGACCGCCACGCTCACCTTCACGCCCGACCCGGGGCAGTGCGGCACAGCCAACAGCACCACGGTGGTGCTTACCCAGCCCCAGCCTGTCAGCCTGTCGCCCCTGGGCACCTACTGCCAGACCGACGCGCCGGTGCCCCTGCCGTCGGTCGTCAATGGCGTACAGGGGGCGTGGAGCGGCCCCGGCGTGGTGGGCAACCAGTTCATTCCGGCCGGACAGAGCGGCACCGTCACGCTCACCTTCACGCCGCTGCCGTCGGAATGTGCGCTGCCCAACACCACTACGGCCACGGTCAACGCGCCTGCAGCCGTTGCGTTGCCCGCTCTCGGGCCCTATTGCAGCAACGATCCTGTGGTGAGCTTGCCCACCGACCTGGGCGGCATCACGGGCAACTGGAGCGGATCGGGCGTGACAAACAACCAGTTTGATCCATCCGTCGTGCAAGACGGCACCGTCACGCTCACCTTCACGCCCAATGCCGGGCAGTGCGCCCTGCCCAACGGCACCACCGTGACCGTCACGCCCGTCCAGAGCGTCACGCTGCCCGCCCTGGGTCCCTTTTGCGAAAGCGACAGTCCGGTGGCCCTCGAACCGGCGCCTTCGGGCATCGCGGGCACCTGGTCGGGACCCGGCGTGAGCGGCACCACCTTCGATCCGGCCGGCCTGCAGGACACCGTCACGCTCACCTTCACCCCCGACCCGGGCCAGTGCACCGCACCGGCCACCACTGATGTGGTCATCGACACGACGACGCTGGTGCAGCTCATGCCGCTGGGTCCCTTTTGCGAAAGCGACGACCCAGTGGCCCTCGACAGCATGCCCTCGGGCATCAGCGGCATGTGGACGGGCGCGGGCGTGACCAACGACACCTTCGTGCCGGCAGGCCTGGCCGATACCGTGCTGCTCACCTTCATACCCGATGCCGGACAATGCGCCGACACGGCAACGCTCGCCGTCCGGGTGGACACCCTCGCCACGCCGGCGCTGGCACCGCTGGGCCCGCTTTGCGAAAGCGACCCGCCCCTGTCGCTCGACACCATGCCCTCGGGCATCGCAGGGCACTGGAGCGGGCCGGGTGTCAGCGGCGACACGCTGTATCCCGCCGGCCTCTCGGGCACGCTGACGCTGCTCTTCACACCCGACAGCGGCCAGTGCGCCCTGCCCGACTCGACGACGACAACGGTGAGGCCGCAGGGCATGCCCGCACTGGCTGCAGATACGCTTTGCGCAAACAACGGCCCGTACGCGCTGGCCGGCCTTGCCGACCCGCTCTACCCCGCCGGCACCTGGTCGGGGCCGGGCGTGGTGCAAGACACCCTCTTTCCCGACACCCTTTCGGGAAATGTGGCCCTGACGTTTACGCCATCGGGCAACTGCGCCCAACCTGCCTCGACGACGGTGTACGTGCGGCCTTCCCTCACCCCTGCGCTCGGCACCGCCACACTCTGTGCCACCGACGGCCCCTGGCCGCTCGCGCTCATTGCCGATCCCAACCTGCCGGGCGCCTGGACGGGGGCCGGCGTCAGTGCCGACACGCTGTATCCCGACACGCTTTCCGGAATCGTGACGCTGCTGTACATCCCTGCCGACACCTGTGCCTTCGCCGCCACGACGACGGTCGAGGTGCTGGCGCCGGCCGTGCCGCAGCTCTTGCCCGCCCCCTTCGACACGCTTTGCGCAAATGAGGCGCCCTACGACCTGACGCTGGCGGCCGACCCCAACCTGCCGGGCACCTGGTCGGGGCCAGGCGTCAGCGGCAACGCATTCGACCCCTCGGCAGTGAACGCCCCCGACAGTGTGGCACTCACCTACCTGCCCGACAGCTCGTGTGCCCTCCCGGGCTACACCAGCCTGATCGTGACGGAACCGCCGGCCTTCAGCAACCTCGCCTTCGCCTGCGACTCGACCAACACGACCTACACTGTCCGCTTCGACATCAGCGGCGGCGCTGGCCCGCCCTGGTATGTGGACGGCATGCCTGCATCGGGACCCAGCTTCCAGTCCGATCCGTTGCCCAGTGGCAGCGCGTTCAGCTTTCAGCTCAGCGACGGCGGCCCGTGCAATGCCGTGACCGTCGAAGGCGCGTTCAGTTGCAGTTGCACCACCTATGCCGGCACCATGCAAATACCACTCGATACGCCGATTTACGCTTGTGTAGGCGATATCATCAGCGTGCAACACAACGGCGATGCCATACTTGACGCCAACGACACACTGGTGTTCGTACTGCATACCAGCTCGAGCGATCAGTTGGGCAGCTCGGTGCTGGTCGTCAGCTCGTCGCCTGCCATCGCATGGACACCGACCGTCATACCCGATTCGGTCTATTACATCTCGGCCGTGGCGGGCGACTTCGACGGCTTCGCCTCGGTCGATTTCAGCGATCCGTGCCTGTCGGTGGCGCCCGGCGTGCCCGTCGTGTTCCACGCCCCCTCGGCCACGCTCGGACCGGCTGCCGACGTGTGCTTCAACGACTGCACGGCGCTGGCCATCGGTCTGGAGGGCTATGTGCCATTCGAGGTGGTGATCGGCGTGGACACGGGCAGCGGCACCTGGAACGACACCCTCGGCCTGAACGACACCAGCGGTCAGTGGACCTTCTGCCCCGACTCGCTGGGCGCACTCCCCGGCACCTATACCGTCCACCTGCTCGAGGTAACCGACTCGCTCTGCACCGCCGCCGTCCCGAACCAGATGCAGGACGTCACCGTCCTTCCGCTTGCGCAAAACGCCTACACGCCCCTCGTCTGTGCCGAAGACACGGTGATCGTCAACGGCACGGCCTACCATGCCGGCAATCCCGCGGGCATCGAGGTCTTTGCGGGCGGTGCCGCCAATGGCTGTGACTCGGTGGTGCAGGTGCAACTGCAATTCTATCCCACGCCCATCGGCACGCTCGACACCACACTCTGCCCCGGCGAAAGCCTCACTTTCAACGGCAACACCTACGACCAGAACAACCCCACCGGCACCGAAATCCTGACCAACGCAAGCTGGCTCGGTTGCGACTCCACCGTGCAGGTGCAGCTCAGCTTCTATCCCGAAGCCATCGGCACGCTCGACACCACACTCTGCCCCGGCGAAAGCCTCGTGGTGAACGGCACCACCTACGACGCCAACAACCTTTCAGGAACGGAAGTACTAACGGGCGCGAGCTGGACGGGCTGCGATTCCATCGTGCAGGTGAGCCTGCAGTTCTACGATCCTTCCGGCACCCTGATTGACGGGCCGCTCTGCGAGGGCGAAAGCATGGTGGTCAACGGCACGGTGTACGACGAGAGCAATCCGCAGGGCGTGGAAGTGTTGCCGGGCGCGAGCTGGACGGGTTGCGACTCGGTCATTCTGGTTGATCTGGTGTTCGTGCCGGCTGCGCAGTCCGTCCTCGACACGACGCTGTGCCCGGGCGCTTCGCTGCTGGTCAACGGCACGCCCTACGACGCCAACAACCCGAGCGGTACGGAGGTCATTGCCGGCGGCAGTTGGCTGGGCTGCGACTCGGTCATTGCGGTCAGCCTCTCGTTTTTTGCACCGGCCACGTCGGTGATGGACACGACGCTCTGCGCCGGCGAGGCGCTCATCGTCAACGGCACCACTTACGACGAGCAACACCCGCAAGGCACCGAAGTCATCGCCGGCGGCAGTTGGACGGGCTGCGACTCGACCATCACCATCTCGCTGGCATTCCATCCGCCTGCGCTTGCGCAAATTGCGATGACCATTCCGGCCGACAGCAGCATCGTGGTCAACGGCACGGTGTACGACGCCGCCAATCCTTCGGGCACCGAGGTCATTGCCGGCGGCAGTTGGACGGGCTGTGACTCGACGGTCGTCGTGTCGCTGTCGTTCCTCGATTTCGAAATTTTCACCACGGCGGTATCGCCCACCTGCACGGGCCAGTACGACGGCATGATCGTGATTGACTCGGTGAAAGGCGCCAAGTTTCCCCTGACGCTCGAATTCATGGGTGCCCTCATCCCGCTCGACGCCCTGCCCTACACCCTGCCGGGCCTGGGCGCGGGCACCTACGAGCTGGCCATCACCGACGCATCCGGATTGACGGTGGCCGCGACGGTGGCACTGCCCGATCCGCCCGAGCTGTTCCTCGACCTGGGCGGCCCCATCGAGGTGTTCCTCGGCGAGAGCGTCAAGCTGCAACCCACGGTGACGGGCGTGCCGGCGAGCTGGCAGTGGTCGCCGCCCGACTACCTCGATTGCACGGACTGCCCCTCGCCTACGGCGGTCATGCCCTTGCAAAACATCACCTACACAGCCGTGGTGTCCGACACGGCAGGCTGTACCTCCGCCGATTCGGTAGTGGTGCTGGTCAGGAAGCGCAAAGCCGTGTACGTACCCAACGTGTTCAGCCCCGACGGCGACGGCTTCAACGATCGCTTCTACATCCAGGCCGGGCCGGAAGTGGCCATGCTGCGCGACTTTCGCATCTTCGACCGCTGGGGCAACCTCGTGTTCGAGACGCGCGAGCTGCTGCCCAACGACTACGCCGGTGGCTGGGACGGCTCGTGGAAAGGACAACCGGCACAGCAGGGCGTGTACGTCTATACCTTCGTCGTGGAATACCTCGACGGCACGACCCAACGCTACCGGGGCGACGTGACGCTGGTGCGGTAGGTCGCCCCGGCAGGTGGGCGGCCGCAACGGGGCCGGTCATTCGCCCCACGACCAGCCGAAGCGGAAATGCAGCTCGGCCCAGGGCTGCGACACCTGCACCTCGCGCAGGGCAGCCAGGTCGTTGTCAGCCAGGAAGCGGTAGCCGACCTGCACGCCCAGCCGGAACCAACGCAACACGTTCACTTCCACCCCACCCGACGGCTGCACCACCAGCACGCGATCGCTCCGGCCGGGCACGCGCAGATTGCCGCGCCCCAGCAGCAGGAAAAACTGGGGATGAAGCAGCTTGAACGAACGCGGGCCATAGCCGAGCAGCATGCCACTGTAGTTGAAACGATACGTGGAAAGATCGAACGGATCGTAGGTGATGTCTTCGGTGGCCGACCAGCCGCCCCAGCCGAGGAAAAAGTCCTTGCCGAATTCGAGCCCGCCGAAACCGCCGGCCACCAGCACCGACTCGTGCTCGCTCGCACTCAAGCCCAGGGTGGAAGCGCCCCAGCCGCCGGTAAGCGACAGGTCGAGCTTTTCGAACAGGGTCTCATCGCGTTGTGCCATGAGCGAAGCCGTCATGGCCAGCGCCAGCGCCAGGATCAGGGTACGTGTGCTCATTGTGGTTTTCTTTTGTGGTGAAGAATTCGTCTTGCCCAACGATACAGATCCCAAAAGGTATTCTCAAATCAGAGTTGTTCGGGAAATGCTGTGGCAATGGTTGAGGGTATGGCGTTGAGGGTTTAGAGTTTAAAGTTTAAAGTTTAAAGTTTTTCTTATTGATTATCAGATTTTTATCAAACACTCGATTCCTCGGTTCCTCACTCATTGCAACCGCAGCTTTCAGCCGCAGAAAGCACGGCTTGACGCAGTTTTTGACCAGAGGTTGAGCGTTGAGCGTTGAGTGTTTAGAGTTTACAACTCTGTGAAAATCAGTGCATGCTCAGTGGCGCTCTGTGTAACTGAATGAATTTCAGCAGGCTCTTCACTCACTCACTCATTCACTCCATCACTCCATCTCGGAAATTGACTATCGTCCAAAATTCCCAAACCGAATTGCATTGAGTATAACGCGGGTTGCACCGGCCGGGATGCAGGCGATGATCACGGACAAATAGCCGTGCAATCCCTATAATCGCGCAAAGGGGCCAATAGCCCTTTTCGCGAAAAAACCAATCACCCGACATGTCTACATCGATCCGCGAAATCAAACGCATGCTCGAGGCGGCGCACCATTTGCCGAAAGGCAGCAAGGCCGTGCTGGCCACCGTGGTGCGCATCGAAGGCTCCTCGTACCGCCGCACGGGCGCCCGCCTGCTCGTCACCGACCGGGGCCAGATGATCGGCGGCATCAGTGGCGGCTGCCTCGAAGGCGACGCCCTGCGCAAGGCCCTGCGCGTCATGGACGAGGGCCGGCCGCGCATCTATCGCTGGGACACCACCGACCCCGACGGCGAGGTGATCGGGGCGGGGCTGGGCTGCCGCGGCATCATTGACGTGCTCATGGTGCCGCTCACGGCCGGCCAGTTGGAAGCGGTATTGTATCCCTTGCAGGTGCGTATCGAGAGCCGCAAGCCGGTGTGGATCGCGCATCCGCTGGCGGCCGACAGCGCCGAGGTGGCCATGCCCCTGTGGTGGATCGAGGGCGAAAAGCCGCGGCCCGAATTTGCCGAAAGGCCGGAAATCGAGGTGCTGCAAGCGCTGGCTTCCGCCAAAAAAGGCAGCTTCGAAGCACGGCTCGCCGCGGGAGAATGGTTCGTAGAGCATCTGCCGCCGGCACTGCGACTGGTGATCGTCGGGGGCGGCTACGACGTGCCTCCCGTGCTCGAGCTGGCCGCCGTGCTGGGCTGGCAGACCGCGGTGGTGGCCAACCTGCAAAGCCCCGCTGCCCGGCGGCTGGCGATTGCCGGTGAGCTGATCCACCTGCGTCAGGAGGACGTCTGGAATCAGGTGTCGGTTGATCCATGGACGGCCGTGGTGCTCATGTCGCACGACTTTGCACTCGATCTCGAGGCGCTGCGCGCCTTTGCACCTTCCCCCGCCCCCTACATCGGCGTGCTGGGCCCCCGCAAGCGCCACGAGCGCATGGCCGCCGAGCTGCCGGCAGCCTGGCTTGCGCCAAACGGCCTGCTGCACGCGCGCCGCTATGCCCCCATCGGGCTCGACATCGGCGCACGGACGCCCGAAGAGATCGCCCTGTCCATCGCGGCCGAAATCCGGGCGGTGTTTGCCGAAAGGCAGGGAGGCCACCTGCGGCACCGCCAGGGAGGCATTTACGAGGGTTGAGACGCCACTTTTGCGGCGAAGTTGAGATGGCCGCATGATGAATGAGGAATCGAGTAACCGAAGAATCGAGGATTTGAGTGAGGTTGAGACCGCTACGCGCCTGTTGAGAGGCATGGCATGCGTCTGTTGAGATTCCGACAGGGCCGGAGCCAGTCCCGAATACAGGAACAGGCGCCCAGCCAGGCCGGACTGTTGAGATGCCGCTTTCGCGAAAATGCCGGGATGCCGCTTCCCGCCGGGCGGGACAGGTTGCGCGGCGAGGTTGATTTGAAAGGCAAAGCACATATCTTGCGCGGCAAAACATCCCGGTACATGCACCCCGATGCCAGAATCTACGTAGCCGGCCACCGCGGCATGGTCGGCTCGGCCATCTTGCGCAAGTTGAAGGCCGAAGGTTACCACAACCTCGTCGTGCGCAGCTCGCGCGAGCTGGACTTGCGCCGCCAAGACGAGGCAGAGATGTTTTTTCACCGCGAGCGGCCCGAGTACGTGTTTCTTGCCGCAGCCAAAGTGGGCGGCATCCTGGCCAACAACACCTACCGCGCCGAATTTCTCTACGACAACCTCGCCATCGAAGCCAACGTCATCCACGCAGCATGGAAATACGGTGTGAAGAAGCTGCTCTTCCTGGGCTCGTCCTGCATCTATCCCAGGCTGGCGCCTCAGCCGCTCAAGGAAGAATACCTGCTCACCGGCCCGCTCGAGCCCACCAATGAGCCCTATGCCATCGCAAAGATCGCCGGCATCAAGCTGTGCGAAGCCTACCGCGACCAGTACGGCTGCGACTTCATCTCGGTGATGCCCACCAACCTCTACGGCCCGGGCGACAACTACGACCTGGAGACCTCGCACGTGCTTCCGGCGCTGCTGCGCAAATTCCACGAAGCCAAGAAGGAGGGACGCAAGGAGGTGGTGATCTGGGGCACGGGCACACCGCGTCGCGAATTCCTGCACGTGGACGACCTGGCCGACGCCTGCTTCTTCCTCATGCAAAACTACAGCGGCCGCGAGCTGGTCAACATCGGTACGGGTGAAGACATCGCCATCAAGGATCTGGCGGCGCTCATCGCCCGCATCGTCGGCTTCGAAGGCCAGATCAAACACGACCTGAGCAAACCCGACGGCACGCCCCGCAAGCTGCTCGACGTGAGCAAGCTGCACGGGCTGGGCTGGCGCCACCGCATCGGACTGGAAGAGGGCATTCGGCAGGTGTATGAACAGGAGGTCAAAGAGCGGTTCTAAGCGGCCGTTCCGCGGCACCGAAGCTCAGTGCATCTGGCTGAGGACGTGGGTTCGAGGCTACCGGGAAAAATCTGAATCCGCTCGCAACCGGCGAAACTTGCATGCACTCCGTCGCTCCGTCGCTCCATCACTCCGTCACTCCATCTCCCGATTGCACCTCTTTGCCCGATACCGATACCGAGGCTGTCGGCTTGCCGCCTTTTTTGGAAAAAACCAGATCGTCATCTTTGGCATCGATCATCACTGTATCGCCGGCGGCATAGGTACCTGCGATCACGTGCCGCGACAATTCATTGACTACGGCCTTCTGGATCACCCGCTTGACGGGGCGTGCGCCGAACTGCGGGTCGTAGCCCCACTCGGCCATCAGGTCCATGGCGGCAGGCGTGAGTTCCAATTGGATGCCTTTTTCGGCCAGCATGCGGCGCACCTTGCGCAACTGCAGCTCGAGAATCTGCTTGATCTGGTCGGGTGTCAGCGGCAGGAACATGATTTTCTCGTCTATGCGATTGAGGAATTCGGGCCGCAGTTGCTGCATGAGCCGCTCGAAGACCTCCTCGCGCGTGGCTTCGAGGATCTCCTCGCGCCGCTCGGGGCCCACCACTTCCAGGTCCTCGAAATTTTCGAGGATGATGTCGGAGCCCATGTTTGAGGTCATGATGATGATGGTATTGCGGAAGTTGGCCACGCGGCCCTTGTTGTCGGTCAGGCGGCCGTCGTCGAGCACCTGCAGCAGGATGTTGAAGGTGTCGGGATGTGCTTTTTCGATCTCGTCGAGCAGGACGATACTGTAGGGTTTGCGGCGCACGGCATCGGTGAGCTGGCCGCCTTCCTCATAGCCCACATAGCCCGGGGGTGCGCCTACGAGGCGAGCGACGGAGTGCTTTTCCTGGTACTCGCTCATGTCGATGCGGGTGATGGCCCGCTCGTCGTCGAACAGCACTTCGGCCAGGGCTTTGGCCAGCTCGGTCTTGCCTACGCCCGTGGGGCCGAGGAAAATAAACGAGCCGATGGGCTTGTTGGCGTCCTGCATGCCGGCGCGGCTGCGGCGCACGGCGTCGGCCACGGCGCGCACGGCCTCATCCTGCCCGATGAGGCGTTGGTGGATCTGGTCTTCCAGATGCAGCAGCTTGTCGCGCTCGCTTTGCATCATCTTGCTGACGGGAATGCCCGTCCAGCGACTGACCACCTCGGCCACGTCGTCGGCGGTGACCTGGTCGTTGGTGAAGCGCGCGCCCTCAGGCAAGGCAGCAAGGGCGGCCTCGGCCTCTTGGAGTTGCGCCTGCAGCTCCTGTAGCCGGCCATAGCGTATGCGCGCCACCTTTTCGAAGTCGCTCTGGCGTTCGGCGCGCTCGGCTTCCTGCTCCAGCGCTTCGATCTGCCGGCGCAGTTGGAGGGCTTTGTCCACCAGCGCTTTTTCGTTTTGCCAGGCGGCCCGCACCGAATCGAGGCGGTCGCGCGCATTGGCGATCTCCTGCTCGAGCAGCTCGAGCTTGGCGGCGCTGCTGCGCTCGCGCTTCAGGGCCTCCCGTTCGATTTCGAGCTGGCGCAGGCGGCGTTCCAGCTCGTCCACCTCTTCGGGTACGCTGTCCAGCTCCATGCGCAGTTTGGCGGCAGCCTCGTCAATCAGGTCAATGGCCTTGTCGGGCAAAAAGCGGTCGGAGATGTAGCGATGCGACAGCTCGGCCGCGGCCACCAGCGCCTCGTCCGAGATTTCGATCTGGTGAAACACCTCGTACTTGTCCTGCAGGCCGCGAAGGATGGAGATGGTCTCCTGCACGCTCGGCTCATCGATGACGACCGTCTGGAAGCGGCGCACCAGGGCGCGGTCTTTTTCGAAGTACTTCTGGTACTCGTCGAGGGTGGTGGCACCGATGGCGTGCAGCTCGCCGCGTGCCAGGGCCGGCTTGAGGATGTTGGCGGCATCCACTCCACCCTGGCCGCCGCCGGCCCCGATGAGGGTGTGTATCTCGTCGATGAAGAGGATCACCTCGCCATCGCTGGCAATCACCTCCTTGATGACGGCCTTGAGTCGCTCTTCGAACTCGCCCTTGTACTTGGCGCCCGCCACGAGCGCGGCAATGTCGAGCGTCCAGATCTGCTTGCGCTGCAGGTTGATCGGCACGTCTTTGCGCACGATGCGCCAGGCGATGCCCTCGACGATGGCCGTCTTGCCCACGCCGGGCTCTCCCACGAGGATGGGGTTGTTCTTGCGGCGCCGCGACAGGATGTGCAGTACGCGCCGGATCTCTTCGTCGCGCCCGATGATGGGATCCAGCTCGCCGGCCTCGGCCCGGGCCGTCAGGTTGATGCCGAAGCGTTCCAGCGCGTGATACTGGGCCTCAGCGCCCGGTTCCTTCACGGTAGCGCCCTTGCGCAGGGCGTCGATGGCCGCTTCTATCTTCTCTTCGGTGGCACCCGCCTCTTTGAGCAGGCGCGCGCCGCGGTCGCTACCCTGCAGGATGCCCAGCAACATCAGCTCGATGGAGATGTATTTGTCGCCAAATCGGGTCAGCAGCTTTTTGGCGCGGGCCAGAGCCTGGTTGGCCTCTCTGGTCAGAAACTGCTTTTGCACGCCCTGCACCTTCGGATAATGCTTGAGCGCCTCTTCCAGCCGCAGCCGCAGGGCCGTGGGGGCCACGCCTGCCTGCTGCAACAGGAAGGTAGTGATGTGCTCGTCGGTATCCATCATGCCCAACAGCAGGTGTACGGTATCCACCTGTTGCTGCCGGCGGCTCTTTGCAATTTGCTGGGCCTTCAGGATGGCGTCCTGGGCCTTGAGCGTGAAGTTGTCGTAAGTCATGGCCATATGTGCGGGTCGTGTTTTGGGGAAATCGGTGTAATCGGTTGAATCGGTGCAATCGGTTGAATTGGTGTGTGCGGTGGCGACGTGGCATGCCACGTCGCCACTACCAACCTGCCTACCGCCAAAATAGGCATTTGGCGAGGACCGAAGCGACGTTGCATGCAACGTCGCTGAACGGCCGGATTCTGAAGACGGGCATAGCGCATGGGTCGGCACACGCCTGACGGCAGACATCCCAAAAGAGAAAGCCGCAGTCCGCCTTCGCGGAGCTGCGACTTTCGAGCTATAGAACCTTCACTTTTTCACTTACCTGCAAAAAACACTGCCGTTTTTCGAATCCTGTGTTCCAGGATATGTTGCTCGGGCGTATGCTCATTGCAAGAGGAGGCCAAAGGCCCATCCCAGCCTGTGTCGGTTCCGGTATTGATACGCAGGATTTCTTGAGGGTCACATTTTGCGAAAGCAAAAAGAAAAAGCCCGTGCCGCCGCAAGGACGACACGGGCCATGCACCAGTCGCTGGCTGGTGCCATGATTCGCGGTTCACTCTACCTTGAACGCATCTTTCGACAGTTCCGGGTTGATCTCCACTTTGTCGATCACCATGGTCATGGGCACGGGCGTGGTGCCCGAGATGGTCCACTTGAAGGGAAATTTGATGCCATTGACCTCGCGGTAATCGTCCAGGTCGGTAACGACGGTGATGTTCTGCCCCGGCACGGGCGACGTCTCGCGCACCTTCAGGCCGGTAGCCAGATCGTAATACTGTTTGATCACCTGGCCGGAAGGCATGGTGGCCTTGAGCACGTAGCATTCCTTGCCGTTGACGGTCTCCTTGCCGTCGAGTTCCAATTTGACCTTGCCTTCTTCGAGCCACTTCCACTCCTTGAGCGGATGGGCGCTGTCGGACTCGCGCAGTTGCTCGATTTCGGCCTCTTTCATGGGGATGGTCTGGCCCATGGCGCGCGTCACGCCCTTTTCGCCATCGAAGACCTGCTCCTGCATGACGCTGCCGTTGACCAGCACCTTGTTGGCAAAGCGGCCCCGAGCGTCGTAAATCTGATCAATCTGGAAGGCCATACCGCCCTGGGCAGTCATGACGAGGTGCAGGGCCTTGATGCGATCGGGTTTGTCCACGCCGATGGCCTTGAAGTAGTTGCGCAGCACGGTGGCGGCATCGAGGTCTTCGGGCAGCGGCTCGCCTTCGACGACGGGGTTGCCCCAGGCATCGAAGAAATGCACCTGGCCGTCGGCGGAAAACTTCGCCAGCTTGTCGGCCACCTCGTCCTTGTTGCCCACGACGAGCAGCCAGGCGTGGTCGGGATGAATGTACTTGCGGGCGGCGCGCTGCAAGTCGGTAGCCGAGAGCGCCTCCACGAACTTGAGGTAGTTCTTGTAGTAGTCGTCGGGCAGGTTGTAGCGCGACGTGTTGAGGGCAAAACGGGCGATGGTCTGCGGCCGCTCGAGCGAGCGCGCAAACTGGCCCGTGATGACGCTTTTGACCAGCTCGAGCTCTTCGTTCGATACGGGCTCTTCGCGGATGCGACGCAGCTCCTCGAGGAATTCTGTCATCGAGCTGTCGGTCACTTCGTTGCGCACACTGGCCCAGGCCCGGAAGGCGCCCACGTAGGGATCGGGCGAGAGCGACGAGCGGGCGCCGTAGGTGTAGCCGTGCTGCTCGCGCAGGTTCTGCATCAGTCGGCTGCCGAAGAAGCCGCCCAGCAGGCTGTTGGTCACCGTAGCCGCGATGACGTCGGGATGGCCCGGTTGGAGGTGCACCGGATGCGTGATGTTGATGACCGACTGGACGGCGCCGTCTTTGTTCACGAAGGCCACGCGGGTCTGATCGGGCAGTGGCGGCTCGACAAAGTCGGGTCGCGCCACGCGATCGGCTTCCCAGTCGCCGAAGTACTTTTCGGCAATGGTGCGCACTTCGTCGGCGGTGATGTCGCCCACGGCGATGAACCAAGAGACGTTGGGTTTGAAAAATTGCTCGTAGAACTTGCGGCAGTCCTCGACGGTGATGTTTTCCACCGTTTCTTTGGTGGTCAGCTCGCCATAGGGATGTTCTTTGCCATAACGCAACACGCGGCCCACGTTGTCGGCAATGGCGTTGGGGTCCTGCTCGGCCTGGGCCAGCCCCGAAATGGTCTGGCGCTTCAGTTTCTCGAACTGGTCTTCGGGGAATGACGGATGCAGCAACACGTCGGCCATGACGTCGAGCAGGGCGTCCTTGTGTTTGGTCAGGGCCGAGCCGAACAGGCCACTGGCCGAACTGCTGAGGCTGGCGCCAATGAAGTCGACGGCTTCGTCAATCTCGGCCTTGGTGCGCGTGCTGGTGCCCATCTTGAGCAACTGGCCCGCCAGGTCGGCCGTGCCGGCCTTGTCTCCTTCGAGGTGGGGCGGCACGTCTACGAACACCTGGAACGACACGCGCGGAATCTTGTGGTTCTCCACCACGATGACGGTCAGGCCGTTGGGCAAGGTGAACTGCTCATAGTCACCCATCTGGATGACCGGCGCCGGCCCCGGCTTGGGCGGCGTTTTGCGAAAGTCTTCGTTCTGTGCCTGCAAGCCCGGAAGCATCGCAGCCAGTGCGAAGCACAGCGAGAAAAGGAAAATGCGGTATTTCATCGTTTGCATTTTTTTTGAGCTCATTGAAAAATGAATGGACAAACTGCGCGACAAGGGCAGATTCTGCGGCCGAAGGCTGCGGTTTCCAATGAATGAGGATTCGAGGAACCGAAGAATCGAGGACTTGAACAAGCAACTGACAATCAGCGAAAAACCTTCACCCCGCAATCTCAACCCTCATTCCTGCTGGCCTTTCGGCAAATAGTACAGCACCACGCGGTTGTCGGGCACGAAGTATTGCTGCGCCACGCGGCGGATGTCTTCGCGCGTGACCTTCATGTAGCGCTCGATCTCGGTATTGATGAGGTTGGTGTCGCCGAAGTAGGTGTAGTAGTTGGCCAGGCTTTCGGCAATGCCCACCATGGTCGAGTTGGAGCTGACGAAGTCGGCCTCGATCTGGTTGCGCAGCTTCTGGAACTCGCGCTCGCTGATCAGCTCTTCGCGCACCCGCGCAAACTCGGCATTCATGCAGCCTTCCAGCTCGGCCGGATCGACGCCCATGTTGCACACGCCAAAAGCGATGGCTACGCCCGGGTCTTCCATCGAGAGCGGGAAGTTGCCCACGAACACGGCCTTCTGCTGCTCATCAACACACGACTTGTACAGGCGCGAGCTCTCGCCCGACGACATCAAGGTGCTCAGCATCTGCACGGCGTAGTAGTCGGGCGTGCCCTGGGCCGGAATGCGGTAAGTCTGAATGACGGCCGGCAACTGGATGTTGTCGTAGATGGTGTCGCGCACCTCGCCGCCGAGGGGCGGCTCCACCACCTCGGGGCGCGGGATGGGGCGCGTGCCGCGCGGAATCGTGCCGAAGTATTTCTCCACCAGCTTTTTCGTCTCCTCGATATCGATATCGCCGGCGATGGACAGCACCGCATTGTTGGGCACGTAGAACGTCTCGTAAAACTCCTTGTAGTCTTCCTCGGTAGCCGCATCGAGATGCTCCATCGAGCCGATGACGGGCCAGCGGTACGGGTGCACCTTGTAGGCGCGTTTGAAGCTCTCTTCGAGCACCGATCCGTAGGGCTGGTTGTCAATGCGCTGGCGGCGTTCCTCTTTCACCACCTGGCGCTGCGTCTCGATGCCCACCTTCTCCACTTTGGCGTGCAGCATCCGCTCCGACTCGAGCCACAGGGCCGTGGCCAAATGGTTCGACGGCAGCACTTCGTAATAGAAGGTGCGGTCCCAGGTGGTGTTGGCATTGTTGGTGCCACCCGCCTTTTCGATGTAGTCGTCGAACTCGCCACGCTTGATGTTCTCCGAGCCTTCGAACAGCAGGTGTTCGAAGAAATGGGCGAAGCCCGTGCGATCAGGGCGCTCGTTCTTCGAGCCTACGTGGTAGAGCACCGACACGGCCACGATAGGCGTGGAGTGGTCTTCGTGCAGGATCACGTGCAGGCCATTGGGCAGATCGTATTCGACGAATTCGATCTTTCGGCTCTGCGCCTGGACCACAGCGATGGAAGCCATCCACAGGGCCAGCGTCATCAGTTTCATCTTCATTGTACACTTGATTTTTTTGAGAAAAATTTCCACCCGGCGAAAATGGCCAATTTTATCCGGTTCCCGCCCTGGCATGGACAAAGAGTGGGGTTTTGTTAGACGAACGACCCCGATGGGGTGAGGGAGTGAGGGAGTGACGGAGTGACAAAGCGAGAGAGTGACAAAGCGGCCGGGTGATGGAACGCGTGCCGCTTGCACCGATTTGAAGGTTTAGGGTTCAAGGTTTAAAGTTTAAAGTATTTCTAATTGAATATCAGTTTTTTGTCAAATCCTCGGTTCTTCGGTTCCTCGATTCCTCGGTTCCTCATCCATTGCAACCGCAGCCTTCTTCGGCCGCAGAGCGCTGCAGTTTGAACGCAGTTTTTGACCTGTTGTTGAGGGTTGAGCGTGTAGGGTTGAGGGTTTACAACTCTGAGCGCGCTGAAAAAAGTCCGTGACACCCCCGACTTTGGTCGGGGCAGGCAGTGACATCGTAACGCGTGACGCGTAACACTATAAATAACAAGCTGAATTAAAACAAAAAAACACATTGCGAATCGTTGCGTTCCCGATGTTCGGGACAGGCT
>WFYJ01000172.1 GCA_015490175.1 Saprospiraceae bacterium | reverse complement strand
GTCACGTCGTCACGTCGTTACGTCGTTACGTCGTCACTGCTTGCTCCCGGCAAGCCGGGACAGGCTCCGAAACTCGGGGTTGTTACGGGCTTTTTTCAGTGCGCTCAGGAATCAAAGAACCGAAGGATCGAGGATTTGAGCCTGCTGAAAAAAATCAGAAAGATCATTCAGTTACACAGAGCTCACTGAGCACGCACTGATTTTCACAGAGTTGTAAACCCTCAACTCTACACGCTCAACCCTCAACAACAGGTCAAAAACTGCGTCAAACTGCGCTTTCTGCAGCCGAAGGCTGCGGTTGGAATGAGTGAGTGAGGAACCGAAGAACCGAGGATTTCAGCAAAGAGTCCCCTATCTTCACAAGTTTCTGAAAATCTGAACATTAAACTTTAAACTCTAAACCCTCAACCCTCAACCCCAACCCTTAACCACTGCAACGGGATTTCCCGAACCACTTTGATTTGAGTATAACGCCCGAAAGGCGAACAATCCGGCATCATGAGTAAAGAGTTCTTGTTTCGCATTGTGGTCGCATGGCTATGCGTGTGGCTGGGCATGGTGCCCGGCCGGGCGCAGCAGGAATCCGCGTCGCAGGAAGCCGACGCCTTTTTCATTCGCCGCATTTACGATGAGGCACTGACCCATTGCCATGCCTGGGACTGGCTATGGCATCTGTCGGAAGACATCGGAGGCCGGCTGGCCGGATCACCGCAGGCGGCAGCAGCCGTGGCCTGGACGAAGCAGGTGATGGACACGCTGGGCTTCGATACCGTTTGGCTACAGCCTTGCATGGCGCCGCGCTGGGTACGCGGTCATCGCGACGAGGTGCGCGTGGCCCATTCTGCCCTGGGCGCTTTCGATCTCGATGCACTCTCGCTGGGCAATGCCGTGGGCACCGGCCCCGACGGCGTATTGGCCGAGGTGGTCGAGGTGTTCAGCCTCGACGAGGTGGACAGCCTGGGCGAGGCCGTGCGCGACAAGATCGTGTTCTACAACCGCCCGATGAATCCGCGCCACCTCAACACCTTCCACGCCTATGGCGAGGCGGTGGACCAGCGCGTGTGGGGCGCCTCGCGGGCTGCGCGCTATGGGGCCCTTGGCGTGGTGGTGCGTTCCATGACCACCCGACTCGACGACGTGCCGCACACCGGCTCGCTGCGTTACGAGCCAGGCGCGCCACAGATACCGGCCCTGGCCATCAGCACGCGCGATGCCGAGCTGCTGCACGACTTGCTGCGCAAGGGTCCCGTCACGCTTTACCTGCATTCCGAGGCGCGCATTTTGCCGCCGGTGCGTACGTACAACGTGATCGGCGAAATCCGCGGCAGCAAGTTTCCCGACGAGATCATTCTCGTGGGCGGCCATCTCGACTCGTGGGACGTGGGTGGCGGCGCCCACGATGACGGCGCCGGCTGTGTCCACGCCATGGCGGTCATCGAGCTTTTGCGAAAGCTGAATTACCGACCCGGAAGAACCATTCGCTGCGTGCTGTTCATGAACGAAGAAAACGGACTGGCCGGCGCACGCGCCTATTGGGCCGCTTCCGACTCGTTGGGCGAGTTCCACATGGCGGCCATCGAGTCGGACCGGGGCGGATTCACGCCGCGCGGCTTCACGGCCGATGCTTTGCCCGAGGTGTTCCACACCAAATTCCGGGCAGCTACCGAGTGGCTGCCCCTGCTCGAACCCTACGGGCTGACGCTCGAAAAGGGAGGAAGTGGGGCCGACATCCGCGGTTTGCGGAAGCAGGGCGGCCTGTTGTTTGGCCTCAAGCCCGATCCGCAGCGCTATTTCGACTACCACCATACGGCCATCGACCATATCGATGCCGTCAACCGGCGCGAGCTGGAGCTGGGAGCGGCTGCCATGACGACCCTGGTGTATCTGCTCGACAAGTACGGCTTGCCAGAGGGGGAGCGCCCGAGGGACGGAGCGAGAGAGTGAGGGAGCGAGGGAGTGAAGGAGTGAAGGAGGGAAGGAGGGACAGAGTGCGTGGTAGTTATACACCGGTTTGACCGATTGCACCGATTCCACCGATTGAGCCATCAAAATCCCTTCCCGGTCTTCGCATGCAGCCTCATGCGCCGGCGCTATTTTTGCCGAAAGGCGTGGCCATGAGTGCGGATTTTGGTTGTTTTGCAGCCTGATTGGTTGTGCAGTGGAAGTCCGTTTTTGTGGCTTTCGCCAAATGTTACCCTCATGATGTCAACCCCACCTGCCCGCGTACGGGCGCATGATCTGGTTTTCGAAGAGATGCTGACCGAAGCGCAGATCCGCGCCCGCGTCGAAGCGATGGGCCGGCAGATCGCGGCCGACTATGGCGGCAAGCGCCCCGTGGTGCTGTCGGTACTCAACGGTTCGTTCATCTTCACGGCCGACCTGATGCGTGCCTGTCCCATCGAGTGCGAGGTGTCGTTCGTCAAGGTGGCTTCGTATGCGGGACAGTCCAGCACGGGAAAGGTGCGCCAGTTGCTGGGCCTGGACGAAAGCCTGCGCGGCCGCCACGTCATCATCGCCGAAGACATCGTGGATTCGGGTTTCACCATGCAGTGGCTGTTGCGGGAGGTGCGCCGCATGGAGCCGGCCTCGCTGGCGCTGGCCGTGTTGTTGCTCAAGCCCGAGGCCTTGCAGGTGGAAGTGTCCATAGACTATCTGGGCTTTGAAATACCGAATGCCTTCGTCATCGGCTATGGGCTCGACTACGACGGGCTGGGGCGCAACCTGCCGGCCATCTACCGGAAGTGCGACGGATGAGGAGTGCCCCGCAGCGCACAGGACAAGGGCCTTCCTTGCCTTGCGAAACGTGGCGTATTCCTGCGTCGTTGCGTCCTGGCGCGTAATGAGAAAACCGGACAAATCCCTCTGAAGTGAACATACAACCACTGGACGTCATTTGCCGAAAGGCAGCAGCCGCCATTCGCACAGTAGGGCAGTGGCAACTGGCCGAGCAGCACAAGGTGCACGCCACCGATGTGGAGCTGAAAGACCACAACAGCCTGGTGAGCTATGTGGATCGCGAGTCGGAACGCCGGCTTGCGGAACAACTGCAGGCGCTTTGGCCGGGCTGCGGCTTCCTGACCGAGGAAGAGACCGTCGCTCAGCGCGCCTGCACGGTGCGCTGGATCATCGATCCGCTCGACGGCACTACCAACTACCTGCACGGGCTGCCTTGCTTTGCCATCAGCGTGGCTTTGCAGGTGGAGGATCAGCTCGTGGCGGGCATCATCTACGATCCGCCGCACGACGAGCTGTTCGCGGCCTGGCAGGGGGGCGGCGCATGGTGCAATGAGCGCCCCATACGCGTGCGCGCCAACCGGCGCCTGTCCGATGCGCTGCTGGCCACCGGCTTTCCCTATCACGACTACACGCTCATGGAGCACTACCTGAAAGCCTTCCGCCATTTCATGCACCACACGCGGGGGGTGCGCCGGTGGGGGGCGGCGGCCATTGATCTGGCATGGACGGCTTGCGGCCGCTACGACGGTTTTTTCGAGTACAGCCTCAATCCGTGGGATGTGGCTGCCGGCATCGTGCTGGTGCGCGAGGCAGGCGGCGTAGTGACCGACTTCCACGGGGGCGACGACGCGCTCTACGGCCGCCAGGTGCTGGCGGCTTCGCCGGCCATCCATGCCGCCATGCTGGAGGTGGTCGGACCTGCCTTTTCGGCAAACGAATGATTGAACGGTCTTCCGTCTGCCGGCACCTGGCGTTGATCGAACAAAATGAGGCGGCCCGTGGCAGCGATGTAGTTTCGCTTTCGCAAAAATGCGGGGCCTGTGTCCGGCACGTCCCGATGCCTCATTGATCAGATTCACCCCTGCCACATGGATGCGCAACTGCTCGAAAACATTCGCATTGCCTGGGACTCGGTGCGCGCCAACCTCCTGCGTGCCGTGCTGACCCTGTCAATCATCGCTTTTGGCATCATGGCGCTGGTGGGCATTCTTACGGCCATCGACAGTGCCATCTATAGCCTGAACGATAATTTCAACCGGCTGGGAGCCAACTCTTTCACCATTTCGCCCAAGGGCGAGGGCGTGTCCGGCCATCGCGGGGGGCGTCGGTCGCGCCGGGGCGAACCCATCACCTGGAAGCAGGCCATGGCCTTCAAGGATCGTTTCGATTTCCCCGCCAGGGTGACGGTCAATTTTCGGTGTACCAGCTCGGCCGTGGTCAAGCACGGAGAGGAGGAAACCAATCCCACCATCCGCGTCGAAGCAGTGGACGAGGCGTTTCTCGACGTGCGCGGCTTCGAGCTGGCGGCCGGCCGCAACTTCACGCGCCGCGAGGCCGAAGAGGGCGGCAACAAGGTCATCCTGGGCTACGACCTGGTCAAGCAACTGTTCGACGGCAAGCCCGACAAGGCGCTCGGGCAGGTGGTGTCCATTGGCAATATGAAGTATCGGGTCATCGGCGTGCTGGCCTCGAAGGGATCGAGCATGAACCAGAACGAAGACCGACGCGTGCTCATCCCGCTCATCACCGGCAAGCGCTTTTTTGGCTCGGCCCGGACCAACTACACCATCGAGGTGGCCGTGGCCAATGCCAACGACATCGACCAGGCCATTGCCCGGGCCACGGCCCTGATGCGCAACGTGCGGCGCCTGAAGGCTGCCCAAGAAAACGATTTCGAAATTTTCAAGAGCGACAGTCTGGTCGAGATCATCCGCGAAGACACGACCAAGTTTCGGCTGGGTGCCGTGGCCATCGGTCTGATGACGCTGCTGGGCGCCGCCATCGGCCTGATGAACATCATGTTGGTGTCGGTGACGGAACGCACGCGCGAGATCGGCATCCGCAAGGCGCTGGGCGCCACCCGCCGCAGCATCATGACCCAGTTTCTCACCGAAGCCGTGCTGATCTGCCAGATGGGCGGCGCGGTCGGCATCCTGCTGGGCATCTTCATCGGCAACGTGGTCACCTGGCTGATGGGCGGCCACTTCCTCATCCCGTGGCTGTGGATCGGCCTGGCCATCCTGACGACGATGGCGGTAGGGCTGGTGTCGGGGCTGTATCCGGCACTCAAGGCCGCCCGCCTCGACCCCATCGAGTCGCTGCGCTACGAGTAGAGATACCCGAAACGGGATTGACCGGCACATTACCTGACTGCGCGGCCGCGTCTCAACTTTTTTCTTCCATTATTTTCCACAGGATGAGCCGGCGGTCGTCACTGGCGGAGACGAGGTGGTGGTCGTCGAGCCAGCGCAGGGCATTGACCGAATGGGCGTGGCCGTTGTCGCGCACGCGCTCGATGGCTTTCAACAGCGAGAGGGTGCGCGTGTCCCAGATGCGGATGGTTTTGTCGCGGCTGCCGGTGGCTACGTAGCGGCCGGCGGGTTGCACGGCGATGCTGTTGATGGTGTAGAGATGGGCGGGCAGGTTTTGCTGACAATCGGGCTGGCCGTCCAGGCGCCATTGCTTGAGGCGGGCATCGCGGCCGCCGCTGAGCAGGAAGGCAGGGTTGTCGGGCAGGTAGCGCACGGTAAAGACGGAGTTGTCGTGCGCATGGGCGATGCGATGCCGTATGGTGAAGTCTTTGGCGTCGAGCAGGTAGATGCAGTGGTCGCTGGAGCCGAGGGCCAGCTCGTTGCGAGCTGCCGAGTAGTCGATCGCGCGGATGCTCTTGGCGGCCAGCTCCAGCGTCCAGTCGAGGCGGCCACTTTCCGCATCCCAGATGTGGAGGCGTCCGTCTTCGCCGCCGGTGAGCAGCATTTTGCCGAAAGGCAGGATAGCGAAAATACCGCCCTGGTGTGCCTGGATGTGGCGGTCGGCCCCGCTGGTGCCCACCGGCAGACGGTGCAGCATGCCCTGCATGGTGCCGGCCCATACCACCTCATCGGCGGCATCGCTGGCCAGCGCAAACACCTGCCCCGACGCCCGGGCAATCATCGTGCCCTGGTCAGGAGCATCGGCAGGCCAGCCAGCCACTACGGCATCGCCGCCGCCACTCACGAACCGGAACGGACCGACGGGCCCACTCAGCGCGTAGATGCAGGCCTTGTGTCCGGAAATGTGGTACAGAGGTTCCGCTTTCACGTGGTGAAAATAATGCTTTTTCCGGTATGGCACATCGCTGTGCGCAACCGACCGACCCGTCCCATGTTGCCTCGATCTGGCCGCCGGCGAGCAGCGGCGAGGGGCGGGTTACGTGATGCATTCGGGGCTTTCGCATCGCCCTTCTCTTCACTCCAGCAGTTTCAGCGGCATGCTGGAGCGCAGCTCGAAAATGCGGGTCACGGGCCGGGGCACCTCGTCGGCATAGCGGCTTGCCAGGCGCTGCAGGGTGGGCAGGCTGCTGCGCCAGGCCGACTGCTCGAGCACGGCCAGGGCGAATTCGGGCAGCCAGCGTGCGGCAAAAGGCTCATGGGCAGGCCGTTGGGACAGGAGCCGGCGCCACACTTCGGTGGTCAGCTCATCGGACCATGCTTTGTCGGCTTTCGCCAAAAGGAGCGACACGGGCGTGGGGGCATCGAGGATGGGCTGGCGGCGCAGGGCCTGGTGCAGGTGTTCGGCAAAGCGCTCGGAAGGGGTGACTTCGATCAGGGGCGGCAGCGTCCGATACCACAGGGGCGAGGGCGTGTCGCGCTCCAGCCAGTAACGCCACAGCAGGTCGCACAGCGAGCGGTGGCCGTGGCGGGCGGCAGCGATGGTGAGACCCGAGCGCATGGCTTCGGCCAGATCGCCCGCGCGCGCGAGCCCTTCAACCAGCTTGTATTCGCTGAGCTGCAGATGCTTAGCCACCAGCCGGGGCGGTGCGACCGCAAACAGATGCCAGAGCAGCAGGTGCGCGTCGGAGAGGTCGTCGAGTGGGGGCGCCTGTTCGTTTTCGTCGGTGAGTGCGGGCAGCGCAAGCAGATTTTCGATGGATACGCCCAGCCGCGCGTGCCACGGCACCAGTGAGGCCAGCCCTTCGTCGGTGAGGGTGAGCCGGTTGCGCTGTATGGCGAAGGCACGGGCCAACGCCTCGGCGATTTCCTTTCCGAAGGGATGGTCGGGCAGCAGGGCGCAGCATGCCGCGGCAGGGAAGCGTGCTGCGGGGGTGGCCCGTTCGAGGGCATGGCTGGCGAGGGGTTCGTCTTCGGGATGCAGGTCGCGCTGCAGCAGGCGGATCAGCGCGGCTTGCCAGGCGGGATGCTGCTCGAAGGCGCGCATCCAGCTTTTCGCGAAAGCGGGATCACCTTTTTTGCGCAAGCGCAACAACTCGAGCCATTCGTCCTTGTCGATTGCGCGCAGGCTGTCGGGGGCGTCGGTGATGGCCTTGAGCCAGGGCAGGTGCTGCAGCGCCAGCCAGCGCCCCGTGCGGCCGGCCACGGGAGCCAGGGCACGCCACAGGCGCGGCGTTTCGACGCAGAGGTCGAGCAGGTCGGGCCACAGCTCCTCGGGGATGCGGCGCCGGCGCTGTTGCAACAGCCACAGAAACTCGGGCAGGCCCTTGCGCCACCGGGGTTGCAGCAAGCGGGCCAGCAACTGTCGGCCGCCCGCCGACAGGGGGCGGGCCGTGGTGCCGGTGGCGGCTTCGGGCAGGGGCGCCTCCCAGGGCATGAGCGCAAAACCGGCCCGGCGACGCAGCCACGACCAGCTCAAGGCGTGCAGCAGCCACGCGGCTTCGTCTTCCTCGACGATGCCGGCCTGCACCAGCTCGCGCACCAGCCCCTCGGGCAGCGTGGCGCGGTCGGTACCCAGAAGGGCGGCGCGTACCAGCTCGGGCCAGTAACTCTTTTGATTTTTCATAGGCTCGTGGCTCGTGGGTCTTGGCTCGTAGTGCGCTACTCACACCTCCCTCCTCAAATATCCATCGTCAAAAATTCCCGGACAGGCGGACGCACTGCCGTCGGACGCACTGCCGTGCGTCCCTACCGTCAGGCGCACTGTCGTGCGCCGCTACCGTGCGGCTCAACCTCAATCGCTCCGTCACTCCGTCACTCCATCTCTCCTCTCTCCTCACACACACCCTCACCCGCGCACCCACAGCAGATACACCGCCGCGTAGGGCAGCAGGAAGATGAAGCCGTCGAAGCGGTCGAGCATGCCGCCGTGGCCGGGCATGATGGCCCCCGAATCCTTGACGCCCACGCTGCGCTTGAGCATTGATTCGACCAGGTCGCCGATGGTGCCGAACACGCCCACGATGGCCCCCAGCACCACCCAGTCGAGGGGCGGCAACTCGTCGAACAGCAGCCCCAGTAGTCCACCCACGGCCATGGTCACTACCACGCCGCCCACGGTGCCCTCGATGGTCTTGCCGGGTGAGATGTGCGGAGCAAGGGGGCGGCGGCCCAGCGTGGAGCCCACCACGTAGGCGCCCGTGTCGTTGGCCCAGGTGAGCAGCAGCAGCCCGAAGACGGTATTGGCGAAGAACTGCTGCTCCTTGAACGCAATGAAGTCGAGCAGCGCAAAGGGCGCGCCGATGTACACCATGCCCAGCACCAGCCAGGCCATGTTCTGAAACGCATGGCGCGAGCCCACCACCAGCTCGTAGATGAAGCCGAGAAAGATGAAGGGCGAGAAGAGCAGCGCGCTGGCGATGACAAACTCCTCATTGAAATGGATGTAGTGGAACTGCAGCAGGGTGGCCAGCACGAAGGGCGTCAGGCCCAGCATGATGCCGAGGGCGATGCGCACAATCTCGCGCGTGCGGGTGTGGCCCAGCACCATGCGGTAAAACTCCCACAGACACAGGGCCGTGATGAGGGCAAACAGCGCAATGAACGAGTAGCGCCCGCCGTAGAGCCCGCCCAGCATGACGATGAGAAAAATCGCGGCAGAAATTACCCGACGTACCAATCCTTTCATTCAGCAGTACTTTTGCCGGCCGAGCCGATCATGGTGAGTTGGTGGATGTGGTACCCGATGAGCAGCACCAGCACCAGCGAGGCAATGGCGCTGGGCCAGGTGAAGGGCTGCATGCTGTCGGGTTCCATCTCGACCACCAGGTCGCGAAAATAGTACGCGGCCACCACCTGCACGGCATTGTTGGCAAAATGGGCCAGTATGGGCACCCACAGATTGCGCGACCAGTAAAACAGGTAGCCCAGCACGGCACCCAGCGCCAGCCGCGGCAGAAAACCTTCGAACTGCATGTGGAACGCGCTGAACACCAGGGCCGACAGCCATACGGCAGGCACGCCGCGTCCCAGCGCGCGGTGCAGCATCTGCTGCAGCAGCCCCCGAAAGACGAGCTCTTCGCCCACGGCAGGCACCAGCGCGATGATCAGCACGTTGACGAACAGCTCTTCCGGCGTCTCCATCACCAGCAGAGCCTTGATCATGGCGTTGGTCGAATCTTCGAGCTGAACCATCCACTCGGCCAGCGGTAGCTGGGCGTTGATCCAATACAGGGCCTGCGCCATGGGCAACGAGGCCAGGATGAACGCCACGCCCCAGCCGGCTACCCGCCGCTCGGGGGCTGCATCGAGGCGCAGGCGGCGCGGCCACTTTTTTCTGAAAAGAAACCAGGCGGTGGCCAGGGCCGGCAGCACGAAAGTGCACAGATGATTGAGCACGATGGCCGCGCGCATCATGCGGCGGGCCCTCCGGTCGCTTTGTTCGCCAAAGGTGTCGAGCAGGGCCGCCAGGTCGAAGCCCCACCATTGCCCCAGCGCAAAGAGCAGCACGGAGCCGAGCAGGGCACCTGCAAGGATGCAGCCCAGCATGATGACGAACTGGAGGGCGAGCGGAAGGGTGGCCGGCCAGATATTACGAGCCGGCAAAGCGTGTGGGCGCGATGGTTCCATGCGTGTGATCCGTTTTCGTTTCCTGCTGGTTGATTGGGGCGGGAAAAAAGCGCGCGCCGTGTGGGTGTTATTTTCGACGGACAAAAACGACATTTGCACCGCCCGGATTTTTTGCCTTTCGGCAAATGGCGCCCGAACCCGATCAAACTGAAACCGAAATGGCTTCTCCTGCAATGCAAACTCCGACGCGCCTGAGCGTAAACGTCAACAAGGTGGCGCTGCTGCGCAATTCCAGAGGCGGCAATTTACCCAATCTCGTACAGGTGGCCAAAGACTGCGAGGCCTTCGGCGCCGAAGGCATCACCGTGCATCCGCGCCCCGACGAGCGCCATATCCGCTACGCCGACGTGCCCGAGCTCAAGGCCGTCCTCACCACCGAGTTCAACATCGAAGGCTATCCGTCCGAGCGTTTCCTCGAGCTGGTGTGCCGCGTGCAGCCCCACCAGTGCACGCTCGTGCCCGACGACCCCCACCAGCTCACCTCCGACCACGGCTGGGACACCCGCCGCCACCGGCAGTTCCTGCAGGAGGTGACGGCGCGATTGCACGAACACGGCATCCGCGTCAGCATGTTTGTCGATCCGGTGCCCGAAATGATCGAAGGGGCGCGCGAGGTGGGAGCCGACCGCGTCGAGCTGTACACGGGCCCTTACGCCCACGACTATCACAAAGACCGCGAGGCGGCCATCGCACCCTACGTGCGCGCGGCCGAGGCCGCCCTCGAGCTGGGCGTCGGCCTCAATGCCGGGCACGACCTCAACCTCGACAACCTGCGCTTCTTCCGCGAGCGCATCCCGGGCCTGCTCGAGGTGTCCATCGGGCATGCCCTCATCTGCGATGCCCTCTACTACGGCCTGCACAACACCATCCAGATGTACCTGCGCCAGTTGCGTTAAGCGCCGGCGAATGAAGTTGCGTGCAGAAGTGTTTTGCATGGCGGCGGTCACGCGACAGGCAGTGACCCAGTTGAGCGGGGCCTTGGCCCCACGTTGAGACCGGCGTCTGTTGAGACAAGCGCCGCCCCTCGGGGCGGCGCTTGATGTTTGTTTTGTTTTTGGAAAAGTCCGGGAACAGCATGCCATGCAACCCCAATCGCCGGAGGTGTGAAGCGCCCCGGCCGCTCAGCGGACCACCACCAGCTCTTCGGGATCCCAGCGGATGATGCGCTCCTCGAAGTAGCTGTCGTTGCACAGCAGGGCCGGCGCGGCGGCGCGGTAGCCGAACAGTGCGTCTTCGGCCACCTTGCGGCCCGTGCGCATGCCCGTGAAGAAGTTGACGAAGTGGTCGTAGTGGGCGCCCTTGTATCCTTTCTCGGCCTGATAGTGCATCTTTTTGGGTGGCAGCATGCGGGCCCGTTTGCCGAAAGGCGAACCGGCCTCGGCGGCCTTCTGCCGGAAGAACGGATCGTCGAGCGGGTCCACCGACACGTTTTTGTAGAGAAACACGTCGTTCCAGGTGACGTCCATGGCGCCCTCGTTGCCCACCAGGCGCAGGTAGGTACTGCCCGAAGTGCCGTCCACGAAGTTGACGCGCAGCGACAGGTTGAAGCCCGGATGCGTGTCGGTCTCGGGGTAGTCGAACATGCCCAGCAGCACGTCGGGCACCTCGCGGCCGTCTTTCCAGTAGCGCAGCCCCCCCGTAGCCACGACCTTGGTGGGCCCCTTGCTGCTGACGATGAAGTGCAGGCTCGAGAACAGATGCACGAACAGGTCGCCCGACACGCCCGTGCCGTAGTCGCGATAGTTGCGCCAGCGGAAGAAGCGCAGCGGGTCCCACGGTCGTCTGGTAGTGATGCTCAGGTAGCGGTCCCAGTCCACCGTCTCGGGCGAAGCATCCTCGGGGATGGGGTACTGCCAGGCGCCCAGCGGCGAGTTGCGCGCCCAGAATCCTTCGGCGTAGTTGAGCCGGCCGATGGCGCCGGCCTCGTACAGCTCTTTGGCCTTTTCGTTGCCCAGCGAGCTCATGCCCTGGCTGCCCACCTGGAACGTCTTGCCCGTGCGTTGCTGCGCCTCGATGACGGCGCGCCCTTCGCCGATGGAGTGGACCATGGGCTTCTCGCAATAGACGGCCTTGCCGGCCTCGAGCGCCTCTACCGAGATCTTCTTGTGCCAGAAGTCGGGCGTGGCGATGATGACGGCGTCCACGTCGGGGCGGGCCAGCACTTCGCGGTAGTCGCGCGTCGTGAACAGGTCCTTGCCCCAGCGGTCGCGCGCCTGCTGCAGGCGGCCGTCGTACAGGTCGCAGGCCGCCACGATGCGCACGCCCGGCACCGACAGGGCCGTCTCTGCGTCGGCCACGCCCATGCCACCCGCACCGATGACGGCGATCTGGATGTGGTCGTTGGCAGAGAAGGGGCGGCTGCGTTGCAGCCATTCGGGCAGGGCGTCTGTGTCGCGGCCAAACAGTTGCATGCCGGAAGCCATGGCGGCCGTGCCAAGCGCCAGCTTCCGCAAAAAGCGGCGTCGGGATGGATGGGACATGATCGGATGAGATTGATCGGGTGAACAATGTTTGCCGAAAGGCGACACCTGTTGGAGAGATGGTAATGATAGGCTTTTTTCGGCTTTCGCCAAAAACCGCCGCGCGCCGCACCGGTCCTTCCGGCCCTCAGATCTTTTCCTCTTCGCACTGCGCCCCTTCGGGCTCGAATTCGATGGTGACGTGCGCCACGCCCAGTGTGTGCAGGCGCCGGCGGATGGCGTCGCGCAGGCGGCACAGCTCGCTGGCTTTCATTTCGGGAGCCACGACGGCGTGCAGGGTGGCGATGTGATAGTTGCCGTCGAGGCTCCACAGGTGCAGGTGGTGCACCTCGCGTACGCCTTCCACGCCGCCCAGCGCCTCCTCTACCTGTGCGAGGGTCACCTCGTCGGGGGCCGCCTGCAGGAAGATGCGCAGCGCCTTGGCCAGCCTGCGCACCACGTTGACGAGGATGAAGGCCGTGATGGCCAGCGAGAGGGCGGCGTCGAGCCAGGGCAGGCCGAACAGGTACATGGCCGTACTGCCGACGAGCACCACGACCCAGCCCGCCACGTCTTCGAACAGGTGCCAGCTCACCATTTCTTCGTTGAGCGAGCTGCTCGTGCGCCACACGCGCCAGGCGGCCAGGCCGTTCACCAGCACGCCCACCACCGCCAGCCCGATCATGCCGGGCACGTACACGGCCTCGGGCCGCCACAGGCGCTGCACTGCCTCGTAGATCACGATCACCGAGCCGACCACCAGCACCAGGCCCGTCACCAGGGCGCCCAGCGTGTTGAAGCGCTTGTAGCCGAAGGTAAAAGTGGCCGTGCGCCCGTTTTGCGAAAGCTTCTGGAAATACCAGGCCATCAGCAGCGAGAGGCTGTCGCCCAGGTCGTGCAGGGCGTCCGACAGGATGGCAACCGAGTTGGTCCACAGCCCGCCGATGACTTCGAGCAGCGTGAACGACACGTTCAGTATGAGCGCTACACTCAGGCCCGATGTGGGCTGTCCATCCGGGGCGTGTGGATGTGGATGCGCGTGTGCCATGGTCGCGTTTTTTGCAAAGTTAGTCTGCCTGGAGGGCTTGCACCCACTCCCGCCATTTTTCGCCTTTCGGCAAACAGGACAGCTCGTGCCATTGCTCCGCATCGGGATAGGGGAAGCGCAGGCGCCAGGCGTGCAGCGCGATGGCGCGCGGCGTCCAGGGGCGCGTGCCGCCGTAGGCCGCGTCGCCCACTACGGGCATGCCCGCCAGCGCGAGCTGCGCCCGGATCTGGTGGAAGCGGCCGGTGTAGAGCTTCACCTCGAGCAGGCTGCGCTCGCCCTCGGAGTGGAGCAGGCGCCAGTCGAGCCGGCAGTGGGCCGCGCCTTTTTGGCCGGGGCGGGCGACCACGGCGCGTTTGCGGTCGGGGCTGCGGCCCAGCCAGTGGTCGAGCGTGCCTGCGGGCGCCGCCGGCCGCCCTTCCACTACGGCGAGGTAGCGCTTGTCGGTCTGCCCTTCGCGGAAAGCGGCATGCAGGCGGCGCAGCGCGCTCTTGCGCCTGGCGAACAGCAGCACGCCGCTCACCGGCTTGTCGAGGCGGTGCACCACACCCACATAGGGGTTGCGCACGTGCCGGGCGAGGTGTCGGGCCACCAGCTCTTCTACCGAAGGCGACTCGAAGGGATTGCGTTCCACGATCAGTCCGGCCGGCTTGTGCACGGCCAGCCAGTGCGGCGCTTCCTGTACGATGTCCAGCATGGCGGCAAGTTAGGGAGCGCACTGTGCAATCGCCGCGGTGGCATTTGCCGAAAGGCGGGTCCTTTTTGCCGAAAGGCAAATCCCGGACTCCGGCCCTTGCACCTGCGTTGCCGCCGGCCGGGGACACTTCGGCTTTCGTATGGAGTTGAAAAATAACCCATTGAGGGTATTGAATGCCCGACAGGGGCAGGGTACATTTGTACGGTCATTGTTTTTGTGCTGTCTTGAAATCGTGGGGGCGGGTAAAACCCATTCACAAACCCAAAACCGTTTACACCCATGCTTCGTCCCGCACACCTGTGGCTGGTGCTCCTCAGCCTGAGCTTTCCTTTCCTTTCGCGTTCGTGGGCCCAGACTTTGCAATGCCCTTCCGGCGACTACCTGCTGTATTTGCCGGCAGGCGCCTGCGAAATGCCGGTCTATTACGACTCGCTGATGTGGTCCTACTCGGGCAACTACCTCGAAGTGAGCTACTTCCCGCCGGAGGGCGCCCTGCTCGAGGCCGGCGCCTATCCCGCCACGCTCACGGTACTGACGCCCGACAGCGTGGCCCTGCAATGTGCGTTCAGCCTCGTCATCGAGCACGATCCGGCCTATAGCACCCTGTTTTGCCGCGACCTGACCGTCGTCGTCTTCGACGGCGTGTGCGAGCGCACCGTCACGCCCGGCATGGTGCTCGAGCCGCCCCACAAGTGCCTCGATGTCTATACCCTCGAGCTTTACGAAGGCACGACCTACTACGGCGACGTCTTGCCCATCACGGCGGGCACCTGGGTGGCCAAGGTGACCGACCCGCAGACGGGCAACGCCTGCTGGGGCTTCGTGACCCCCCAACCTGGCGACAGCATCCTGCAGGTGAGCTGCCCCGATCACGTGGTGCGCTCCTGCATCGAAGACATGAGCGCCGTCGTGTTGCCCGAGCCGGTGGCCACTTCCTGTTTCGACATTGCGATGAGCTACAGCTACACGCTGCCCGATCCCGACCTTTGCGACGACGGCCAGCGCCAGGCGCAGGTCACCTGGATCATCAGCGATGCCGGAGGCAATGTGGCCAACTGCACTCAACTGGTCACCTTTGAGCGCATGCCCGCCGACAGCATCGCCTTCCCGCCCGACTACGACGGCACCGAGCTGCCCGCCTTCTCCTGCGCCGATCCGCTCATCCAGAGCATGGGGCCCGCGCCGGCGCTCACCGGCGAGCCCCACTGGCACGGCTACACCGACCTCAACGTCGGCTGCGACTACACCTTCAGCTATTCCGACGAGGTGACCAGCCTGTGCGGCGCCGGCGTCGAGATCACGCGTAGCTGGCTCCTGCTCGACTGGTGCGCGGGCACCACCCAGACGCACTTCCAGACCATCCGCATCGAAGACGATGAGACGCCACAGCTCGAAGGTTTTGAGTATCCACTGGTCTTCTCGCTGGCTGCAGGATGTGCCGACACCATCGTGCTGCCCGCCGCCCTCGTGGCCGATTGCTCAGAAACGGGCGTGGCCATGTACGCCTCGTGGGGCGATACGCTTGCGCAAAACGGCGGCGCCGTGCCCGCACCGGCCGATACGGGCGTGTACGAGCTGACCGTCGTGCTGACCGACAGTTGCGGCCATACCGCCACCAGCGTCTGGCCGGTCGCAATCACCGACCGGCCCGGCCTGTTCTGCCCCGAAGACAGGGTGGTGGACTGCGAGACGTGGCGCAGCGAGCTGGCGGGATGGCTGAACGCCGGATGGTATCAGGTGGCCGACTCCATCCTCGGCCTGCCGGAACCTCTGCCCAACTGCTCCGCTTCGCAGGTGCTTTCGCAAAACTTTTCCTGGACGGAATACTGCCTGCCCGACGGCCCCGTCGTGCGCACCATCGAAACGCCCGACACCACCTGCGTGCAGCTCATCGAGGTAGCACCCGTGCCGTTCGTCCTGCCGGCCTACGACAGTGATCAGATGATCCTGTGCAAGGCACAACTGGATGCACCCTCCCTCAATCCGCTCTCTTCGTGCGGGCCGGTAAGTGCTTCGCTGGTGAATGAAACGCTGTACCCGGTCGTGGCCGATGCATGTTACTGGGTGTACCAGGAATGGGTGTTCGTGGATTCGTGTCTGTACGACCCCGACGGCCCCGCCCAGGACAGCATCGCACCCGACGGCCGCCTCATCGATGGCGGCGACGGACTGCTGCACGTGAACATTCTCTACCGCGTGATTGATCATTACGACCCCTACCTGCCGCCCGATTTCGACCTCGTGCCCGATACCGTGCCGCTCGATGCCAACTGCGATCCCGACCTGCCCGAGCTGGTACTGCCCGACGAGGTGGACTGCCGGCCCGAGAACCTGACCATCGGGCAGGAATACCTGCCGCTCGGCAACACCATCTGGCCCGAGCCGGGCACCTACGTACTCAGCCTTTCGCTGATGGACATGTGCGGCAACGCAAGTGTTTATCTGGACACCTTCACCATCGTCAATTACGCGTCGGGGCCGCCGGCCTGCAAACCGCTGGTGAACATCGAGCTGGGCACGGCCGACCAGTTGCCGGTGGTGCTCTCACCCGTCGATCTGCTCGAAGATGTGGGCTGTCCCAACTTCTTCCAGTTTGTCGAGCCCGACGTGTACCAGCTCGTCCTCAGTTGCAACGACGTGGGCACCAGCATGTCGGTGGTGGTCGCCAAGGCCGATGGCAGCACCTGCACGAGCCAGGTGACCGTAACCGACCAGTCGGACGCCTGTGCCAGCATCCTCACCATCGCCGGCGAGGTGCGCCGCCCCGACGGCCTGCCCATCGGCATGGCCTCGGTACAGGCCTTTGCCAACGGCGCCCTGGTGGCCAACTACATCACCCAGTCCGACGGGCTCTACACCTTCAGCCTCAGCGGCGGCATCGTGCCCGACACCATCCGGGTGCAAAAGCAAACCAACCCGATGAACGGCGTGAGCACGTACGACCTGGTGCTCATCAGCAAGCACATCCTGCAGGTGCATCCCCTCGACGACCCCTGGGCCGTATGGGCCGCCGACGCCAACGGCTCGGGCACGGTGACCACTTCCGACATGGTGGCCATCCGCAAGGTCATCCTCAACATCGAGCCTGCCTTTCCCAATGGCGTGCAGAGCTGGCAGTTCTTCCCGGGCAACATCGTCTTCGGAGACCCCAACAACCCCTGGGGCAGCATCTCCTACGATCCCGATGCCGATCCCTACGACTTCATCGGCATCAAGACCGGCGACGTCAATATGAGCAACCAGCCCGACTTCAGCGCCCCCGCCGACGATCGCGGCCTGCTGCCCTTCCCGCTGCGCCTCGAGGCTGTGTCCGACAGGCGGGTGGCCCTCTATGCCGGTGCGTCCGGGCTCGAAGGCTTCCAGGGCGCCCTGCGCTTCCCGCCCGGGCGGGTGCATGCCGTCGTACACGAAGGCGCGCTGACGCAGCCCGCCCATCTCAACGCCGAAGTGCTGGCCGAGGGGCGCCTGCTCGTGAGCTGGAACGCCGCCGACGGCCGCCCCGCTCCCACCGCGCTGCCGCTGCTCCTGTTCGAGACCGACGACCCGCAAGCCCTTGTCGAATCAATGGCACTGGACCAAATGCTGATGCCGGCCGAAGCCATCGTGGCGGGGCCCGAGCTGCGCCGTCCCGTGCTCGAACGCGGCATGCCCTCCGGGCCGATATGCCGGCTTTCGCCAAACCCGGCCGCCGGGCCCGTGTGGCTCGAACTGCACCTGCCCGAGGCGCAGGAGCTGCGCTGGTCGGTCTGGCGTGCCGACGGCGTGCGCATGTCCCTGCAGGAGCAGACAGTGGCTGCAGGGGCGCAGCGCTTCGCCTTGCCCGCCGACGCCCTGACGCAGCCCGGCCTCTACCTGGTGCGCGTGGAAGGGAACGGCTGGCAGCGCGTGATGCGCCTCGTGGTGCTGAAATGATCGGCCGGCCCCGGGGGCGCATGCCCGAATCTGTCGGCTGCGTGCGGTGCGCGGCCGACAGATTTCTTCTGGCCGCCGGGCCCGTTTACCACACCATCAGCAGGAGGGATTCGCCTTTCGGCAAAAACGACACGACGTACAGGCCGGTCGGCCATGCGGCAATGTCCATCTGGTCGGGCAGGGGACCATCGTACCAGAGGCGCCCCTGCAGGTCGCTCACCCGGAGGCGCCATTTGCCGAAAGGCACTTCAAAAAATACGCGCTCGCGAGCGGGATTGGGCCACATCCGGACGTGTGTTCGGGCAGGCGGCGTGAGGGTCGGCGTGGCGCTGTCGCCTGACCACCGCCCCACGAACAGGTCGTAGAGGCCGGCGCTGACGGCGGTGCTGTCGAGCCCCACGGCTTCGTTGAAGCGACCCATGACGAAGGTGCCGGCAGGCCCTGCACTCAGGCTGGTGGCCTGCACCACTCCTGCGCCGGCGATGCCCTGCAGCGCGAGCGCCTCACCTGCAGGGGCGTCGAAGGCGGCCACGAAGCCGTCGGGCAGCGCGTCGGATGAGGTGATGGCGTAGTTGCCCAGCGTCAGTGCCTGGCCGAACGAGCCGGCGGCCCAGAGCGTGTCGAGGTGCAGCACCGCATCGAGAAGCTGGTCGTTGCCGGGGCCGCCGATGCGGCGTGCGGCGAGGGGCGTGCCCGTAGTGGACCAGGTGAGCCAGAAGCCGTCGTTGTGGAAGCCGGGCGTGACGATGCCGAGCGTGTCGTCCATGTCGAGCACGCCGAGGAAGGTGCCCAGCAGATGGATGCGACCGCCGGCGTCGGTACAGAGGGCGTGGGCTCGGGCCTCGTGGACGCCACCGGCCATGCGCGCCCACAGGGGTTGCCCTGCGGCATCGTAGCAGGCCACGAAGAGGTCGTGGTCGAGCGAGGAGGAGTGCAGCGTGTCGCCGGCGAAAGCCAGCTTCCCGCGAAAGCGACCGCCTACGGCCAGTCCGCCCTCGGGCAGGAGGGCAGCCGTCTCGGCCCGGATGCTGCCCTCGAGGCCGGCATGGCGCGCCCAGAGCAGTTGGCCGGCGCGGTCGTAGCGAAGGGCGAAGAGGTCGTGTGCGCCAGTGGCGACGAGCGTGTCGGCTCCCGCAAAAAGGGTGTCGGAGAAATAGCCTGCCAGCCAGAGGCCGTCGGTCGTGGGCACGATGGCGCCCAGCTCTTTCTGGCCGGTGCCGTACAGGCACAGCGACCACAGGCGGTGGCCGTCGGCGGCGTCGAGGGCGTGCACGAAGAGGCCTTTCGAGCCGTTGGGCGTGCTGAGCGTGGTGTCGGCCAGGGTGGCCTCGCCCCAGAAAAAGCCACCCCAGAAGAGCGTGTCGCCGGCCGCGGCCACGTCGGCCGAGCCGTCGTCGTAGGGGCTGCCCGTCAGCAGGGCCCAGCGCACCTGGCCGCCATGGTCGAAGGCGACGAGCAGGGCGTCTTCGCCGGCGGGCGCGAGCAGTTGACCGCCGAGCATCATCGGTGCGCCCAGGGTTGCCGCCACGACGGGCCTGCCGGCAGCGTCGGTACAGAGGGCGGCAGGTGCGTCGTTGCCGGGGCTGGCCAGCAGGTAGGTCCAGGCCCACTGGGCATGTCCTGCTGCAGGCCAGAGGATGTTCAGGCCGAAAAAGAAGGCTTGCGCCAAAAGAAGCGGGAAGGTCGGTCGTTTCATGGCATGGTTCGATTTTCCGGACAGGAGCGCTTTGGCCTTTGTCGAAACAAGTATCGGGGCCATCGCCCAAACAATATGGTATGGCAGGCGTCCATAGTGTGTGATCGCCTACGCGTTTCGCTCGGAATGGGCTTAGTTTTGCGCAAGCTCAAAAAACAGGCAAATGAAAGGAATGAAATTCGGTTTGTGGGTGACGGGATGGGTGGTGGCGATCGCGCTGGCAGCCTGCAGCAACGATCCGCAGGCGGAGCAGGCGGAAGCACATGCGCCCGACCCCACCATCGAATCGCTGACCAGAGAAATAGAAAAAGATCCGCAAAACCCCGAGCTCTACGCCCGGCGCGGCCAGATGTACTACCGGCTCGGCGGCATGGACGAGGCCATTGCCGACTTCGAGCAGGCCCTGCAGCTCGACTCCACCAACGCGCAGTACTGGCACCAGTTGGCCGATGCCTATCTCGACTACTACCAGTCGTACAAGGCGCTCAAGACGATGGAGTGGGCCGCTGCCGAGTTTCCCGACCGCATACCCACCCTGCTCAAACTGGCCGAGTTTCAGCTCATCCTCAAGGAGTACGAAGGGGCGCTACGCACGCTCGAGCGCATCCGCAAAATCGACCCGCTCAACACCGAGATGTTCTACATGTTCGGGCTGGTGTTCAAGGAAATGGGCAAGACCGAGCAGGCCATCAACGCTTTCCAGTCGGCCGTGGAACAGGATGCCGACCATCTCGACGCCTGGCTGGAGCTGGCCCAGCTCTTTGCCGCGCAGAAGAACCCCATTGCGCTGCGCTACTTCGACAACGCCCTGCGCATCGACACGGCCAATGTGATGGTGCTGCACGCCAAGGCCTATGCGCTGGCCAACCAGTTCGACCGGGTGGAAGAGGCGCTCGAGATCTACCGCAAGATCAGCCGCATCGATCCGCAATATGCCGACGCCTACTACAACGCCGGCCTGTTGTTGCTCGACCTGGACCGGCCCGACGAGGCCCGCAAGCAGTTCGACCTGGCCGTCAAGGTCAATCCGGCCTTCCCCGAAGCGTGGTACTACCGCGGCGTGGCCTCGGAGCTGTTGGGCGATCCGGCTTCCGCCAAAAACGATTATCACAACGCCCTGAACTTCGATCCCGACTGGGAAGCGCCCCGCGAGGCGCTACAGCGGCTGGGCGAGGTGGTGCAGTGAGTGAAGGGTAATCGGTGGGACTCAGATCTCCGATTCCTCAAAAAATTCACGGCAAGCGGCTCAGCACCTTCCACTCGTACATGCCCAGCGACTGTTTCTGGCCGCAGGTGAGGCCGACCGAGAGGGCGCCACTGGCGATGTCTTGCGCTCGGCCTGCCCAGGAAGGGCGCGTGACGAGCCATTCGGCCTGCTTCCATGCACTTTTTTCGAGCAGAGACACGATGCCCGTGGGATCGAACAGGGATGTGTGGCAGATCTCGCGGATGGCGGCTTCGTCGGTGGCCCGCACCGCTTCGGAGTTGAAGATGAGCAGCGGCAGCTCGGCAGCGACCACCTCGGCCGGGATGTCGTTTGCCGAAAGGCGCCCCTCGATCAGGTGCAACAGGTTGAGCGAGTTGTATTCCTGTGCCAGGCGCCGCAGCAGGTGGCCCTCGTGCATGAGCATGGCCTCGAAGCTCATGATGTAGTACAGCTCGTGCTCGGACTCGATGGCGCGCAGCAATCCGGTAGTGAGGTACAGGTATCCGCCCGGCAGGCAAAAGGCACGCACGTGCTCGTCGTCTTGCAACACGTGTACCCGCCAGGGGCGGTACTGGTTCCAGCGATTGTCGGTGGGCGACTTGCGGTCGAGGTGGATGCGCAGAGTGGCCTGGTCGTAGAGCGCCTGCAGGAAGTCATAGACGGAGGTGTCGTAAGGGGGCGCGTCGGGCAGGAAGACGGTGGCGGGGTCGCTGGCGAGGGCTTTGGCCAGCACGTCGCCCAGGCGCTCGCGTTGCGCACGCGTGAAGTCGTCGGGGGCCGGCACGGAAAACTTGTTCTGTTGGCAGCCGAAAAGCGACAGCCACAAAGCGGCCAGCACGACCAGTCGAAGGGGGGCCATGTGCATCGTGTTTGTTCGTCGCCGCACGGGTGCGGCGCGTGTTCGCGTTTGTTTTCTGCGTCCGGACGAAGCGCACCTCGCCCGGGTCAGGGCCGAAACTATTGCAAAAATCGTGCTGAAGTATTGTTGTTTATGCTGAAGGAAATTTGAAAATTGTCGCTTGCGCAAATGGCGCCATTTGCCGAAAGGCGCCCGCACTTCGAAAAACCTCGTCGCATATTGCAACTTCGTGGCTTGGCGGTCATGTTGTTTGTATGGGCAAATGAAATCTGCAAACCAGGGCCTGAAGGGTGTGTCCGGGCACGTGTGCACCACGGATCAGAGGCCCGACAACGCGATGTACCCATGATTTTTCCCATCGGAGACGACCAGGTGCGCGGAGGCCACTATCCGTGGTTTGCGTACAGCTTCATAGGGCTCAACGTGCTGGTCTTTCTTTTCCAGATTTCCCTTTCCGAGACCGATCTGGAGTGGTTTTTCTACCAGTACGGCGCGGTGCCGGCCTGGCTGTTTGAGGGCAAGGGCTGGGGCGGACTCGTGACCAGTCAGTTCGTACATGGCGGCTGGGGGCACCTGCTGGGCAACATGTTGTTCCTGTGGGTTTTCGCTGACAACATCGAGGCCACGGTGGGCAGCCGGCGTTTTGTGTTTTTCTATCTGGCAGGTGGCGTGCTCGCTGCGCTGGCCCACGCCTGGTTTCATCCCGAGAGCACGGTGCCGTTGGTGGGGGCCAGTGGCGCCATTTCGGCGGTGATGGGCGCCTATCTGGTGCTGTTCCCCACTTCGCGCATCAAGCTGTTGTTCCTGGTCTTTCCCTTTCGCCTGCATGCACTCATCTTTCTCGTGTTCTGGTTTTACCAGCAGGCGGCTGCCGGCATACAGGAGCTCGACGGCATCGTCGTGTCGGAGGTGGCGTGGTGGGCCCACATCGGAGGGTTCGTGTTCGGTGCACTGATGGGGTGGTGGTTCCGGCTTGCGGGCTTGCGTACCGGTGTCGAGCTGGAGGAATGAAAGGCACTGAAAAACCTCATTCATTGAAACCGCAGCCTTCGGCCGCAGAGTACCGCAGTTCGCACGCAGTTTTTACCTGTCGTTGAGGGTTGAGCGTGTAGGGTTGAGGGTTTACAACTCTGTGAAAATCAGTGCATGCTCAGTGAGCTCTGTGTAACTGAATGATCTTTCGGACTTTTTTCAGCAGGTTCAAATCCTTGGTTCCTCGGTTCCTCATTCATTGCAACCGCAGCTTTCAGCCGCAGCGCTGAGGCAGTTTGCGCAGTTGGTCACTCCCTCGCTCCATCTCTCTTCTCTCCATCTCAAAAAATCGTCCATTGGCCATCGTCAAAAATTCCCGAACCGAATTGCGTTGAGTATCACTGCACTTCTTCGCCGTCCACCACGATGGCATCTTTGGGCTTGAGGTGGCTGCGCTTCCAGCGGCGGTGGGTCCAGAGCCAGTATTCGGGGCGTTCGCGGATTTGTGCTTCCAGCCTGCGTGCAAAAGCCAGGGTGATGGCGCCTTCCGGGCGAGTGCGCGGTTCCGGTACGAGGGGCTCGAGCGTGAGGGAGTAGCGGGCCCAGCCTTCTTTTTCCACGCGGGCGTAATAGACCGGAAAGCCCGTGGTTCGGGCAATCTTGTCCACACCGTGGAAAAAGGGCGTGTCCTGATCGAGAAACGACAGCCAGTGTGCATGCACCAGGTCAATGGGCGTCTGGTCGGCAACGAAGTACGCCAGGCCGGGTGTGCGCTGCAGCCGGCGCAGCATGCGCGGCACGAGGGGCTGGGGGCAGAGCCGCAGGCCGAGATGGCCGCGCACCTGCTGCATGAGCCGATCGGCGGTCTGGTTGGAAAGGGGCTTGTACACGGCCCAGGCAGGCCAGGGTGCAGCCTCGACGGCCAGGGCATGACCCAGCCACTCCCAGTTGCCGTAATGACCGGCCACGATGAGCACGCTGCGACCTGCTTCGAGCTGGGCCCGTACGCCCTCCATGCCTGCCACCTGAAAGCGCGCACGCAGCTCTGGCATCGTAATGGCGAACCCCTTCAGCGTCTCGGCCAGCACTTCGCCAAAGTGTCGTTCGAAGCTCTTTTGTATTTTCAGGATGCGCGTATCCGGCAAAGCGGGAAATGCGCGCTTCAGGTTCTGGTGCACCACGCCTTTGCGGTAGCGGCCCAGCCCGAATGCCCCCATCCGGATCAGCCTTGCCAACGCCTGGTGCAACGACCACGGCAGCCGGGCGATGGCCTGCACGCCAGAGAGCAACGCGCGCGCCGCCACAGATGAGCCGTTTGCGTTTTCCGACTTATTTTGGCTTCCCTTATCGTCCATTTTCGATTCAAATTGACAGGTGATGCGCAGCCGAAGAAAGTTCCTTTTCAAGAGTCTGGCCGGCCTGCTTGGCTGGCTGGGCGCTCCGGCCCTCTTTGCCCATGAGGCCACGCATTTTGCTTCGCGCAAAAGTCCGAAAAAAACGCGCCCGCTGGTGATTGCCACCTGGAACCACGGCCTTCCGGCAAACGAGGTGGCCTGGCATACGCTGCAATCCGGCGGCACGGTGGTGGATGCCGTGGAAGCCGGCGTGCGCGTGCCCGAAGCCGATCCGGATGTGCGGTCGGTAGGCTACGGCGGCCTGCCCGATCGCGACGGGCACGTCACGCTCGATGCTTCCATCATGGGGCCCGACGGGCGGGCCGGTGCCGTGTGTTTCCTGGAGCACATCATGCACCCCATTTCCGTCGCCCGCAAGGTGATGGAAGAGACGCCCCACGTCATGCTGGCCGGCGAAGGGGCCCTGCAGTTCGCCCTCGCGCAGGGCTTCCCCAGAGAGGACTTGCTCACCGAGCAGGCGCGCCAGGCGTGGGAAAAGTGGAAAAAAACGAGCAACTACCAGCCGGTCATCAATGTCGAGAACCACGACACGATCGGCATGTTGGCGCTCGATGAGCGGGGCGACCTGGCCGGGGCCTGCACCACGAGCGGGCTGGCCTTCAAGATGCGGGGCAGGGTGGGCGACTCGCCCATCATCGGGGCTGGTCTGTACGTCGATAATGCGGTGGGCGCCGCCGTGGCCACGGGGCTGGGCGAAGCGGTCATGCGCACGTTGAGCAGCTTCGTGGTCGTGGAAGCGATGCGGCAAGGCAGGACGCCGCAGCAGGCCTGTCAAGAGGCCATCGAGCGCATCGTGGCCTGGCATGGTGGCCACAAGCCTGAGTTTCAGGTAGGCCTTTTGGCCGTGGACAAGGACGGAAACTGGGGGGCCTGGGCCATTCATCCCGGATTCACATTTGCGGTGGCTACTTCCACCGGAAATGAATTGAAAAGATCGGGGGCGATGTTCGCCTGATCGTCACTTTTTGCTTGAATTTCCTTCATTTTTCTATGAAAAAATAAAATGTGTATCCTTTTACTTGACATTTTCAATTGATCCCCTGTATTTTGCCCATCCCCAAGCGCCAGAGTGAAACAGTGAGTGCGCCTTTGAGGGCACAACCGACAAATTGATCCCATGAACAAGCGAATCCATTCCGGTGGCACTTTCCGGGTGCCCGCCGCCTTGCCAACCTGTTCCCCGGCACCTGCTGACGTTCTGGTTATCCCTTTGCTCGACGCATTTTTATTGATGCGGCGCGCGCACTTCTTCTCGTTCCGGCGCCACTGTGGAACGGGATTTGAAAGGAGTCGTTTCGAGCAGCAACACCTTCCCTCGATGTACTGAGACCGTAAATTGTTGCATGCAAAATTCCCGGAGTGCACACGAGCTGCTGACGAATTATTGTCCTGAACATATCCAAAACCGAATGAACATGCCTGAGACGCTTGTGGTGAAACGGGTGGTGATTGCCGATGATCATCCACTTTTTCAGACGGCAGTGGAATCCTTGCTTCACTCCTCTTCGAAGTTTGCCTTTCAGACGGTGGACAAGCCGACTTCGGGCAAGGCATGCCTGTCGGCGGTGCGCCGGCACAATCCCGATCTGCTGATTCTCGATCTCAATATGCCGGAGATGGATGGCTTCGAAGTGCTCGAGGCACTCGACGGGCATTGGTCGCAAATGAAGACGCTGGTGCTCACAGCCTACGACGATTGCAAACTGACCAAAAAAGCTTTCAAGCTGGGAGCCGACGGCTATGTGCTCAAGCGCAGCCAACCCGAAGAAATACTTCAGGCAGTGGAAGCGGTGCTGCAGGGGCAGACCATTTTCGGAGAAGGGGTGGCGCTCGCAGAGGCATCGCCCGCCCGGCAGGCTCGTTCCCGACGCAGCGGCACCACCCCCTCGCGCTGGCAAGATCCTTTTCTGCGCAAGCAGATGCTGACCAAGCGCGAGCTGGAAGTGCTGCACCTCATCTCCCAAGCCATGAGTACCAAAGAAATCGCACAGAAGCTGTTCATCAGCGATCAGACGGTGAGTGTGCATCGCAAGAACATCATGCGCAAACTGGGAGTGAGCAATACCGCCGGCCTGCTGAAAGCCGCCTACGAAAACTGCCTTATTTGAGTGGAAATACAATATTTACCCATTTTTGGGTAGTGACGAAAACGACAGGTCTCGTATTTTTGCAAGAGAATTTTTCGCACTCTTTGGCCCGAACTGGCTTCAGAGGGTTGTTTTTTCGATACTTGTTGCTAACTTTGTTTGGTCTTTGACAAATTGATGAATCCCATGAACAGGCCGGCCTTGGCGGCTATCCCCCTGAGCCTGTCCCTTCCCGTGCTGATTTCCGTTGTCTTGTGCCTGCCCTTGTTGCGTGGGATTCAATCAAGTGTGCATTGTTGAAAAATCTGCCATACGCCTCTGGACGTGTGGCATCGCATTCGCTACTGCATAATCTCGTACTGTATTTGCTAACTTGATTGTTTCATTATTAACAAATTGTGATCTTATGGAAAGAACGAATTTTACCATTGCACGTCAGGCAAGGTGGTTGCTGGCGTCCGCGATGATGCTCCTGTTCGGGAGCGGCGCGTGGGCCCAGTCGATGGCCTGTAATGACAACGTGCAGATCTCGGCAAGCCCGGACCTCAACACCTGTGAGGTTTCGCTCTCTGCCGACGACCTACTCGAGGCACCCGACCCCAACGTGACGTACGACATCGAGGTGTATCAGGGTGTCAACCTGCTGTTTGCCGGTCAGGAGCCCGTGGTGTTCAATGCCTCGGACCTGCTGGGTGCCACCCTGGTGGCCAAGGTGATTGACCCCAACACGGGTAACTCCTGCTGGAGCACCATCACGCTGGAAGACAAGGCTGCTCCGGTGATTACCTGCCAAAACGCCATCATTGCCTGCTCGGACGACTACAACCTGCCTTTCGGCAACGGCGTAGCCGGCACGACGGTAACGGCTGATGACAACTGTACGCCTGATCTGGACATCCAGATCCAGATGGTGGACAACTGGTGGGTTGATACGGATCCCTGCGATGGCGACAACGCCGTTGTGCTGCTCCGCGAGTTCGTGGCCGTGGACGCTTCGGGCAACCAGTCGGAATCGTGCTTCCAGACCATCACGATCGAGCGTCCTGACTTCATCGACCTGCCCAATGACGTGACGATCGACTGCAGCGCCTACAACGCCAACCCCGGTCTGGTAGATGCTACGCCCTCGGGCGCCGGCGTGCCCATGGGCTGGACGGCTTCGTCGAACGGTCCGGTGAGCCTCGACGGCCAGTACTGCATGTACAACTACTCGTATTCGGATGAGCAACTGGCTTCGTGCGGCACCACCTTCAAGATCGTCCGCACCTGGACGGTACTCGACTGGTGCACCGGTCAGGTAGTGACCTTCTTCTTCGATCCCATTACGGGTGCCATCGAAGATGCCGTACAGATCATCAAGGTGGTTGACACGACGCCGCCGACGATCAGCATGGCGCCCTACACGGTCAACGCCAACATCCCCGGCGTACACCCGCAGCCCTGCAAGTCGACGGGCTTCCTGCCGCCGGCAGACATCACCGACGACTGCAACGCCTTCACGGTGCGCATCTTCACG
>WFYJ01000171.1 GCA_015490175.1 Saprospiraceae bacterium | reverse complement strand
CGGCCTGCCCGTTGGCATCGAGCGCGATGGTGGCGTCGTTGCAGATGGCCGTGGGCGGCGTGCTATCGACCACAGTGACCTGCGCGTGGCAGGTGTCGCTGTTGTTCGATGGATCGGTTGCGGTGAGCACGACGGTGTTGGCGCCGAGATCGCTACAGGTGAAGGCGGTGGGATTTGCCGAAAGGCTGACGGAACAGTTGTCGGAGCTTCCGGCGTCAATCTGTGCGGTGGTGATGTTGGCCTGTCCGTTGGCGTCGAGTGCGACGGTGAGGTTCTGGCACAGTGCCGTGGGCGCGCTGTTGTCCACGACGGTGACCTGTGCCTGACAGGAGTCGGCATTGCTACTGGGGTCGGTGACGAGAAGGGTAACGCTGATGGTGCCGAGGTCGGCACAGGAAACAGCGGCAGGATTTGCCGAAAGGCTGATGTCACAATTGTCATCCGAGCCGCCGTTGATTGCATTGGGGTCAATCACCGCCGTTCCATCGGCTCCGAGGGCGACGGTCGCATTGGCGCACTGGGCGATGGGTGCGATGGTATCGAGTACGGTGACGATGGAATAGCAGGTGTCGGTATCGCCATTGCCGTCGGTGACGACCACTTCTACCGTCTGGGCGCCGATATCGAAGCAGTCGAAGGTGACGGTGGGATTGCCGTTGACGGTAAAGGTGAGGGGGGGCGTGCCGGTGCTGCCGCCATCGAGTTCGGATGCGGCGATGGTGACCTGTCCGAGATTGTCGAGGTAGAGGGTGGTGTCCTTGCACAGGGCAGTGAGTGTGTTCTGGCAATTGGCCTGGTATTCGTATGCGCCCATGTCGGTATCGTAGTTGCCGTCATTGTCGCCGTCGCAGGGGCGGCTGTTGCCGTCGTAGTCGGTTTGCGGGGCATTGCCGTTGTAGGCGGCTTCGATGGCCGGCGAGGTGGACAGCAGGTGCAGGTCGAGGTTGGCCTGATCGACGAATTCGGGTGAGGCAGGCGAGATATTGCCCGTGCCGGGTACGACGTCTTGAGTCAGCGTGTACGTTACGGTCAGGCCGCCGGTGCCGCTGCTGTCGGCGAAGGTGGGGCCGAGCTCTTCCCAGTGGATGCCGTTCTGTACACTGGCACTGCCCGAAAGCAGGAAAAGGAACATCGCCGTTTCGGCGCTGTTTCCCGTGGAGGTACAGTTGAGGATGCTCGGATTGGAAAAATCGCTGAACACGGCCCCGCCGAAGATGCCGTTGTTGCGGGCGAAGACGCAGTTCAGCACGAAGGGGTTGGAGCTGTTGAGGATGGCGAGTGCGCCGCCGCCCACGATGCCGACGTTTTCGACGGTGTTGTCCTGAAACCAGCAATGTTCGATGACGGGCGAGGCGCCAAGGAGGATGGCGCCGGCGCCCTGGGGGTTGGTGGCGCCGCCGTTGTTGTACCCGTTGCGGATGACGAATCCGTCGAGGCGCGTAGCCGAGCTGACGTTTTCAAAGTACAAGACGTGATAGGCGTTGTCGAATGGATCGCCCGGGGTGCCGATATCACCGTCCAGATAGGTGGGGTTGGCCACCCAGTCGCGTTGCTCCAGCGCTGTTTCGGTACCGGTAAAACCCCCGAATATTTCTATGTCTTTGTTGATGTAGAACGTCTTGTTGCGCGGATCGGCCGGCGTGGCATTGCCGGTAGAATCCTTGGTGGGGTAGTAGGTGCCTTGCGCTACCCAGATCTGGTCGCCCGATGAGGCGGCACTTTCAATGGCTTTCTGGAGGGTGGCGAAGGCCTGGCTCCAGGAAAGGCCGGAGTTGGCGTCATTGCCCGTGGTGGCATTAACATACCAGGTAGTCTGGGCATGAGCTGCTGCCAACAGGCAGACGAGCAGAAACGGAAATGTCCATTTTTTCATGGCAAAAGGGGTTTTTTTGTGTGCAGCAAAACTATTGACATGCCTTTTGTGGCACCACTGTGTGTCCTGAAGGGGCAACACCATGTCGCATCCGAGCAAAAGAAAAGCCCGCACGGGGATCGGCCGGCGGGCTCAGTCCTTGGGCGGAAGGGATTTATCCGCCTTTGCGCTTGACGCGAAATCCTTTTTGCGTCAGCAAAGCGATTACGCGATCGCGCTGGTCGCCCTGAATGAGGATTTCGCCTTGCTTCACTGTGCCCCCAACACCGCATTGGCTCTTGAGCCATTTGCCCAGGGCCTCGAGCTCGGCCTCGGGGCCTGCAAATCCGCTGACGAGCGTCACGGCTTTCCCCTTGCGCTTCTTGCGGTCGAGGGCCACGTAGAGAGTCTGTTTCTCCGGAGGAGGAGTCGCTTCCTCGGTCTCGCCGCTGTCGAAAAGTCCCCCCAGCAGGCTGCCCAGGGGGGTATCGGGATCGGTCGAGTACACGAGCGCGTCGCCTTCCGCTTGCTTGCGTTTTTTCTTTTTCATTGGCTTGAGTTTGCTGTTATACCGGTGCAATCCGGTTTGGGAGTTTTTGACAATGGAGGATGGACGATAGACATTTTTGATTGAGCAATCGAGGAACCGAGGATTTGACCAAGTGCCTGATAGTCATGATGAAAAACCTCAACCCTCAACCCAAAACCACTCATTTTTTCGGTCGCCAGCCCCGCATCAGGAACCGCAGCGAAAGATAGCCGAATTTGCCCAGGCCGATGGCCGAATTGGCAAAGACGACGACAGCTTTCCCGTGGTCGGGGGCCATGGCGATGTAGGCCGAGTGGCCGTCGGTAGCGCCCGATTGCGAGACGACCAGTATGCGCTTGCGCGGAAAGGTGGCGTGCCCGCCGGCGGTAGCCCACACCTCCTTGCGATAGGGCACTTCCACCATCGGTGTGAAGACGGGTTTGCAGCGCGGGTCCTGCATCCACCAGCGCACCAGTCGGGCCATGTCGCGCGGCGAAGTTTTGAATGCCAGCGCGCCCTGGAACGACGCAAACCGCCAGGGCGCCACGATGCGGCCGCCTCTGTTGTGGGGCGGAGCCATTTTGCCGTACATGGCGGGTTGCCACGCATAGCCCGATTCGCGCAGTCCCAATGGGCGCGCAATTTTTTCTTCGAATATGGACTGGAGGGGAGCCTGATAGTACTGCTCGAGGATGAGTTGCAAGAGGGCATAGTTGACGTAGCTGAAGGCATATTCGCGTGCGACAGGTGCCAATCGGGACAGCCACGCCTGCAGATCGTCCCACGAATAATGGGCAAAAGGTGCCTGATCGGGTTGGGCGAGCGTACCGCCCATGTCGGGTTGGCGCGGCAGGCCCGTGTGGTGGGCCAGCAAATCCCGAACCGTCAGCTTGCGCAAAACGGGCAGCCGGAAACGCTCGGGCAGGTAGGTCGAGGCGGCCGAATCGAGCACGAGCCCATCCTCGACGGCCAGGCAAACCAGGGCCGCAGTGGTCAGCATGCTGACGGCACCCGTTTCGAACACGGTGGAGTCGGTAAAGGGCTGGAGGGTGTCCATGAGCTGGCTGCCCCATTGGTCGAGCCAGGTGCTGTCGCCGTCGAGGACAAGCAATTGCACTCCCGGCACCTTTTCCAGGTCAATGGCCGTTTCCATGTGCAGCACGCGGCTCAGGTGGAAGTGCATGCGCTCGGGCGGCGGGTTGAGCTGCTGGCCATGGCTGGTCGGACTGCTGAACAACCAACCGATCAAAAGAAAAAGGGCTCTCTGGGACAACAATCGAGTCATGGGTGGCATTTTGTCGGGGCACTACAAGCGATCAAAATATGAAATTCCTGCTGTCATTCCTCTGTGGTTTGTGCTTGTCGGCATCTCTGTGCGCACAGGAAGCTGCCTGGCCCGAAACGCTCAGCTATGAAGGGCGATTCCGGGTGCGGGCGCCGGCACTGCTCCACGAGGCCGTAGATACCGTGGAAACACCAGTGGGCACGCTCGTGATGCACATCTTCTACCACCAGCCCGACGACGCAAAAACAGCGCCCAATCTGTTCTACCAGGTGTTGTACGTCGATTATCCTCCGGAAGCCCTGCAAGCCGATTCTACTGACTTGCTTGCTGCGTTCTGGGAAACCACCATCCAGGAGGCTGCCGAAAGCGTACGTGGTGAAGTCGTCTATCAGGCCGACCGCGAATGGCTCGGCCGGCCCGGCAAAGTATGGCGCATCGAATACCTCGACGGGCAGGCCGTCATCCGCAGCCGTGCCCTCGTGGCCGACAACCGCTTCTATCTGGTGCAGACGATCAGCCTGCGCGAAAAAGCCCTCAACCCCGAGGCCGAGCGGTTTTTCGAGTCGTTCAGGTTGTTGGAGT
>WFYJ01000170.1 GCA_015490175.1 Saprospiraceae bacterium | reverse complement strand
TTTGGCGAAAGCCGACAGGAAGGCCCCCATGGGGCTGGGTATCTGCTCGCTGACCAGATAGGTAGCCGTGCGCGCGTCGGTCAGCTCGCCCGGCCGGCTGAAGTCGTTGACCAGCAGCAGGGCGAAGTCAGCATCGTTGCCGTGGTCATCGAGGTATTGCATCAGACACTCGATGGCGTCGAACTGATACACCTTGCCTTTGGTCGTGACGGCTTCGGCGGCGTGCTGCCGGTCCACGATGGTCATCTTGCACCAGTGGCACAGCGCCTCGCCGTAGTGGATCGGCTCAGGCGATGGCGTGCACGCGTGCACCAGCACGGCGAGCGCGGCGAGCAGGAGCTTTTTCATCGGATTCGGTTTTTCCCTTGAGCCACCAGGCCGCCAGGGCCAGTACGATGGCCAGGCCGGCCATGATGCCTGACGTGTGGGGCAGCGAAGTGGCGACGAAGTTCAGAATGGTCTTGGTGCCGATCAGGGGCGGCTGGTACGAAGCACCCGGAATCTTGATCGGCGCGTCAGGGCTGAGGTTGTGGCCGTAGTCGTATTCCCACAGGTAGAAGTCGTACAAGCCGGCTGCCGCCAGAACGGTCATGACCACGGCCCATGCCAGAAAAGCGCTCCTGCGGTTGACGATGGCCGCCAGCAGCCCCAGCACGATCATGCCCAGCACGATCCACTGGAAGTACTGCAACTCGGGGATGGACTCGGGCACGATGGGTTTCATGCCCACGTAGTGGTTCAGGATGTTGATGTTTTGCAGGGTGCTCTCGCTTTCCCCTCCGATCTTGTTGATGTAGATGTACATCGTCACGCCGTTGGGGTACTGCGGCGCCACGAGCGTGATACGCCACATGGGCCAGATGAACAACCCGGCGAGCAGGAGCGACGCCAACAGCATCAGTATTTGCGGCAGCCTTTTCATGACGTGGTTTTTTGCCGGTTTTGGGAAAGGGCCGGAGCAGCCGCAGCCACTCCGGCAGGTTGAAAAACCTGAAGTAAATCACTGTACGGGCTCTTCTTCACCCAACCACCACTTCAGGGCGACATTGGCATTGCGCGGCGAGACGCGTACATAGCCTTGCATCTCCTGGTGCAGTGCCGAGCAGAAGTCGGTGCAGTAGAACGGATAGACGCCTTCGGCCTTGGGCTCCCACAGCAGTGTCTCGGTCTGGCCCGGCATGATGAGCAGCTCGGCATTGTTGGCGCCCATGATGGCGAAGCCGTGCGGCACATCCCAGTCTTGCTCGAGGTTGGTGACGTGGAAGTACACCTTGTCGCCCACCTTGATACCCTCGATGTTGTCGGGGGCAAAGTGACTGCGGATGGTGGTCATGTACACGTGCACCTCGTTGCCCTTGCGCTCGACGCGGCCTTCCTTCTCACCCTTGGCAGCGTAGGGGTGCTTGTTCTCCTCGAGCTTGAAGAACTTCTTCTGGCGCGGGATGATGCGGTCGGCCGAGATGCCCTGAGCGTAGTGGGGCTCACCCATGGTCGGGAAGTCGAGCAGCAGCTCCATCTTGTCGCCCGAGATGTCGTACAGTTGGGCGGCATGGCAGAGCTCGGGGCCGGTGGGCAAGTAGCGGTCCTTGGTGATCTTGTTGAGGGCTACGAGATACTTGCCCTGCGGCTTGCGACTGTCGCCGCCCGGAATCATGAGGTGACCGATCGAGTAATAGGTGGGCACGCGGTCCACTACTTCCCAGGTGCCCACTTTCCACTTCACCACCTCGGAGCTGATGAAGAACGAGGTGTAGCCATAGCCGCGATCGTCAAACTCGGTGTGGAGCGGACCCAGACCGGCCTCCTTCACCACGCCGGCGACCACGTCTTCGTACTTCAGCACGGGAATGCCCTCGATGACCGTCTCGAACGACTCGTTCTCGATGGCCTGCATCATTTTGGTGAAGCTGTGTACCGTCAGGTCGGCCGACAGCTTGCCGTTGCCCACGATATACTCACCCGTAGGATCGACATCGACGCCGTGGGGCGACTTGGGCGTGGGCAGGAAGTACACCATGCCGGGGCACTCTTCCGGAATCAGCACTTTCACCTTGTCCTTGATGGTCGAGGTGGCCATGTGCGTTTCGTCGTCGTAGCGGTTGAGCGCATAGCGCGCCGGCACCTCGTGGTATTTGCCCTGGGCGAGATACTCTTCGGCTTTCTTCCAGTTGACGGCGGCGATGAAGTCTTTGTCGCGCTGCGAGGCGGCCACCTCGAGCAGCGAATGCTTCTGCTCGGTATTGTAGGTGGTGAAGAAGGTCCAGCCGTGGCTCTTGCCCTTGCCCGAGTGGGCCAGGTCGTAGTCGAAGGCCGGCAGCAGGATCTGGAAGGCGATGTCCATGTGCCCCGTTTCAGGATCGACCTTCACGTAGGTCAGCATGCCCTTGAACTTCTCGGCATAGCTGCTGATGGGTACGTCCTGCTGCGGATAGGGCACGCCGAAGCGGGTGCCGGCCACCACGTACTCGGTGTTCTCGGTAGTGAAGGGCGAGCTGTGGTTGCCGCCGCTGTTGGGGATCTCTACGATCTCCACCGTCTCGAAGGTGCTCAGATCAATGCGGGCAATGCGCGGCGTGTTGTTGGCGTTGATGAACAGCCAGCGCCCGTCGGTCTCGCCATTGGTCTGCGACAGCTCGGGGTGGTGCGCGTCATCCCAGGGGATGAAGCCGTGCGACGTGTTCAGCATGGCCTTGGTCTCCTCGTTGAAGCCGTAGCCCTTTTCGGCATCCACCGAGAAGACGGGAATGATCTTGAACAAACGCCCCGAAGGCAGACCATGTACGGATACCTGGCCCGAGAAACCGCCCGAAAGGAAGGCGTAGAACTCGTCTTTTTCTCCCGGAGCCACGTACACTTTCTCGGCGGCACTGCTGCTCAGTGCACCGCTCTTGCCCGCAGGGGCACCTTGCTGGCCACAGCCAGACCACAAGGCCACACCTGCAGCCACTGCAAAAAGCAGGGCGAGGTTTCGGATGACGATCAGGTTCTTCATAGATCAGTTGGTTTTAATAAAAAGGATTTCTTTGTCTTTATTTCGATAGCAAAGATGGCGGGCGTCCCGGGGCCCAAAACTGACCCTGGTCATTACCATTGTTGACTTTCGTCAACATCCAGTCTTTCCACAAACCGGTACTTTGCCACCGGAAAGAAGACTTTGCCTACCTTGAAACCGGATGAAGACATGCTCTCTCACAAAGCACGGTATGCCATCAGAGCAGTACTATATATGGCCGCAGAAGGCGACGAGTCGAAACATTTCTCCGTCGATCGGCTGGCCGAAACACTGGAATTGCCACGAGCCTTTCTGGCCAAGGCATTGCAAGAGCTGGCCCGCAAAGGTTTCATCAGCTCGCTAAAAGGACCCAACGGTGGTTTTTATCTGACCCGGGTACAGCGCCGGCGCACGTTCAAGGAGTTGATCGTAGCCATAGACGGAGAAAGCCTGTTCGAGGGCTGCATGCTGGGACTGCCGGAATGCGACACTTCCCAACCATGCCCCATCCATGCCAGCGTGGCGGTAATGCGGCAAAGCCTCGAGTATCAGTTTGGCCTGCACACCATCGAGGCGCTGGCGCAAACCCTCAGGCACTCTTCCATGAGGATCTGATCAATTTATTTGCCTTACAAAATCTGAAGGATTATGAAAAAGATTGCCATGCTCGCTGTACTGGGGCTCTTCGTCTGGGCCTGCGGAAGCGACGCCGACAACAGCACGGCCGACAAGCCCGCCTCCAAACCCAAAAGCATGCTCGCCGACCAGGCCGCCGACAGCGGCGGCGAAGTGGTCGTGGGCAAAATCAAGGAGGTACAGCTCAACGACCCGCTCGACCCCGACATGGTGGAACGCGGCAGGGCCATCTACGAGATGAAGTGCGCCGCCTGCCACAAACTCACCGACCAGCGCGTGGTAGGGCCGGGCTTCAAGGGCGTCACCGAGCGCCGCTCGCCCGTGTGGATCATGAACATGATCACCGACCCCGACGCCATGCTCGAAAAAGACCCCGTGGCACAACAGCTGCTCAAGGAGTGCCTGGTGCGCATGCCCAACCAGAACCTCACCGAACAGGATGCCCGCGACGTGCTCGAATTCATGTTTTACAACGATGGCAAGCCCGTTGCCGAAAAGTGAGTAAAGTGCAACTGAGGGCGGTATGTAACTGCACATTCCGCCCTCTTTTGCACCCGGGAAAAACACACAATCATGCCCGCGAAAGCCTGGCCGTTGCTCCTGCTCAACCTGTTCACTGCTGCCGTGGCCGGCACGCTGATGCGACTGGCATTCGTGGTGGAGCTGCCGTGGATGGACTACTACAACGTGCTGCATGCCCATTCGCATTTCGCCATGATGGGCTGGGCATGGCCTGCCCTGTACCTGCTGCTGTACCGCGAGTTCGTCCCGGCTACGGCGCGTGAGCGCTCCTGGCGCTACCTGTTCCTGGCCCTCATCGGGAGTGCCTGGGCTTTGTTCGTGGCGTTCTGGGCACAGGGCTATGCCTTGTGGAGCATCGTGTTTTCCACTCTGTTCCTGTTGCTGGCCTATGCTTTTGCCCGGCGCCTGTGGCCCCATTTGCCGAAAGGCACGCCTGCGGGCATGCTCGCTCGTGCGGCCATCGGTTTCATGGCCCTCTCTACACTGGCTCTCTGGGCCATGCCGGCCCTCATGCTCACCGATTTGCGTGGCTCGGCATGGTACTACATGGCCGTGCAGTTTTTCCTGCATTTCCAGTTCAACGGCTGGTTCCTGTTCGGTATCGTGGCGCTGGGCTTCCGCATGATGGAAACCATGGGCATCGAGCTGCCTGCTGCCAGGGTGCGCCGCTTTCTGTGGTGGCTTTCGGCCTCGTGCCTCATGACCTACGCACTGGCCGTCACCTGGTCCACGCCCAGGCCCTGGCTCTTCGCCCTCAACAGCGCGGGTGTGCTCGTACAGGCCGTGGCGCTCGGTCTTTTCCTTGCGCTCATCCGCCCGCACTGGCGCACCGTGGCCGCCCGCCTCGATGGCCCGACGCGCCTGCTGCTCGGCATCGCCCTGCTGGCGTTCGTACTCAAAATCGCCATCCAGACGGCCGTGGTCATTCCCTTCATCGCCAAAGTAGCCTACACCATCCGCAACTTCGTCATCGGCTTCATCCACCTCATCCTGCTCGGCGTGGTGACCTGCGGCCTGCTCGGATTTTCCGCCTTTCGGCAAATGTGGCCCGCCCGCACAGCCCCCGCACGCCTGGGGCTCGCCCTGTTCGTGGGCGGACTGATCGGCACCGAAACCTGGCTCTTCCTGCAAGGACTCTTCTTCTGGGCTGCCCTGGGCTTCCTGCCGGCCACCTACGAGGTGCTCTTCGGCCTCACCCTCCTCCTGCCCCTCGGTATCGGACTACTCGCATGGTCGGCCTTTGCGGCAAAATCCGCCTGAACGCCATGGCCCCTGCCCCTCCCGTGCCCCAATGCAAATGCCTGCTGTTGACAAAAATCAGTTAGTTTCAAAACGAAACTAAGGTCACTCAATCGCAATGCATTGATTTTCAATCGAAAACAACTACAAACCCACTTTGAACATCGTAAACACACCCATTTTGGACGAGCTTGCAATTTTTTCCGAAAGGATATTTGTATTGCAATCAGACAGGGTCAAATCGCGAAAATCATTCCCAACGGAATCTATTTTCCGTTTTCAGGCGCCTTGAAATCCGAAAATTCACTCTTTCAGAATTTTCACCAGCCCCAGACACACTACACGAGTGGCCACTGAAAATCGGTGAGCGGGATCCCCTCACCTGCAACCGTCAAATCACGAAACGATGAAAAAAATCGAAGCCATCATTCGCCTGTCGAAATTCGAGGAGGTGCGCGATGCGCTTGCCGACATCGGCGTGCGCTTCTTCACCTTCAAGGACGTCAAGGGGTACGGCCAGGAAACCGGCCCCAGGATCGTGTACCGCGGCAGCACCTACGACGCGGGCTTCATCGGGCGCGTGCAGCTCGACATTCTCTGCGAAGACGAGAAGGTGGATGCCATCATTGAAGCGATCCTCTCTTCGGCCCGCACGGGCGAAATCGGCGACGGCAAGATCAGCGTGTACCCCGTAGAGGAAGTGATCCGCATCCGCAACGGGGAGCGCGGCGCCGAAGCGCTCTGAGGCCTCCTCCCCTTTCCCGTCCCGACCAATAAAAGCCAGATGCCTCGTGGCACTTGCCACACCCTGGCAGGACCTGCCGGTTCTGCTGTCCGAACGCCATTTGCTCACATCAAAACCGACGAACGATGAACGAGGCATTATTCACCGTCAACAACCTCTGGATCCTCATTGCGGCCACCCTGGTGTTCATCATGCACCTCGGCTTTGCCACGCTCGAGGCCGGGCTGGTGCGCCGCAAGAACGTAGTCAACATCCTGTTCAAGAACGCCATGATCATTGCCATCGGCCTGCTGACCTATTACATCGTTGGCTTCAACCTCATGTACCCGGGCACCAATGCGGGTGGCTTTTTCGGCTTTGCCGGCTTCGGGTTGCATTTGCCGGAAGGCGAAGCGGGCGGCATGGCCTACGCCGACGGCGCCTACACCTACTGGACCGACTTCATCTTCCAGGCCATGTTTGCCGCTACGGCGGCCACCATCGTGTCGGGGGCCGTGGCCGAACGCATCAAGCTCGAGGCTTTTCTGCTCTTTGCCACCGTCTTCGTGGCCATCAGCTACCCCATCACCGGCATGTGGAAATGGGGCGGCGGCTGGCTCGATGCGGCAGGCTTTTACGACTTTGCCGGCTCGACGCTGGTGCACGCCGTGGGCGGCTGGGCGGCACTGGCCAGCGTGCTGCTGCTGGGGCCGCGCCTGGGCAAGTACGGCAAGGATGGCAAGATCAAGCCCATCCCGGGGCACAGCATGCCGCTGGCCACCATTGGCGTGATGCTGCTGTGGTTCGGCTGGTTCGGCTTCAACGGCGGCTCGGTGCTCTCGGCCGATCCCATGGCCGTATCGCTGGTATTCGTCACCACGGCCCTTGCCGGCGCCGCCGGCGCCATCGGCGCTTTCATCCTGTCGCGCCTGCTCTTCGGCGCCTACGATCTTTCGATGGTGCTCAACGGCATCCTCGGCGGCCTGGTGGGTATCACGGCGGGTGCCGACCTGATGAGCCCGGGCGAAGCCATCGTCATCGGCCTCATTGCCGGCGCCATCATTCCGCTGGCGGTCGTCTTCTTCGACCGCATCCGCATTGACGACCCCGTGGGCGCCACCTCCGTACACCTCGTGTGCGGCATCTGGGGCACGCTGGCCGTCGGCATCTTCGGCGCCAAAGCGGGCTGGCAACAGCTCTGGGTACAGCTTTACGGCACCCTGGCCATCGGAGCATTCACCTTCCTGTTTGCCTTTGTCCTGATGTACCTGCTGAAAATCACGATCGGCATCCGCGTTTCGGAAGAGATGGAAATCAAAGGCCTCGACATCACCGAGCACGATCTGGAAGCCTACGAACCCGGCCCTGCAACCGAACCCTCCCTTCAATTTTCGAGCATGGCTTCGGTGTAAAGACCGTGCCCACCTGTATAAAATCAACCAAAAGCCAAGGGGCAGGCACGCCGTCGGGCTGCCTGCCCCAATAAAAAAGCCCTCGCGCTCCGAAGAGGCGAAGGCTCCGATACCGGTTGACCGATATCTCTGCGCAACGGCAAACATACGCAATGGCGCGCACTGCGCCACGCAGTTCGTTTGCACCTGTCGCGTCAGCCGGTGATCAGCTCATCCATTTGTTCACCTCAAAATCTGATCATCATGAATGTGCGCACTCTGTGTTACTCGCTCTTGCTGTTTTTGGCCGCAAGGCCGTACCCCCTCGCCGCACAGGAAGTGGCCGCAGCCCTCGCGCCGCCTTCGCTTCCCGCCGAAACGACCACTCCCGAGGCCGAGGCCAAAGAAGCCGACGAGCCTGCCTTCCAGCTTTCGGGTTCGGCCGATGTGTACTTCCGCACCAACCTGAATGCACCCAATGTGGCCGATGGCGCAGCCGTCATTCCGCCCACCGCTTTTGCCGACAGGCCGGGCTTCAGCCTTGGCATGATCAATGTGGTGGGCACCTGGGAAACCGACCGAAGCGGCGTGGTAGCCGACCTGGTAGTGGGTCCTCGCGGCGAGGAGGCCGTCTTTGCGTCCACTGCGCCGGCCAACCTCGTCAACCAGCTCTACGTGTGGTACCGGCCCACCGAGCGGCTGACGCTCACCCTCGGCAACTTCAACACCTTCGTGGGCTACGAAGTGATTGCGCCCACCGGCAACTTCCACTACTCCACCTCGTACCTGTTCTCCTACGGCCCCTTCTCGCATACCGGCCTGAAGGCCGACCTTGCCCTCGGCGACGACCTCAGCCTCATGGTCGGGCTGTTCAACCCCACCGACCTGACGGAGTTCAACCCGCTGGGTACCTGGTCGGTCGGCGCACAGCTCGGATACAAGGGTATCTACCTCAACCTGCTGTACGGCGACCAGGACGGCAAGCTCGATGCCGCCACGGCCAGCGAAGGTGATGCCTCGGCAGGCCCGCTCCTGCAGGCCGACCTCACCGCCGGCTTCGACCTCTCGGACAAGTGGTACGTCGGTCTCAACGCCAGCATCAACACCACGCGGCCCGGCGAGCAATGGAGCAGCGGCCGGCGCGTCGCTGTCGAGGGCACGCCCTACGGCTATGCCGGCATGGCGGCCTATCTCGAGTACCGCCTTTCGGCAAATGCCGCCCTGGGCCTGCGCGGCGAATACTTCACCGAGACGGAAGGCGGATATGGCGCTATCGGCCAGTACGACACTGAGGGCCGCGCTTCCGTCACGGCATTCACCCTTTCGGGAAATATTGCCCTTGGGCCGCTCACGCTCATCCCCGAGCTGCGGGCCGACCGCGCCAGCCAGCCCGTCTTTTACGACGCCGACCATCAACCTGCCGACGTGCTGGCCTCATTCCTGCTGGCCGCCGTGTACGGCTTCTGAAGAGCCGGATCCTCACTCGGTCATTCCGAATCCAATTTTCATACACTGCGCTCCGCGGTGTGCAGCTCCCCTGCACACCGCTTTTTCGTTCCTGCCCAACGGGCGACAAACGGCCACATATGGCAAATTATCATCAAGTGAAAAACGCAATAAGCAACCTGCCATCAGAGTTTCCACGCCCAAACGCCATCAAATTTTTGCCTGCCTATGGTCTGACCGCGACTTCAACCATTTTTCCCGGAACACACACAAACACACGTCCCATGGTCAGGCTATTGTTGCTTTCGCTCCTTTGCTCCGTTTTTGTCCCCCTCGTCTTGCCTGCACAGTGCCTCAAAGGCGACTGCACCGAAGGGTATGGCGAGCTGCGCCTTCCGGATGGCACGGTGTACAAAGGCTGGTTCAAAAACGGCAAGATGCACGGCAGCGGCATCTGCTACTACCGCCGTGGCGATGTCTATCTGGGCTGGTTCGTGGAAGGGCTGCGCGAAGGCGAAGGGCGCCTGAAGTTTGCCGAAGGGCACGACTTCCTCGGCCAGTGGCGCGCCGACCGCCGCAACGGCTTCGGCAGGATGAAATGGGCCGACGGCTCCCGCTACGAAGGCAACTGGAAAGACGACCTGCCACACGGCAAGGGCAAATACTTCTTTGCCGATGGCGGCTGGTACGAAGGACAGTTCGTCCGCGGGCAGTTCGAGGGTTTCGGCATCCGCCAGTATGCCGACGGCACGCGCTATGAAGGCCAATGGCACCAGGGCAAAAAGCACGGCGAAGGCAAATGGGTGGCCGCCGACGGCTCCGCCTGGACCGGCAAGTGGATCGAAGGCCGGCGCATCGACGCGCACGCACCCGTCACCGAAAGCGCAAAAAGCCCCTTGCGCGACTGCAACAACGAGTACTGTGCTGAAGGGATGGGGCGCTACGTATTTGCCGACGGCTCGGTCTATGTGGGCGCGTTCAAGAACGGCCTGCCGGGCGGACAGGGCGAGGTGTGGTACGCCAATGGCGACCACTATAAAGGGGGCTGGTACCGCACGCTGCCCGACGGCCTGGGCACCATGACCTTTGCCGATGGCCGCATCCTCACCGCCGAATGGGATCTGGGCCAGACCACGCGCATCATCGCCACCCGCGATGCGCCCTACCCGCGCCTCGAGGTCGAGCCCCTGCGCGACCCCGAAGCGCGCACCTGGGCCGTCATCGTGGGCATTTCCACCTACAGTCACCAGCCGGCTCTCCACTACACCGACAACGACGCCTTCCGGCTCTACAGCTTCCTCAAAAGCCCCGAAGGCGGCGCCCTGCCCGACGAACAGGTGGCCCTCCTCATCGACGAGGAAGCCACGCGCGAGCACGTGCTGCGCGCCCTGCAGGAAGTGCTGCTGCGCGCCGACGACAACGACGTGGTGCTCTTCTACTTCTCGGGCCACGGCATCGAAGGCGCGTTCCTGCCTACCGACTACGACGGCAGCTTCCACAAACTGGCACACGAGGAGATCCTCGAAATATTGCAGCGCAGCCAGGCCCGCCTCAAGCTGGTACTGGGCGATGCCTGCCACAGCGGCTCCCTCCAGCACGCCAAGGCACCCACGCGCCTGAGCGAGCTGTACGGGCAGCTCACCCCCGACCAGGGCGGCATCGCGCTGATGCTCTCATCGCGCAGCGAGGAGATCTCGCTCGAAGACAGCAACCTGCGCTCGGGCGTCTTCAGCTACTTCCTCATCCAAGCGCTCAAGGGCCTGGCCGACCGCAACGCCGACGGCATCGTCACCCTCGAAGAGACGTTCCAGTACGTACATCGCGAAGTGCGCCGCTACACCGCCGGCGTGCAGACACCCGTACTCACCGGCACCGCCGACACCACCGTGCCGGTGGCCGTGGTGCGCAAGTGGTAAATGCCCGCTGCCGTCAGCTCTTGGACCGACCTGACGGCAACGCCTGTCTTGCAGAACAAATCACTTGACCGGACGAACGCCACCTTTCCGCCCCAAGCCGAATGCCACTCGATAAATATCGGGTAAATCAATCCGTCCGTCCCTGATTTGTCGGAAAATTCCCAGGTTGAGTAAATCCTCACACACGCCTTGCGCCCCATCTTCGAGGTGCTCGGGCGGCAAACGCTCTTCTTTCGAGGCGGACAAGCGATCGAGCACACCATCATTGAGCCAGCGGCGCTCGATCTCGCCAAACTCCACCGGCACGGAAAGACCTTCGAGCGGCGCCATCAGTTGGTGTATCCAGGGATAATCCTCGGCCAGCTCGTCCACCCGACGCCGCGAAGCTTGTTGTACCCCTTTTTTGATGCTGTTGTAATGCAAGGCATAATCGTGATCGGGATGCTCTTCTGCCGTGTCCTTTGCAGCTTCCCGGATCGCTACGATAAAACTGCGGGGACTGACGCGCCCCATGGCATCGGAAAGGTGATTGACCAACCAGGTATAGGGATAGGCTTTCCGATGATCGGTACCCATGTAAGGGCCCGTCAGCTCGTGGAAGGCCTTGCGCTGCAATTCCTCCTCGCGGGCAATTTTTTCCGGGATACGGTGCACACCAAATTCGTCGGGCAGGGTCCTGCCTGCAAGCGGCACAACGGAAAACAAAAGCTCTTCTACGGCCCTTCTTTCCTCCTCAAGGGAAAAATTCAGCAAATAGTGCCAGAAAAGATTGTACAGATCCCTGCGCGTCCACTGCAACTCGATCGATCGGGCCAGGATCTTGGAGCTGTCGGGAAAATCGGTGACGTTGCGCCCTTCGAGCTGATCGGTGCGCAAAAAGCACTTCAACCGGATCTGATAAAAATGCTCCAGATCCTGCACACACATCAGCAGCCCCTGTATCCATTGGTCCATTTCGCGCCATGAGGAAGCCGTGCGGTCCAGGGCATCGAACAATCCCATCCATTGCCTGTCCTGGCGTTTCAATGCCTCGTTGAATGCAATGAATGCCTGCTTCACTTCCGAAGGATGTTCCGCTACCCACCGGCATTGCTCCTCCCATCTCTTGGCAAAAGGGAACTCCGAGGGTAATTTTACCTGTGCGCCAATTTCCTCGGGGAGTGTTTGCCACAACCTTTGCAGCACCACGGTTTTCCACACCAGCCGGTGAGCAAAGCCCCTGTCGGCCAGCCGGGCCAGTTCGTCGCGGTCGGGCCAGGCTTCATCGGGTTGTTCGCCAAAACAGGCCCAGGCATCCACCCGATCCAGTTCGAACAACGCGGCACCCTCGACCAGATACTTCCGGTTTTCCGCATGCTGGATAGCCCGCCACCAGAAAGTCTTGCCTGCACCCCGCATGCCTTTTACTACTTTGATTTCTGGTGCCAGCGCTTTGCGGTGCGAAGAAGGAACAAAAATTCCTCTGGGCGAAATTTCCTCGGCTTGCAACGAGGTCTCGCGTATGGAATCGTGGATGGCGTGCCTCAAAAGACGAGCCTTGCTTTTCTTTTCAGTGTTCACTGTCATTCCTCTTCCATTTATAGCCACTCACTCACCTTCCTGAACAAAGAGCCATAAGCGGCTTCGATTGTGATTTCATCCTTGCCCATGGTATGGAATTCCTGAAGCGCCATCAGCCCTTCGTGCCAGTACACGGGCCAGGGATGGTGCGGCGCATGCTCGTCTTCCAGGTCAAAAGAAAACCAATTCTCCTCTATCTGGCCCGGCGGCACCTCATCGTACAGATATTCCAGGAACAGGCCATAGGACTGTTGGGTAAAGCGTGCAAGGTAAGCGGGAGCTTGCGTTTTGGGCGGTACCAGACCGGCCACCATCTGAAGGTGCTCGCGAATGTCCTCTGCCTTGCCCCACCTGTTCCAGCAGTCGAAAAGCACACGGTAATCTTGCCAGGTCTGAGCCGAGTCCAGCGCAAACAAAAGGACCTTTGCCCCAAGGTTGGTCACTACTGCTGCAGCCGTGTCGTCAATTCCCGCCCGGCTATCGAAAAGAACCAGGTCGGGACGAAACGCTTTCTCCAGACGCTTCAGAATTTTCACTTCCAGCCGATACGTCCAGCTCCGGATTCCGGGATTGGCCGCATCGGTCTCCGGCAAAAAAATCCGCCCCATCTTTGCCACATAGTCTTTGCCGGCTCGCCCATAGGCCGGCACCACACGAATTGCCCCGCTCAAATTCGCTGCCAGCGGACTTTCATTACTGACCTCCTCCGGCCGTATTGCTTCTTCATTTCCTGCCACTGCCTCCATCAGCCAGTCAACCAGCCCCGGTTCGGGCATTTGTTCTGCGGGCAAGAGGTTGGCCGACACGCCCGGCGCCTGAAAGTCCATATCAACTACCAGCACGCGCTTGCCCTTGCCGGCCAGATACCAGGCCATAGCGGCAAGTGCCGTAGAACGGCCCACACCTCCCTTCACGGAAAAAAAGACAAGACGATTGGGCCGAAGTTATGCGACAGTGGCCCATTCATTGCCGTGCAACAGGCGCTCGACCACTACAACATGGGGAAATCTCTTGTTGATTTCGAATTGGGGAGCGCTCGGGAGGGGAGGCAAAATTTCCTCTTTGAACACGCGCCCCACTACCGGATACACCCAGGGTTGCAATGCTTCCATCCGCTCCCGGGCAAAATCCATCACAGCTTTCTCCAACTCCTTTCTCAATTGTTTGGGGATGATCAACGCGATCCGCCCGCGCACATCGCGATTGACGATCAGCTTCTTGCTGCGCGGCCAGCTCTGGAACCAGGGTTCTTTTTCGAGCATGGCCACCAGCCCGGGTATGACTTCGTCGTATCTCATTGCCTCTTTATAAAAATCCGTACAAATCTGCCTGGCGGCACAATTGTGCCACTTCCTTCACTCCCTTTCGGTGCACCTCCACAGTTTTTTGCGAGAAATTGCTCCTTGGCTCATAGCGTTGATGCACGTTCCAACTATCAAAGGGAGACGGATGACTCAAAGAGGGAAGCACCGCTGCTGCCGGAAGACCTGTAAACAAAAGCATGGAAAGCGTACCAGATATCGGGCAGGTGCACTCTGTGTTGCCTGGACACCGGCACTCCTGTGGGGTTCACCGCCATCCCCAGCGCCTGCATTACGGCCTTGAGTCCACACTCGACGGCCAGCCCATAAAGGTGATCGGCATTGGCCCACCGCTTTTTTTTATAAAGCAAATCGCCATCCTCTTTGTGACGCATCCATGCATCCCGAAAATCTGCGGCCATGACTACCTGTTTCCCAAAAATTAGCACTTCTTGCCATACGCGAAGCCCCCGGACGGGTGTGGATACCTGCCCGGGGGCTTTTCACGGCTATTCAGGGAACCACCGGCTCACTCACACGTCGATCGACTCGGGCAGGCGCACGGGCACCACCCAGCCGAACTTGTCTTCGCGCAGGCCGGCACGCAGCTCGTCGATATAGCTCTTGGCAAACGGACTGATCTTGCGGTCCTCCACCGGCGGCAGGATCATCTCCTTGCCTTCGTAGGCGATCTTTTGCACGTGGGCCACGACGGCGGCCGTACCCGTGCCGAACACTTCCTGCAGCTTGCCGGCATCATGGGCTGCCACCACCTCGTCGATCGAGATGCGGCGCTCTTCCACCTCGTAGCCCTCATCGCGCAAAATGTGGATGATGCTGTCGCGCGTGATGCCGCGCAGGATGGTGCCTTCCTGGTCGGGATCGGGCGTGACCACCTTGCCGTCGATGACGAAGAAGATATTCATCGTGCCCACCTCCTGGATGTACTTGAACTCCCTGGCGTCGAGCCAGAGCACCTGGTCGTAGCCCTTCTCGTTGGCCAGCCGGGCCGGCAGCATGGCCGCCGCGTAGTTGCCGGCCGCTTTGGCTTCGCCCGTGCCCCCGCGAGCTGCGCGGATGTAGTGGGTCTCGGCCAGCAGGCTCACCGGCTTGGGGTAGTACGGCCCTACCGGACAGGTGAAGATCACGAAACGATACGTGTCGGACGGACGCACGCCCACATACGGGTCGGTGGCATACATGAACGGGCGGATGTACAGGGCACTGCCTTTCTTCGGCGGGATCCAGTCGGCATCGATGCCGACGAGCATGTGCAGGGCCTCTACGAACAGATCTTCGGGAAACTCGGGCATGGCCAGCCGACGGGCGGAAAAGTTGAGGCGGCGGGCATGCATCTCCGGACGGAAAAGCATCGGACGGCCGTCGTGGCTCTTCGAAGCTTTCATGCCTTCGAATACCGCCTGGCCATAGTGCAAGGCCATGGTGGCCGGGTGCGTCGCAAATTCCGACAACGGCTCGATGCGCAAATCCTGCCATTGGCCGTCGCGATACTCGGCGACGAACATGTGATCGCTAAAGTATTTGCCGAAAGGCAGGTTGTCGAAATCGACCCGGGACAGGCGCGAAGCCGTCGTGCGCGTAACGCGTACCTGATACTTCATCACAAACAGGTTTTGGTTGGTTAAATCTGGTCAGAGCACCCCGATCGGGAAGGGCCTCCGTGGCAAAGGGCGCGGGCGGGTAGTGTCCCCGATCAACTGATTTCAAACTGCGTTTTCTGCGGCCGAAGGCTGCGGTTTCAATGGATGAGGAACCGAGGATTTGAGCAAGCATTTGATAGTCAATGTAAAAAACTCAACCCTACACCCTCAACGCTCAACCTTGCGTGCTTCACCTTTTTGCAGCCGGTTCATTTTCGGGATGTGCGATCATCTGTTCAAGGACACCACCGTGTGCGTATCTTGCCCTTCGCTCACTGACGCTGACTGCCCGTAATGTGGAAGAACTTGTCGAAGGTCTCGACGCTGCTCAGGGCTTTGCAAATGTAGCTATTTTTACCAAAAATTCTAATTCACAGATATTTATGCCTGAAAAACAGAATAAAGTTTTTTGAAAAAATGAAAATAGAAAATAAAACACCGACAAGCTTGCCCTTCAACCTGAAGATTTTTTCAATCCCCGAAGGTCCGCCCGAAATACTGGCCGGAGAGGGCCGAAAAGGCGCACTGGTCGTGCTGCCGCTCGCTGACTGGGCGACCGAAACACACCGCCTGCTGATTGCGAAAATTCTTCAAGCCGTCCATCTCGATCCGGAAAAAGACGTGTACGTCGTCGGTCTGCGGACAGGTGAACGTATCTCGCTGCAGCACTGGCGCCAGCAGGACGCCCTTCGACAGGTGCTGGCCTTTGGTTGCCGGCCCGCAGCCATCGGCCTGCAAATCGAGGCATCGCTCTACCGGCCCGTGGAGTTGAACGACACGCAGTACCTCTTTGCTGCTCCCCTGGCCGAGCTGAGCCGCGATGTAAATCACAAAAAAGCGCTCTGGGCAGCCATGCGTCAGATGTTCGGCCTCGAAAAATGAGCACCTCACGGGTGTACCCTCCTGAACAGAAAAAGCTGCATCCCCGATCCGTTGGACGGGAATGCAGCTTTGTTTGCGCTTGCGGCAAGGGCCGCGACGATGGTGCCTATTCGGCGACCACCTCGAAGCTGATGCGCGTATCTACCTCGGGGTGAATCTTGAGCACGGCGGTATAAACGCCCACTTCCTTCACCTCCTCGGGCAATTCGACCTTGCGGCGATCCACCTCGATGCCCAGTTGCTCCTTGAGCGCATTGGCCACCTGGAGGTTGGTGATCGAACCGAAGATCTTGCCGCTGGTGCCCACTTTGGCACCGATCTTCAGCACCTTGTCTTCGAGCTGGCCGGCCAGTTGCCGTGCTTCTTCGAGCAGGCGGCGCATCCGGGCCTCTTCCCGACGGCGGTATTCTTCGAGGCGGCGCATGTTGGACTTGTTGGCCAGCAGCGCCATGCCTTTGGGGATGAGATAGTTGCGGCCGTAACCGTCGCGCACTTTCACTACCTCGAACTTTTTCCCCACCTTTTCGATATCCTGCAAAAGAATGACTTCCATTTTATCTTTTTTGAAAGCGAGTCAACAAATGAGCATAGGGGGCCAGGCCCGGCTTACTTGAGGTTGTCGGCCACATAGGGCAGCATCGCCAGGTGGCGCGCACGCTTGATGGCCGTAGCCACCCGACGCTGATACTTGAGCGAGTTGCCCGTGATGCGGCGCGGCAGGATCTTGCCCTGTTCGTTGACGAACTGGAGCAGGAACTCGGGGTTCTTGTAATCGATCCACTTGATGCCGTAGCGCTTGAAGCGGCAGTACTTCTTGCGCTTCTGGCCGATATTCGGATTGCTGAGAAATTTGATATCGTCTCTCGATGCCATGATCGTTTGATTTTTGAAGTAAAAAAACAGCGCTTGCCAACGGAATCAGCGATTACTGTTCGCTCTTTTCTTCCTGCTTGTCGGCTTCGGCCTTGTCGCGCTTCTTGCCGATGAGTCCTTTGCGCTTGTCCTCGTTGAACTTCACACCGTACTTGTCGAGCTTGACGGTGAGGAAACGCATGATGCGCTCGTCGCGGCGCATGGCCAGCTCCAGCGGGTCGATGACCGATCCGTCGGGTGCCTTGAACTCGATGCAGTAGTACACGCCCGTTGAGCGCTTGTTAATGGGATACGCCAGCTCGCGCAATCCCATCTCATCCACATGTACGATCTCGCAACCTGCTTTTTTCAGGTGATCGACATAGGATTGAGCTGTCGCTTTAATTTCATCGCCCGACAGTACTGGATCCACGATGAAAGTCACTTCGTAGTCACGCATTGAACGTTGAAGTTTTTTTGCCATTCAGGCTGTGAATAAATCAAAAACGGCTGCAAAGGTAAAGGTTGTCAGTCCCTTGTCAAAGCCGGTGCGTAAACAAAAGCAGCGATGCAGGCCGAACGTGCGGCTCCTGCATCGCTGCCGAGCAGTGCGCGGGCGGCCTTGTTGCCCGGCACCGGAAAATGCCTTGATGTGTGGCGTGTGCCGCGCCCGCTTGGGTGCAGCACCACCATCATCGGTATTATTCTTCCTCGTTTGCTGCAGGAGCCTCGGACTGTGCTGCGGGTGCAGCAGCAGGGGCAGCCGTCTGCTTGCTGCCGCCACGACGACGACGGCGCTTGCGACCACCCTGATCCCCAGCTTTCGGGTTATATACTTCGTTGAAATCGACGAATTCGATCATCGCCATGTCGGCACCATCGCCCTTGCGGAAACCGGTGCGGATGATGCGCAGGTAGCCCCCCGGGCGGTCACCTACCTTTTCGGCAATCGGGCCGAACAGTTCCTGCACCGAATACTTGTCTTGCAGGTAGCTGAACACGACGCGGCGGTTGTGCGTGGTGTTGGTTTTGGCACGCGTCACCAGCGGCTCCAGATAGGGGCGCAGCGCCTTGGCCTTGGCCAGCGTGGTGGTGATGCGCTTGTGCCTGATGAGTGCATTGGCCAGGTTGGCCAGCAATGCACGGCGGTGGCCCTTCTTGCGGCCCAGGTGGTTGAACTTCTTGCGGTGTCTCATTGCAATTTGCGTTTTACCATTTGATAACCTCGCAGCACGCTTTCGGCCCAGAGCCTACTTGTGTTACTGCACCACGTGAAAAAAGAAGATGAGCAGGCCCGGCCCGCTCATCTGTGTGTTACTCTTCGTCGAGGTTGTACTTCGACAGGTCCATGCCGAAGGTCAGCCCCTTTTCCTGGAGCAGCTCTTCGATCTCCACCAGCGACTTCTTGCCGAAGTTGCGGAACTTGAGCAGCTCGTGCGTGTCGTACTTCACCAGGTCGGCCAGCGTGTTGATCTTGGCGGCCTTGAGGCAGTTGTAGGCGCGCACCGAGAGGTCGAGCTCTTCGAGCGGCGTCTTGAGCAGCTTGCGCATGTGCAGGATGTGCTCGTCCACCACGTCGGCCTCGCGCTTGCCCGGCTCATCGAACGAGATGTGTTCGTCGGTGATGAGCATCAGGTGCTGGATGAGGATGCGCGAGGCCCCCTTGATGGCATCTTCCGGGTGGATGGTGCCATCGGTCTTGATCTCGATGGTGAGTTTCTCGTAGTCGGTGCGCTGGCCTACACGCGTATTCTCCACGCGATAAGCCACGTTCTTGATCGGCGTATAGATGGCATCAATGGGGATGACGCCGATGGCGGCATCCTTGGGCTTGTTCTCTTCGGCCGGGCTGTAGCCACGTCCCTTGGTCACGGTCAGCTCCATTTCCAGGTTGACGAACGGCTCCATCTGGCAGATCAGCAGATCGGGGTTCATCACCTTGAACACATTGGTGAAGCTGTCCAGATCGCCGGCGCGAAACTCTTCCTTGCCGCTCAGCGTGATGTAGATCTTCTCCTCGGTCATGTCCTCGTCCTGAATGAGCTGCTTGAGCCGCACCTGCTTCAGGTTGAGGATGATGTCGACGACATCCTGTACCACCCCTTTGATGGTGGAAAATTCGTGCTCGACGCCGGCGATGCGCACCGCCGAGATGGCAAAGCCTTCGAGCGAAGAAAGCAGCACCCGACGCAACGAGTTGCCAATGGTCTGACCAAAGCCCGGCTCCAACGGCTTGAATTCGAACGTGCCGTCGAAATCATCGGCTTTGGTCATCACGATCTTGTCGGGCATCTGGAAATTGAGTACGCTGCTCATAAGCTGTATGGATATTGCTTGAAAAAAAGTGGAAGCCTGTGCGATCGGAACGCCGGCCTGCGCATGTCCGGACCACAGCGACACACAGGCCGGCCCTCAAATACGCGCTTCCGGGGCCACCCGCACTACCTGCACAGGCCACCCCGGAAAGCGAAAAAAACACGCGATTATTTCGAATAAAGCTCGACGATGAGCTGCTCATTGATCTTCTCCGGAATCTGATCGCGCGTGGGATAGGCCAGGAACTTGCCTTCCATCTTGTCGCGGTTGAATTCCAGCCAGCCGAACTTGCGCACGTCCGACTTGGAATTGACCCACTCGCGAATCGTTTCGATGCCCTGCGACTTGCCGCGTACCGAAACCACATCGCCCGGCTTGAGCAACATCGAGGGAATGTTGGTCACCACTCCGTTGACCAGAATGTGGCGGTGCGAAACGAGCTGACGAGCGGCGCGACGCGTCGGCGCAATGCCCAGACGGTACACCGTGTTGTCCAGGCGCGACTCCAGCAACTGGAGCAACACCTCACCCGTTACGCCGCCCCGGCGGCTGGCTTTTTCGAAAAGATTGCGGAACTGGCGCTCCAGCAAGCCATAGGTGTACTTGGCCTTCTGCTTTTCCATCAACTGAAGGGCATATTCCGACTTCTGGCGACGGCGGCGCGAGTTGCCGTGCTGCCCCGGGCCATATGCCTTGCGCTGGGAAGCACGCAGCCCACCAAACACCGGCTCGCCAAAGGCACGCTCTTTTTTCGCTCTTGGACCAGTATATCTTGCCATGTCTTGTTTGAAGTTTTCGATTCAGGATTGGATGCACAGCATCAGACGCGACGGCGCTTGGGCGGACGACAGCCGTTGTGCGGAATGGGCGTCACGTCCTTGATACGCGTCACCTTGATGCCTTCGGAGTCGATGGCGCGGATAGCCGCCTCACGGCCCGAGCCCGGCCCCTTCACCAGCACCTCGCACGAACGCATGCCGGCTTCGTGCGCCACGCGTGCCGCGTCGCGAGCAGCAACCTGGGCAGCATAGGGCGTGTTTTTCTTCGACCCCCTGAAGCCCGCCTTGCCGGCCGACGACCACGAGATCACCTGACCCTGCTTGTTGGTCAGCGTGATGATGATGTTGTTGAAAGTGGCCTGGATATAGGCGTATCCTTCGGGATCCACCTTGACCTTGCGCTTCTTGGCAGCGGCTTTTCTTCCTCTTCCTTTTGCCATTGTTGATTGAGCTGTTTACAAATTGGCAATAACGAATATGTCCATGCCTTTCGGCAAATATTACTTGGTGGCTTTCTTCTTGTTGGCAACCGTCTTGCGCTTGCCCTTGCGGGTGCGGGCATTGGTACGCGTGCGCTGACCGCGTACCGGCAGGCCCTTGCGATGGCGCAGCCCACGGTAGCAGCCAATGTCCATCAAGCGCTTGATGTTCATCTGTACCTCCGAGCGCAGCTCACCCTCGACCTTGTACTCGTTCTGGATGATGCGGGCGATTTCGCGCACGGCTTCATCGGGCCAGTCCTGCACCTTGATATTCTCGTCGATTCCGGCTTTGTCCAGAATCTCCCTGGCGCGGCTGCGGCCGATACCATAGATGTAGGTCAGAGCAATGACGCCTCTTTTGTTCCTTGGCAAGTCAACACCGACTATACGAGCCATGATTCTGTCTTTCTTTCAAGTTATGGATGGAATCAACCCTGACGTTGCTTGAACTTCGGGTTCTTCTTGTTGATCACATAGATACGGCCCTTGCGACGTACGATCTTGCAGTCGGCAGAGCGTTTCTTCACGGAAGCACGTACTTTCATGAGTGTGTCGTTTTTGAGCTGAGGATTACTTGTATCGGTAAATGATCCGCCCGCGCGTCAGGTCATAAGGCGACATTTCCACCTTGACCTTGTCGCCGGGAAGAATACGGATATAGTGCATGCGCATTTTGCCGGAAATGGTGGCCGTAATGAGGTGCCCGTTTTCCAAGCGCACGCGAAACATGGCGTTGGAAAGCGCCTCTTCAATGACACCATCCTGCTTGATAAGTTCCTGTTTTGCCATAGCTCAAATTTCGGACGGCAAAGATACGGAAAACCACCTAATTTCCAACCCCTTGAAATTTCTTTTCGCGATCCACCCGAGGGATGCCTCAGCGCACGGGCTCGAGCAGCTCAATGGGCTGAAGATGAGCGTTCTGCGCAATGGCCTCTTCGATGGGGCGGTGATCGCTCAACAGCTCGGCCTGATGCTCACGCACGGCTACCGTGTGCTCGTAATGAGCCGAGGGGCGCCGGTCGCGCGCGAAGATGGTCCAGCCATCCTCGGCCTGCGCCACATGGCGGCGTTGCATGTTGACCATGGGCTCGATGGCGATGGTCAGTCCGGCCTTGAGCTTCATCCCTCGGCCGCGCGCCCCGTAGTTGGGCACTTCCGGGCTTTCGTGCAGGTTCTTGCCGATGCCGTGCCCCACCAGCTCGCGCACCACCTTGTAGCCGTGCTCCTGCTCGACGTAGTGCTGGATGGCATGGCCGATATCGCCCAGGCGCCGGCCGGCTACGGCCTGCTCGATGCCTTTGTACAATGAGGTGTTCGTCACGCGCAGCAGGTGCATCACTTCTTCGCTCACCGGGCCCACAGCAAAGGTGTAGGCTGCATCGCCATAGAAACCGTTCATCTTCACGCCGCAGTCTACCGACACCACATCGCCCTCTTCGATGGGTGTGTCGTCGGGAATGCCGTGAACGACCACCTCGTTGGGCGAAAAGCAAAGGGTGGCAGGAAAACCGCGGTAGCCCTTGAAGCCCGGCACGCCGCCATGGTCGCGGATGAATTCCTCGGCCGCGCGGTCGAGCTCGGCACCCGTCACGCCCGGCCGCAACAGCGACGCCACGTGTGCCAGCGTGCGGCACACCAGCATGCAGCTCTCCCGAATCAGGGCTATTTCTTCTTCTGTTTTGTAGTACACCATGTGTGCAAAAATCAACTTCGGTCCCGGACAGTTTGCCGACGACAACCGCTGATATACTCAACGCAATACGGTTCGGGAATTCTTGACGCCAGTCAATGGACGCCAGTCAATGGACGATGGTCCATGGTCCATGGACATTTTTGATTGAGCAATCGAGGAACCGAAGATTTTACAAAAAAATCTGATAATCAACAAGAAAAACTTTAAACCCCAAACGCTCAACGCTCAACACTCAACCTGGCCAAAAACCGCGCGCAAACTGCGTCCATCTGCGGCTCTCCGTGGCCGAAGGCTGCGGTTCCAATGGCTGACGAATCGAGGAACGAGCCTACTGAAAAAAGTCCGTGACGGCCCCGAAAATCGGAGCCTGTCCCGGCTTGCCGGGAGCAAGCAGTGACAATCCCGAGTTGTCGGGATGACGCGTAACATCATAAATAACAAACTGAATTAAAACAAAAAATACATTGCGAATCGTTGCGTCTTCCGGCTCGCCGGAAACAGGCTGTTGCGGCGTTGCGTGAGATTTGGGGTTTTTTCAGGGGCCTCAGGAACCGATAATTTTACAAAAACTGATAATCAACAACAAAAACATTAAACATTAAACTCTGAACTCTGAACTCTGAAAGCTCCTGCTTGTAGTTTGCCGAAAGGCAAAAAACAGATGACAATCAACAGTTTTGACAAAAAAGAAAGTCGTGACGCGCTGAAGTTGGCTCTCCCGGCACGGCACGACTTTCCCCAAGTCGTTTTTTGTGTCTGAACGTCCTGCATGTGCATCACATGCTGGCGCCGATGCCCTGCATGCGGCTGCGGCCCTGGATGCGGCCCGACTTGACCAGACCGTCGTAGCGGCGCATCAGCAGGTGGCTCTCTACTTGCTGCAGCGTGTCGAGCACGACGGCTACAAGGATGAGCAGCGAGGTGCCGCCAAAGAACTGGGCAAAGGTCGGGTTGACGCCTGCAGCCACAGCAATGGCCGGAATGATGGCGATGAAGCCCAGGAAAATCGAGCCGGGCAGGGTGATGCGCGTCACTACGGCATCGATGAAATCGGCCGTCGGTTTGCCGGGCTTGACGCCGGGGATGAAGGCGTTCTGACGCTTCAGATACTCGGCATACTGCTGCGGGTTGACGATCAGAGCGGTGTACACGTAGGTGAACACGACCACCAGCACGAACGTGATGACGCTCGAAGCAAACGAATAGGGATTGGTCAGCGTGCGCAACAACCCACTCGAAGCGAGGGTGGCATCATCGCCGGCGATGAACTGGGCGATGGTAGCCGGCAGAAACATCAGGGCCTGTGCAAAGATGATCGGCATCACACCGGCGGCATTCACCTTGATGGGGATGTAGTCGCGGATGCCGGCAGCCGGCATGGCCGTAGCGCCGCGGCCCACCATGCGCTTGGCAAAATGGATGGGGATCTTGCGCACGCCCTGCACGATCAGCACCGTGGCCATCACGATGAGGTACATCAAAGCCAGCTCGAGCACGAAGATGATCATACCGCTGCCGGCAAGCTGAAGCTCGAATTCGGCTACGATGGCCAGCGGCAACGAGGCAATGATACCGACGGTAATGAGCAGCGAGATACCGTTGCCCACGCCCCGGTCGGTGATGCGCTCGCCCAGCCACATGGCGAAGATGGTACCGGCCGAGAGGATGATGATGTTGGCGGCCCAGAAGATGCCGCTGGGCAGCGTGGGATCCACGGCACCCTGAGCGTTCAGATAAGTCAGATAACCGCCGCCCTGTACCAGCGTGATGGCCAGCGTCAGCATGCGGGTGATCTGATTGAGTTTCTTGCGGCCCGACTCGCCTTCCTTTTGCTGCAAACGCTGGAAGTAGGGCACGGCAAAGCCGAGCAACTGCACGATGATCGAAGCCGTGATGTAGGGCATCACACCAAGGGCAAATACCGAGGCGTTGTTGAAAGCACCACCGGTAAATACGTTGATCAGGCCGAGCAGGTCATTGGTGGAGGCCGCATTGGCCGCTTCCAGCCTGGAAGGCACCACGCCCGGCAACACCACAAACGAACCGAAGCGGTAAACGAAGATCATTCCCAGGGTGAAGAGAATGCGCGTGCGCAGCTCCTCGATCTTCCAGATATTCTGAATGGTAGTGATTAACTTTTTCATTTGCAGCTATTTGTACAAGCCCGCGCAGGCCATGCGCACAAAAAGCGAGCCGCCAGGGGCTCGCTCCGTGTACGTGCTCAGAGGATTGTGACTGTGCCACCTTTTTCTTCGATGGCTTTCCTGGCGCTCTCGGAAGCGGCATGCGCCGTCACCTGAAGGGCCACGTTCAGCTCGCCCCGCGCCAGCACCTTCACGCGATCGTTCTTGCCGATGATACCCAGTTTGATGAGCGTTTCGGGATCGATAGTGGTCACCTGATACTTGTCTGCAATGGCTTGCAGACGCTCCAGGTTGAGCGGAACGTATTCGACGCGATTGCGGCTGTGGAAGCCACGCTTGGGCAGGCGCATCTGCAGCGGCATCTGGCCACCTTCGAAGTTGCGCTTGTTCTTGAAGCCCGAACGCGACTTGTCGCCTTTATGGCCACGCGTGGCGGTGCCCCCTTTTCCGGAACCCTGGCCGCGACCCAGACGACGGTCGCGTTTCACAGCACCTTTGGCCGGTTTCAGATCGTGCAATTTCATTGCTTCGCTATGTTTTTCTGGTGATACCCGGAAGCAGCGCCCCAAGGTACAAATTAAACTTCTTCCACTTTGACCAGATGGCTCACTTTGGCTACCATACCCATGATTTGCGGCGTAGCCACCTTCTCTACCGTCTGGTGCATCTTGCGCAGCCCCAGTGCCCTGAGCGTGGCCTTCTGGTCTTTGGGCCGGTCAATGGCACTGCGCACCTGAGTGATCTTGATCTTTTTCATCCTTATGTTTTTTGACGTACCCTGCCGGCAGATCAGAACCCGACGGCAGCGTGCGAAAATATCCGTTCGGCACGAGAGCAGGGTCGCTGCCCAAGGCAGCAGCACCTGTTCAGCCGTTGAACACTTTATCCAGATCGACGCCGCGCTGGCGAGCCACCTCGATGGGGCTGCGCAGCTTCAGCAGCGCATCGATCGTGGCCTTGACGACGTTGTGGGGGTTGGACGAGCCCAGCGACTTGGCCAATACGTTGTGGATGCCGGCGCTTTCGAGCACGGCGCGCATGGCGCCACCGGCAATTACACCCGTACCGTCGGCAGCAGGCTTGATCAGCACACGCGAAGCGCCGTACTTGCCCACCTGCTCGTGCGGGATGGTGCCCTTGTACACCGGCACCTTCACCAGGTTCTTCTTGGCGTCGTCTACGGCCTTGGCAATGGCTTCCGACACTTCCCGTGCCTTGCCCAGCCCATGGCCTACCGTGCCGTTCTCGTCGCCCACGACGACTACGGCAGCGAAGCTGAAGGTACGACCACCCTTGGTCACCTTGGCCACGCGGTTCAGGTAAACGAGCTTGTCCTTGAGTTCGGTTTCGTTAGGCTTGACGTTGCCTGCCTTTTTCTTTGCCATTGTCTTCGAATGAAGTTAGTTGTTAAAATTTCAGTCCCCCCTCACGCGCCGCATCGGCCAGCGCCTTGACGCGACCATGATACAGATAGCCTCCGCGGTCGAAAACGACCGTCTCGATGCCCTTGGCTTTGGCGCGCTCGGCAATCAGTTTGCCCACGGCGCGTGCCTGTTCGGTCAGGTTCAGCTTTTGGCCGTCCTTGACCAGCTCGCGCGAGGTGGCTGCAGCAAGCGTGTGCCCGTTCACGTCGTCAATCACCTGGCAGTAGATATAGCGGTTGCTGCGATAGACGTTGAGGCGCGGACGCTCGGGCGTGCCGCTTATCTTCTTGCGCACGCGGTAATGAATCCGCTTTCTTCTCAGATTCCTGTCGATGCTCATTGCTTGTTGATTTGAGTGTTTTAGTGAATGGCCCTGCGGCCAGACCCAAAACGCAGATATTCCGGAAATTCTTTGCGGCCGAAGCCCGATCGTTACTTGGCAGCCGTCTTGCCGGCCTTGCGGCGAATCTCCTCGCCCACGTAACGAATACCCTTGCCCTTGTACGGCTCGGGCTTGCGGAACGAGCGGATCTTGGCAGCCACTTGCCCTACCAGTTGCTTGTCGTGCGACTCGAGGCGGATGTAGGGGTTCTTCCCTTTCTCCATCTTCGTTTCCACCTTTACCTCGTCGGGCAGCACGAAGTAGATGGGGTGCGAGTAACCCAGCGTCAGCTCGAGCAGTTGGCCCGTGTTCGACACGCGATAACCCACACCTACCAGCTCCAGCTCCTTGACGAATCCTTTCGACACGCCCTCGACCATGTTGGCCAGCAGCGAGCGATACAGGCCGTGCATCGAGCGATGGCGCTTGCTCTCAGTGGGGCGCTTGACGCGGATCTCGCCGTCGGCGATCTCGATCGTCAGGTCGGGATCCACCTGCTGGGTCAGCGTCCCCTTGGGACCCTTGACCGTGACCAGGTTGCCCTTGCTGACCGTCACTTCCACACCCTGCGGCACTGGAATGGGGGCCTTACCTATTCGTGACATCGTATCTTGATTTTTCCTTGCTAAGAGAATGAAGGCTTTCGCCAAAAAAGAAGGCCACAAGGGCCGTTTCCTTTTATCAGTACACGTAGCACAGCACTTCGCCGCCTACGTTCTCCTTGCGCGCCTGCTTGTCGGTCATCACCCCCTTCGAGGTCGAGATGATCGCGATGCCCAGGCCATTGATCACGCGCGGCAGTTCCTTGACGCCGGCATACTGACGCAGGCCGGGCTTGCTGACGCGCTTCAGGCCGCGGATGACCGGCTCGCCCGTCACGGGATCGTACTTCAGTGCGATCTTGATGATACCGGCCTTTCCGGGCACCTCTTCGAACTTGTACTTGAGGATGTAGCCCTGATCGTACAGGATTTCCGTGATGGCTTTCTTGAGTTTGGATGCAGGGATTTCCACGATGCGGTGGCGGGCCTGCTGCGCATTGCGGATGCGCGTCAGATAATCTGCTATGGGATCTGTTACTGCCATTTTTCAAGGTTTAGAGTTCAGCCGTTTGAAGCATCCAGCACAAACCGATAACTCCAAACTCGAACCTCGATCTGTTTATAAAAAAAGGTTGCAATCCGGAGATCGGGCTTACCACGAAGCCTTCGTGATGCCCGGAATCTTGCCCTGGAGCGCCATCTCGCGGAATTTCACCCGACACAGGCCAAACTTGCGCATATAGCCCTTGGGGCGCCCCGTGAGGCGGCAACGGTTGTGCAGGCGTACCGGCGAGGCGTTGCGCGGCAGCTTGTCCAGCATCTCGTAGTTGCCTTCTTCCTTGAGGCGCTTGCGCAGCTCGGCATACTTGGCCACCATGCGCGCGCGCTTGCGTTCCCTGGCGATTACCGATTTCTTTGCCATTGTATTTCAGCTTGAATTTTTTGCAATCAGTTCGACTGTCCTTTGCCCTTGAACGGCATGCCCAGCAGATCGAGCAGGCGATAGGCTTCGGCATCGGTCTTGGCGGTGGTCACGATGGTGATGTCCATGCCGTTGATGCGCGTCACCTTGTCCAGGTCTATTTCCGGGAAGATGATCTGTTCCTGGATGCCCATCGAATAGTTGCCACGGCCGTCGAAGCTCTTGTCGCTCACTCCGCGGAAGTCGCGCACGCGCGGCAGCGCTACCGAGATAAGGCGATCGAGGAAGTCCCACATGCGGTCGCGACGCAGCGTCACGCGCGCACCGATGGTCATGCCTTCGCGCAGTTTGAAGTTCGACACCGAACGCTTGGCCTTGGTGGGTACGGCGCGCTGACCAGCGATGGCCGTCAGCTCTTCGATGGCCACGTCCACGATCTTCTTGTCTTGCGTGGCAGCACCCAAGCCCTGGTTGATGCAGATCTTCACCAGGCGCGGCACCTCCATGACGGAGCCGTACTTGAACTCCTCCATCATGGCCGGCACGACTTCTTCCTGATATTTCTTTCTGAGACGAGGTATGTACTTCATCACTTGATTATTTCACCAGTTTTTTTCGAATAGCGCACCAGCTTGCCGTCTACCCGCTTGCGGCCCACACGGGTCGGCTCGCCGGTCTTGGGGTCGAGCAGCATCAGGTTGGACACGTGTACCGGGGCCGGAATCTCGACGATGCCGCCGGGGTTGTCCTGTGTCGGCTTCTGGTGCTTCTTGACGATGTTGACGTTTTCGACAATGGCGCGGTTCTTCTTGGGAAACACTTCCAGCACTTCCCCTTCGGCGCCCTTGTAATCGCCGGCGATCACACGCACGCGGTCTCCTTTTTTGATGTGGAGCTTGGGTGCGAAACGCGTCTTTTTGGCTTTCTTGCTCATTTTATATAGCAGGTTTCGAGTTCAGTAATGGGCTGCAGCAGGCGGACAGCGCGCGTCAGAGCACTTCCGGTGCCAGCGACACGATACGCATGTAGTCCTTTTCGCGCAGTTCGCGGGCCACAGGCCCGAAGATGCGCGTGCCGCGCGGCTCGCCGGCCGCATTGAGCAGGACCACGGCATTGTCGTCGAAGCGGATGTACGAGCCGTCTTTGCGACGCACTTCCTTGCGGGTGCGCACGACGACCGCTCTGGATACGGTGCCTTTCTTGATGCCGCCGGGCGTGGCCGTTTTGACCGTCACCACGATTTCGTCGCCCACCGAAGCGTACCGACGCTTCGAGCCCCCCAACACGCGGATGCACAGCACCTCTTTGGCGCCACTGTTATCAGCTACTTTCAAGCGGGTCTCTTGCTGGATCATGGTTGTTTTGCTTTTTGGAAGCCTTACTTGGCGCGTTCAATAATTTCTACCAGACGCCAGCACTTGCGGCGGCTCAGCGGGCGGGTTTCCATGATGCGCACCTTGTCGCCCACATTGCACTCGTTCTTCTCGTCGTGTGCCAGGTACTTTTTCGACTTGGTCAGGTACTTGCCATAAATGGGGTGCTTCACCCGACGCTCTACCAGCACACTGATGGTCTTGTCCATCGAGTTGGAAACGACAGTGCCTACGCGCGTCTTTCTGAGTTTTCTTTCGGCCATGCTATTCGAATTTGCTACTTGCATGCTTGGTTATCTTGAGCCCGAGGGCCAATGGTTTATTTGCGTTTCTTGATGCGGGCGCGGCGCGCACGCAGCTTGCTGCGCTTGGCCAGTTGCTCTTCGCTCATGGCCGCAAGCTGGCGACGGCGGATTTCGGTGTGCAGGCGTGCAATGTCGCGACGCATTTCGCGCAGCACCATCGGGTTGTCGAGGCCTTTGACGGCATGGTCGAACTTCAGGCGTTGATATTGCGCCTGGAGGTCTTCCAGCTCGGCCGTCAGTTGCTCGTCCGTAAACCCTTGCAGTTCGAGAAATTTTTTGGAAGCCATTACGATTCAGCTTTTTACAGGTTCAGCAAATCCGGGCGCACCGAAATCTTCGTCAGCACCGGCAGTTTCTGGGCGGCCAGGCGCAGGGCCTCGGCAGCCGTCTCGTAGGATACACCATCGATCTCAAACATGATGCGGCCCGGTTCGACTTCGGCCACCCAGTGGTCCAGCGCACCTTTACCCTTACCCATCCGTACTTCCTGCGGCTTGGCCGTGATGGGCTTGTCGGGGAAGATGCGGATCCACACTTTACCTTCACGCTTCATGTGGCGCGTCATGGCAATACGAGCCGCCTCGATCTGGCGGTTGGTGATCCGACCGCCCGTTACTGCCTTCAGGCCATACGAGCCGAACGAAACCAAATGCCCCCGGGCGGCTTTACCCTTGTTGCGGCCTTTCTGCTGCTTGCGGTATTTTGTTCTCTTAGGCTGAAGCATCTCTGTAGTATTTTGAAAAAAGAACCGCCAGCGGCGGCATCATGCTGATTTGTAAGGCTTTATGCTGCGTTTTGCGGAGCAGCGAAACACCCTTCCGAAAAAGCGTGGCAAAGGTAAGGCGTTTTGACTGAAAATCATACGCCTGCACGCGCTCTTTTGCACGCAATGGGAAAGGGCACCCCGGCCGGTCAACGCCGACGGCCACCACCGCGGCGCTCGCCACGCCCGCCGCGACGCTCGCCCCGACCACCACGACGGTCGCGCTTGGTCGTCAGGCCGGCATTGGGCGACAGGTCGCGCTTGCCGAGCACCTCACCGCGGCAGATCCAGACCTTCACGCCGATCTTGCCATAGACCGTCAGGGCCTCGTCGAGGGCGTAGTCGATATCGGCACGGAAGGTGTGCAGCGGCGTACGACCGTCCTTGTACTCCTCCGTGCGCGACATCTCGGCGCCATTCAGACGACCCGAGATGCGCACCTTGATGCCCTCGGCGCCGGCACGCATGGTGTCTTTGATGGCGGCCTTGGTGGCGCGACGGTAGTTGACGCGGTTTTCGATCTGGCGGGCGATGCTGTCGGCCACGACGTTGGCATCGAGCTCGGGCTTGCGGATCTCGATGATGTTGATCTGCACGTCTTTGCCCGTCAGCTTGCGCAGCTCCTCGCGGATCTTGTCCACTTCGCTACCCCCACGACCGATAACGATGCCCGGACGCGAAGTGTGAATGGTGACGGTGATGCGCTTGAGCGAGCGCTCGATAATGACGCGGGCAATACCTCCACGCTGCACACGTGCCTTGAGGTAGGTACGGATCTTTTCGTCTTCGATCACGTTGTCAGCGTACTGCTTGCCCGTAGCAAACCAGTTGGAATCCCATCCACGGATAATTCCCAGGCGGTTACCAATCGGATTTGTTTTCTGACCCATATTTTATGGCAATTGTGCTACAGCCTCGCGGGCTGCGCCCGTTGATAATGTTGCTTGTTTATTCCTCTTCTTCGTAGGTCACCATGTCTTCTGCCGCTTCGAGCGCCACGCGGTTCTCCAGCACGATGGTCACGTGGTTGGTGCGCTTGCGGATGCGGTGCGCACGACCGTGCGGGGCGGGGCGGAAGCGCTTGAGGAAAGGACCCTCGTCCACGAGCAGCTTCTTGATGTACAGGTCGTACTCGGCGGCGTCCTCTCCGGTCTTCTGTTCCCAGTTGCTGATGGCCGACAACAAGACCTTCTCCAGCCAGTAGGCCCCCTCGCGCTTGCTGAAGCGCAAGATATCGAGGGCGGTGGCCACGTCCTTGCCGCGGATGTTGTCAGCCACCAGGCGCATCTTGCGCGCCGACATGGGACAGTTTCTCAATTTGGCTACTGCTTCCATTGTATTTCTTGATTAACTTAAGTAGCGAATGAATCAGGCCCTGTCGCGGCCTGCGTTCGGGTCCCGGCCTTTCGATTCCTCGATTCCTCGATTCCTCAAGCATTACTTCTTGCGGTTGCCTGCGTGGCCGCGGAACGTACGCGTGGGTGCAAACTCACCCAGCTTGTGGCCTACCATGTTTTCCGTGATAAACACCGGCACGAAGGTCTTGCCGTTGTGTACGGCGATGGTCAGACCCACCATGTCGGGGATGATCATCGAAGCACGCGAGTAGGTCTTGATCACGTTCTTGCGACCCGACGCCTGTGCCTTCTGCACTTTCTTGAGCAGCTTGTGGAAAACGTAGGGGCCTTTTTTGATCGAACGAGCCATTGTTGCTGGTTTATTTGAATTTTCTTCCTTCCGGAAAATCAGTCCTTGCGGTGCTGATCAGTATCGCGCTTACTTCTTGCGGCGCGAGATGATCAGCTTGCTCGAAGCCTTCTTCGGATTACGCGTCTTCTTGCCCTTGGCATACAGCCCCTTGCGCGAACGCGGATGACCACCCGAAGCCTTGCCTTCGCCACCACCCATGGGGTGATCGACGGGGTTCATGGCTACACCGCGCGTGCGCGGGCGACGGCCCAGCCAGCGCTTGCGACCGGCCTTGCCCAGCACTTCGAGGCCGTGGTCGGGGTTCGAAGTCACGCCCATGGTGGCCTTGCAGGTCAGCAGCACGCGGCGCACCTCACCACTGGGCAGCTTGATGACGGCATAGCGATCTTCGCGGCTCAGCAAGGTGGCATAGGTACCTGCCGCACGAGCCAGTGCCGCACCCTTGCCCGGCGTCAGCTCGATGGCGTGGATGATCGAACCGAGGGGCACCTCCTTGAGGTACAGCGCGTTGCCCGTATTGGGGGGCGCACCCTTGCCCGCCATCACCTCGTCGCCCACCTTCAGGCCCTGGGGCGCCAGGATGTAGCGCTTCTCACCATCGGCATAAACGATCAGTGCAATCCATGCCGAGCGGTTGGGATCGTATTCAATCGAACGCACCTTGCCGGGAACGCCTTCCTTGTCGCGCTTGAAGTCGATGATGCGATAGCGACGCTTGTGCCCGCCGCCGCGGTGACGCACCGTGCGATGGCCTTCGTTGTTGCGGCCTCCCGACTTGCTGAGTGGCGCCAACAAGCTCTTCTCGGGCTTGTCCGTCGTCAGCTCGGCAAAAGCATTGCCGATCCGAAAGCGAGTACCCGGCGTGACCGGTTTGAACTTCTTGGTTGGCATTGTCCTGTATTTTTTCAGGCCTTCCGCCTGGAGTGTACAATTTGAATCAGATGTCGCCGTAGAAATCGATCTCTTCACCCGGAGCCAGCGTCACGATGGCCTTCTTGTAGCCCGACACACGCCCGAGCAGCACGCCGCTACGCGTGTGCCGACGCTTGGCCTTGGCCGGCAGGATATGGGTGTTGACCGACTGCACCTTCACGTTGTAGAAGTCTTCGACGGCCTTCTTGATCTCGATCTTGTTGGCGCGCTTGTCCACCACGAAGCTGTACTTGCCCTGGTTTTCGGACTGCTGCGTCGCTTTTTCCGTGATGATCGGACGAATCAGGATTTGCTTGGCCATTATTCTCGTTTGACGTTTAGCATTAATGATTCCACGTGGTATCCGACGCCGCTATGGCATTCAGGCGTTGGCCGTATCCTTTGCCTTGTCGGCAAAAGTTTCCACGATTTTCTCGATCGAGTGCTCCGACAGGATCAGCTTGTCGGCATCGAGGATGGCGTAGGTGTGTACGTCCTGGGCACGCATCACCTGCGCCTTGGGGATGTTGCGCGTCGAGAGGTACACCGTCTGGTCCAGGTCGGGCGTGACGACCAGCGCTTTTTTGCCGTAGGCGTCCAGGTTGCGCAGCACCTCTACCATGGCCTTCGTTTTGGGTGCCTCGAAGGTGAAATCTTCTACCACGATCACGGCACCATCGGCCATCTTGGCCGAGAAAGCCGACTTGCGCGCCAGACGCTTCACTTTCTTGTTGAGCTTGAAGCTGTAGTCGCGCGGACGCGGACCGAACACGCGGCCACCACCCCGGAACAGCGGGTTCTTGATGTCGCCAAAACGTGCCGTACCGGTACCCTTCTGGCGCTTCAGCTTGCGCGTAGAGCCCGACACTTCATTGCGCTCCTTGGCCTTATGCGTACCCTGGCGCTGATTGGCAAGGTATTGCTTCACGGCCAGCCACATCACGTGCTGGTTGGGCTCGATGCCGAAAATTTCGTCCGGCAATTCTACCTGGCGGCCCGTTTTTTCGCCTTGGATATTGAGCACATCGATTTTCATCGAAAACAGGTTTTGATATGAGCACGCCCCGCAGGGCGCAAATCAAAGTCTGAAAGTCTGAGCGCTGATCCTTACTTCTTCTCCAGAATCACGTAAGCGCCCTTGTGACCCGGCACGGCTCCTTTCACCAGCATCAGGTTCTTTTCGGGGAAGATGCGCACCACCTTCAGGTTGCGCACCTTGACGCGCGTGCCACCCGTGCGGCCGGCCATGCGCATGCCCTTGAACACGCGCGAAGGATACGACGACGCACCGATCGAACCGGGAGCACGCTCGCGGTTGTGCTGACCGTGGGTGCGCTGCCCCACACCGCCGAAGCCGTGGCGCTTCACGACGCCCTGGAAGCCTTTGCCCTTGCTGATGCCCACGGCATTGATGGTATCGCCTTCCTGAAAGACCTCCTCGACGCGTACTTCCTCACCGAGGTTTTTCTGCACGGCGTCGAAGTCGCGAAACTCGACCAGCTTGCGCTTGGGCGTGGTGCCGGCCTTGGCGAAGTGGCCCTGCATGGGGCGGGTCACGTTCTTCTCTTTCGCTTCGTCGAATGCCAGTTGAATGGCATTGTACTTGTCGGTGTCCACCGTTTTCACCTGCGTCACCACACAAGGCCCCACCTGGATCACGGTGCAGGGTATATTGCGGCCCGCATCGTCGAAGATGCTGGTCATGCCGATTTTCTTGCCAATAAGACCGTTCATCAGAAATAGATTTTTGACTTAAGGTTCAGGATTCTGAAGCCCGAAAGGCGCTTGCCTGGACCTGCCGGCGAAAAGGGCGCGCAAATTTACGGCTTTTGGGCCGAGTTACAAGCAATCTGCACGTTTTTATACCAAAAAAAGCGTAGTTGCTCATGGCCGGCCCTCACTTTGCCGGCAAGGCAAATCCCGTTTCGGGTTTGGCGGACGTGCAGGGGCACATCGTGGGCCTCGACAAATCCGCCTGCTCGGTAGCTCATGATTCCCACCGGGAACCAGCGGAGCCTCGCACAAAATCCGGATTACATCAGTTTGACCTGGATGTCCACCCCACCCGGCAGCTCCAGCTTCGACAGCTCTTCGACCGTTTTGGGTGTCGGGGTGTAGATCTCGATCAGGCGCTTGTGGGTACGCAACTGGAACTGCTCACGAGATTTCTTGTTCACGTGCGGCGAGCGCAGCACGGTAAAGATCTCCTTCTTCGTGGGCAGCGGAATCGGGCCAGTCACAACCGCACCTGTGCTGCGCACCGTCTTGACGATCTTCTCGGTGGACTTGTCCACGAGATTGTGGTCGTACGAACGCAGCTTGATTCTGATCTTCTGATTCATGCCTCTTGTAAATTATTGACTGATTTTGAACCTTGAATATGGACAAAAAAAAGTGGAGCCATTTGGCCCTGGCTCCGGGGGGATTGTTCACTTACACTTTCACTTCGCCTTTGGCCTTTTCGATCACCTCTTTGGCGATGTTGGCAGGCGCTTCGGCGTAGTGCGAGAACTCCATGGTCGAGTTGGCGCGGCCCGAGGTGATGGTTCGCAGCGTGGTCACGTAACCGAACATCTCGGCGAGCGGTACCTCGGCCTGAATGGCTACGGCACCACCCATGCGCGGCTCCTGGCTCTTCGGAATGCCGCGGCGACGGTTCAGGTCGCCGATCACGGCACCTACGTACTCTTCCGGCGTCACCACCTCGAGCTTCATGATGGGCTCGAGCAGCACGGGGCCGGCCTTGGGCGCAGCGTTGCGGAAACCTTCCTTGGCACACAGTTCGAAGGCGATGGGCTTCGAGTCCACCGGGTGCATCGAACCGTCGTACACGCGCACCTTCATCGAATCGATGGCATAACCGGCCAATACGCCGTTTTCCATCATGGCCTTGAAGCCGTCCATGATCGGCTTCATGAAGTTCTTGTCGATGGCACCACCGAAGATGTCCCACACGAACTGGAGCTTCTCCTTGCCGCTCTTGAACTCTTCGCTCTCGAGGAACTCGGGATCAGCAGGGCCCAGCTCGAATTCCATATCGGCGAACAGACCGGCACCACCCGTCTGCTTCTTCAGACGCTCGCGGTGGGTTACCGTCTTGGTCAGTGCTTCTTTGTAGTTCACCTGCGGCTGGCCCTGGTTGCACTCGACCTTGAACTCGCGCTTGAGGCGATCGACGATGATCTCGAGGTGCAACTCACCCATACCGCTGATGATGGTCTGGTTGGTTTCTTCGTCGAAGCGCACGCGGAAGGTCGGGTCTTCCTCGGCCAGCTTGGCCAGCGCCATGCCCAGCTTGTCGGCGTCCTTCTGCGACTTGGGCTCGACCGCCACGGCGATCACCGGCTCGGGGAACGTCATGCTCTCCAGTACGATGGGATGGTCGGGATCGCAAAGCGTGTCGCCCGTGCGGATGTCCTTGAAGCCCACGGCAGCGGCGATGTCGCCGGCCTCGACCACGTCGATGGGGTTCTGCTTGTTGGCGTGCATCTGGTACAGGCGCGAGATGCGCTCCTTGTTATTCGTACGGGTGTTGAGCACGTACGAACCGGCATCCAGCTTGCCCGAGTACACGCGCATGTAGCACAGACGGCCCACGTAGGGGTCGGTAGCAATCTTGAAGGCCAGAGCGGTAAAGGGATCGTCCAGCGTCGGACGGCGAATTTCCTCTTCCTCCGTCTTGGGGTTGATACCCGTCACCGGCGGAATGTCGAGCGGGGAGGGCAGGAAGGCACACACGGCGTCGAGCAGGCGCTGCACACCCTTGTTTTTGAAGGCCGAACCGCAAAGCATCGGGATGATCTTCATATCAATGGTAGCCTTGCGGATGGCTTCGCGGATCTCGTCGGCAGAGATGCTGTCCGGATCCTCGAAGTATTTCTCCATGAGGGTGTCGTCGTACTCGGCGATGGCCTCGAGCAGCTTCTCGCGGTATTCGTCCACTGTGGCCTGCAGGTCTTCGGGGATGGGCACCACCTCGTAGGTCATCCCCTGGTCGGCATCGTTCCAGATGATGGCCTCGTTCTCGATGAGGTCCACCACGCCGCGGAAGCGCTCCTCGGCACCGATGGGCACCTGAAGGGGAATGGGGTTGGCCCCCAGCTTCTCGCGCACGTCGTTGACCACGTTGAAGAAGTCGGCACCGCTGCGGTCCATCTTGTTGACGAAGCCCAGACGCGGCACGCGGTACTTGTTGGCCTGACGCCATACCGTTTCCGACTGGGGCTCAACACCCGACACCGCACAGAACAAGGCCACCACGCCATCGAGTACGCGCAGCGAGCGTTCGACCTCCACGGTAAAGTCCACGTGACCCGGCGTGTCGATGATGTTGATGGTGTATTTCTGACCGCGATAGTTCCACTGCGTCTTGGTTGCAGCAGAAGTGATGGTAATACCGCGCTCCTGCTCCTGCTCCATCCAGTCCATCGTGGCGGCACCTTCGTGCACCTCGCCAATCTTGTGGCTCAGACCGGTATAGTACAGGATGCGCTCCGTCGTCGTCGTCTTGCCGGCGTCGATGTGCGCAGCAATACCGATATTCCTGAGAAATCTGAGATCCTTTGCCATGTCTCTTTTTGAAGAATAAAAATTGAATCAAATATCAATAAGACAACAAATCAAACGCGGAAATGAGCAAATGCGCGGTTCGATTCTGCCATCTTGTGGGTGTCTTCCTTGCGCTTGACGGCAGCGCCTTCGCCACGGCTTGCAGCCATGATTTCGGCGGCCAGTTTTTCTGCCATGCCTTTGCCGCTGCGCTGACGCGCAAACCGAATCAACCACTTCATTCCAACCGAGAGGCGGCGGGCAGGACGAATTTCCACAGGGATCTGGAAGGTCGCACCACCGATGCGGCGGCTGCGCACCTCGACCTGAGGCATGACGTTGTTGAGCGCCTTCTTCCAGATTTCGTATTCGTTCTCCTTGGTCCGCTCCTTGACGATATCCATGGCCTTGTAGAACACGCGGAAGGCCGTGCTCTTTTTGCCTTCCCACATCATGTTGTTGACGAACTGCGTCACCATGGGATCACCGTAGCGGGGATCGGGCGCAAGGACTCTTGGTTTTGGTTTTCTTTTTCTCATGTCAGGATTGAGTTTTGAGCGCAAGCGGTTAGCTACACGACTAACATTACATCAATTACTTCTTGGGACGCTTGGTACCGTAACGCGAGCGGCTTTGCCGGCGGTCGGCCACACCGGCCGTGTCGAGCGCACCGCGCACGATGGTGTAACGCACACCCGGCAAGTCCTTCACACGGCCACCGCGCACCAGCACGATGGAGTGCTCCTGAAGGTTGTGCCCCTCGCCGGGGATGTAGGCGATGACCTCGGTGCCATTGGTGAGGCGCACCTTGGCCACTTTGCGCAGGGCCGAGTTCGGCTTCTTCGGCGTGGTGGTGTACACACGCGTGCATACGCCACGACGCTGCGGACAGCCGTCCAGTGCGCGCGACTTGCTCTTGGTCACCACTTTCTTGCGACCCTTGCGAACCAACTGATTGATCGTAGGCATACTGAGCGAATATTTTCCGGTTCGATTCTGAAAGTTTGCTTCAAACAAAAAACGCACCCGGCACAGGTGCCCTTTGCCTTATGCCTCAAGGCCTTCCTCTGCAAACTGGAAACACCTTGGCGAAAAGCGAACGCAAAGGTAGCACTTTCAGAAAAAATTCTGCAAACGGTGTGGCAAATATTTTCCTGTGCATCTGTGCGTTCCGCCCGCACCCCTTCAAAATTCTCCTCGGCAACATATTTGCAGGGAGAAGATTTGGCATTTCCCTGCTGATTTTGCAGACATTGGCACTTTGAAGGAACGAAAATTGCCCATCGATTGTCAATGGTCTCTTTTCATACCTAAACCGAGAACATGAACACACGCATTTCCCTGTTGCTGCTGCTCGCTGCCTGGAGCTGGCAGTCGTGCACCAAAGATCCTGCGAGCGCCGACAGTCTCGACGCGCAGCTCGAGCAGGCCCTCGCCAACGCTTCCGATGGGGCAGGCCCCGATTTCTACCTGCTTCCCGAGAGCGACGACTTCGACCGCATCCCCCAGGATCCCAAGAATCCGCTGACGGCCGCCAAGGTGGCCCTGGGTCGGCTGCTGTATCACGAAACGGGCCTTGCGCTGGCGCCCCTGAAGCCCATCGGCAAAGGCACCTATTCGTGTGCGACCTGCCATTTTGCGGCGGCGGGCTTCCAGGCCAACCGCCATCAGGGCATTTCCGAAGGAGGCATGGGCTTCGGGCAGCGCGGCGAAGGGCGCGCCCCCCGTCCCGACTACCTGCCCGAAGAGCTGGACGTGCAGCCCATACGCACGCCCACTACCTTGCACACGGCCTGGCAAGCACTCATGCTGTGGGACGGCAAGCTGGGCGCCGTGGGTGAAAACCTCGGCACCGAAGACAAGTGGGTCGATGGCACGCCGCCGGCCACCAACCACCTGGGCTATCAGGGGCTCGAGACGCAGGCCATCGCCGGCATCGGTGTGCACCGTCTCATGATCAACGAAACCATCGTGGATACGCTGGGCTACAAGACCTTGTTCGATCAGGCGTTTCCGGACGTGCCCGCTCCCCAGCGCTACGACCGCGAACACGCCGGCCTGGCCATTGCTGCCTACGAGCGCACCCTCATCGCCAACCGGGCGCCTTTCCAGCAGTGGCTGCGCGGTGACCGTCGCGCCATGACCGAGCAGGAAAAGCGGGGCGCCATCCTCTTCTTCGGCAAGGCGCAGTGCTACACCTGCCACAACGGCCCCACCCTTGCCAACATGGAATTTCACGCCATCGGCATGAAGGACCTGTACGAAAACCCCGATCCCGTCTTTCAGGCGGGCCCCGGCGCCGCAGCCAACCTCGGCCGTGGCGGCTTCACCGGGCGCACCGAAGACATGTACAAATTCAAGGTGCCTCAACTGTACAACCTGGCCGACTCGCCCTTCTACGGTCATGGGGCCAGCTTCACCAGCCTGCGCGACGTGGTGGCATACAAAAACGAGGCGGTACCGGAAAACCCGAACGTGCCGGTGTCGCAACTGGCCGAAGGCTTCCAACCGCTCAACCTCACCCCGCAGGAAATCGACGACATTACGGCTTTCCTCGAGTCGGCCCTGCGCGATCCCGACCTGATGCGCTACCAGCCGGCAGCCATCCTCTCGGGGCAGTGCTTCCCCAACAACGACCCGCAATCGCGGCAGGATCTGGGGTGTAATTGAAGGCCTGGTGGTGGAGACTTCGCCGTTGAGATGCCGCTGGCGCGGTCATGTTGAGACTTGCGTGGCAGGCCGTACAGCCGGCTCATGCGCAAGTGCGAAAAACTGTCCCTCTGCGGCCGAAGGCTGCGGTGGTATTGAGCGAGGTTTCGAGCGTGAAAACGCAAACCCCGGCTGTTTGATCGGTTGCCCAAAACGACGAACGGGCATCACCCGCGACAGGTTGATGCCCGTTTGGCTTGTCGAGCGGCAGACGGGATTCGAACCCGCGACCCTCAGCTTGGGAAGCTGATGCTCTACCAACTGAGCTACTGCCGCATCGCGATTGCGCGCTGCGAAGTTAAACCGCTTTTGCCTTGCAAACAATATGCACAGGCCACATGGTTGCGGAAATTCCGACAAGGGACGATTTCTTGAGAGGGAGTGATGGAGTGATGGAGTGAATGAGCAAAGGAGAGACTGCGTGCAGGGAAAGTGGGTGTAAGAGTACCGATTTGACCGATTTATACTCAGATCAAAGTGGTTCGGGAAATCCTGTGGCAATGGTTGAGGGGATAGTGTTGAGGGTTTAGAGTTTAATGTTTAATGTTTAATGTTTAATGTTTAATGTTTAATGTTCATATTTTCAGATGTTTGTGAATATGAGAGGCATTTGCTGAAATCCTCGGTTCTTCGGTTCTTCGGTTCCTCATCCATTGAAACCGCAGCCTTCGGCCGCAGAAGATGCAGCGTTGACGCAGTTTGCGCGCTCGGTCACTCCCTCACTCCATCTCTCCTCTCTCCATCTCGGAAAATCGTCCATTGACCATCGTCCATCGTCAAAAATTCCCAAACCGAATTGCGTTGAGT
>WFYJ01000169.1 GCA_015490175.1 Saprospiraceae bacterium | reverse complement strand
TGGTCAAATTGGTCAAATCGGTGGAATCGGTGGAATCGGTGGAATCGGTACAACGCCCTCCTCACTCCTCACTCCTCACTCCATCTCTCCATCTCTCCATCTCTCCTCACTCCCCGGTGCGGTGCTGTGTGTTTCTGGGTGGCAGGTCGAGCTGCAGCGAAATGATGTGTGAGAAGCGCCCCTGGTTGTCGCCGATGTCGCTGAACGCGTAGTCGAGGCGCAGCCGGCCCAGCTTCATGCCCACGCCGGCGGCAGGGCGCGAGGTCCAGAAGGTCGATTGATCGAACCCTTTTTCCCGTTGAAACTGGCTGATGCCGGCTCTGAGGATGAGAAAGTCGTCGTACACCGTTTCGAGGCCGAATGCCAGGTCGGCGCTGAACAGGTCGGTGGCCAGCAGCGTGTTGCGGCGTCCGTCGGTGGTGAGGCGCAGGTTGAGCTCGGGCTGGAACAGCCATTTGCCCTGCGCGAACCGGCGCGCCGCGCCCAGCAGCAGCGTAGGTCTCGTGAGCTCGAGGGCGCTCAGCTCGGGCAGCTCGTTGCCCGTGGCCAGCAGGCGGTCTTTCTCTTCTGCGGTCAGGGTGTTGCGCCAGGCGTTGAAGGTCGAGGTGGCGTCGCGCAGGGTGGCGCCGGCCCTCCAGCCGCCGTGCTGGTACTGCCAGCCCAGGTCGAAGCCGAAGCCCCAGGCGTTGGCAAAAGTGCCGATGACGCGGCGGATGAGCTTGGTGCTGAAGCCCAGGCTGTGGCGACCGCTGCTGCCGGGTTGCCATGCATAGCTGAACAGCACGGCGTAGTCGGCAGCAGAGAACGACACGACGTTGTCGTAGTTGACGGTGCCGTCCTCGTCGTAGAGGAAGAGCGTGTTGGCGATGTCGTCGATGCCGAAACGGATGAGGCTGAGTCCCATGCGCTTGCGCGTGTCGTTGGTGGGGATGCTCATCGCGAGGAAATCGTATTTGCCCACGCCGGCAAACCACTCGGCATGCATGGCTGTGAGTTGCAGCCCTTCGTCGGCCGTGTGCCAGGCCAGGCCCGCTGGGTTCCAGTAGGAGGCCGTGGGGTCTGTATCGGTGGCGACGACGGCCGTGCCCAGCCCGTGGGCGCGCGCCCCCGCCCCGATGGTGAGAAACTCGTTGCTGTATTTCTGTGCCGGCAGTGCCGTGGCGGCTGCCAGCCCGACGACCATCGCTATGATTCGCTTCATGGGTAAGTTTTGTGCTGTTGCTTTCGCAAAAAAACGCCCCGAGCGGCAGGCCATTGCCCGTTCACATTTTGCCGCAAGGCGCACAGTCGATCGCAAACATACGGTCGAGATAGTCGGAAAGCACCTTTTCTACCTGCTTGTTTGCCTTGAGCGCGCCCATCATGCCGTACATGGGCGCCTGGCGTCCGCCCGGTGTGGCTTTGACGTAGCGCTGAGCCCAGTGGAAGAGGCGGTCCTGTACCGGGGCGGGCAGCTTGCCAAACAGCCGGGCCGACAGGCGCGTGGCCATGTGCCGCATTTTTTTGCCGGCAGGCGGATGCAAAAGCCGGCGGAGGGCCGCTTCGAGGTCTTCGGCAAAGTGGTTGATCACGGGCACGTGGAGGGGGTTGAGGATGAAATGCAGCGAGGCGGGATGCTGCTGGCGGCCGACCACCCAGCCGCGCAGGGCCAGCTCGTCGGCCAGCTCGAACAGATCCACTGCATCGCTGGTCACGGCCACGATGCTCATGTCGGGCTCGCCGATGACCTGCAGCTTGCCCGTACGCTCGAGAGCGCGGCGCAGTCGGTCGGTGGCCGCCATGACGCTGGCCGTCAGACGCTCGTATCCTTGCCGCCCCAGGTGTTGCATCACGGCCCAGCCCCCCGCGATGATGGCTGCCGAGCGCGTGCCGGCCAAGGCCGGCGTGGCGAACAGTCCGCCCGGCCAGTCGGCGGTGGTGAAATACTGATGCCGGCGCAGCGCCCGCTCGCGGTAGAGCAGCACAGACAGCCCCTTGGGCGCATAGCCGTATTTGTGCAGATCGACCGAAATGCTGGACACCCCTTCGACGCGGAAGTCCCATGCGGGCAATTGGTCGCGATGCGGCGCAAACGGCAAGAACATGCCGCCCACGCAGGCGTCCACGTGGAAGTACAGGTCGTGCTGGCGGGCCAGCCTGCCGATGGCCTCGATGGGGTCGATGAGGCCCCAGGGCCAACAGGGTGCCGAAGCGGCCACCATGATCGTGTGCTCGTCGACGGCTTCGGCCATCCGCTCGGGACATGCCCTGCCATCGGCAGCGGTGGGTACCTTTACCAGCTCGAGATCCAGCACGTGGGCTGCCTTGTCGAAAGCCGGATGTACGGTGTGGGGCACGATGACGCGTCCGCTGCCGTTCGGCAAAGCGCGCTCCGTCCGGGCCTTTTCGCGCGCAGACAGCATGGCCAGCAAGATGCTTTCGGTGCCGCCGCTGGTGCACACGCCCACCGGCTCGGGGGCGTGCAGCAGGTGGGCAGTCATGGCGATCAGTTCCTGCTCCATTTGCAACACGGAAGGGAACGCTGCCGGATTGAGCGCATTCTCGCTCAGGTAGTGACGCATGGCCTCGAGGGCCACCTGCCTGACGGTGTCGCCGGCGTGATAGACGTAGCCAAAGAGCCGACCGCTTTCCCACGGGAAGTCACTTTCTTTTCGGCGCCGAAGCACCTGGCGCACCTTTTCGGTCGGGCAACCTTCGTCGGGGAGCCTGCAGGCAGGTCGGTCCATTGATGGCAGGGTTTGGCTGCTCCAAATATACGCGCATCAAAGTGGTTTGGATGGTTATACTCAACGCAATTCGGTTTGGGAATTATTGACAATAGTCAATGGACGATAGACGATGGACATTTTTGATTGAGCAATCGAGGAACCGAGGAATCGAGGATTTGACAAAAAACTGATAGTCAATAAGAAAAACTTTAAACTTTACAGCGCCGGCGAATGAAGTTGCGTGCAGAAGTATTTTGCATGGCGGTCGTCACGCGACAGGCAATGACACAGTTGAGCGGGGCCTTGCTCCAGGTTGAGACCGCCGGTCGTGCGCTTGGCCGCACGACCGGCGCCTGTTGAGACAAGCGCCGCCCCTCGGGGC
>WFYJ01000168.1 GCA_015490175.1 Saprospiraceae bacterium | reverse complement strand
ACATATACCAGATGCATAATTTGGGGGTGGTGTCCTTAAATAGATGATTGCGCATCCTGAAAATGGACCGGCTGCAAAAGGTGTTGCGTGTAGGGTTGAGGGTTGAGAGTTTTATTGCTGATTATCAGTTTTTTGTCAAATCCTCGGTTCTTCGATTCTTCGGTTCCTCAGTCATTGAAACCGCAGCCTTCGGCAGCAGAAAACGCAGTTTGAAATCAGTTGATCGGGGACACGACCAATTTGGGAAAAGCTCCAACGATTACTCTCTGTGAATAAGAGTAGTTTGGGTGACAAAGCATCCCAAACTACCCCGTTTTTGTATATCTCCATGTGGCAGCCCCATCCGTCCTCCATACACTGCCTGCACCGGAAATGGTCCGGGAAAAACTTCAGCGTTTGCTTGTCGCAGGCTACATTTGCTCCGGCGCATTTTTTCACTCGCCACTTTGCTGCCACACTTCCAGCCCTTTTTGCGAAAGCACAAACAAACGCCCCTCCTTCCACCACGTCTGCCGGATGGCCGGCACGGGCGGCAGGGGCAGGGTTCGGGTGCGGAAGGGATCGTACAGGTGCTGCCACCAAAGTGCCTTCGCCTTTCGGCAAATGAGCCACGGGCCACTGAGCTGGACGTCGGCAGCACCTTGCGGCAAATCGCTCTTCCCGACGTACTGCCCGAAATCGTCGAATACAAACACCGCCTCTGGTGCAGCCAGATAAAGACGGCGTTGGTGGCGCTGCAGCCAGCGCACGCTGTCGGGCACTTCGGCCAGGATGAGGTCGAGCGGTGGACCCTCGCGCAGCAGGCGGCCGTCGTCGCCCAGCCATACGAGGCGGCGCTGCCACGGCAGGTAGCACCACAGCCCCCTGTCGGGCGCAGTGGCCACGGCCGCCACGTCTGTCCATCCCGCTTCCGCAAACGAGAGGCTGCCCACGACCGTCAGCGTCCGGTCGAGCCAGAGCACCTGCTGCCAGTCGCGGAAAAACAGCACGATGCGCAGGGGCTGCGACGCATCCACCGCATCGGGTGCGCCCAGGCGCTGGTCCGACCACAGGTAAGCCGTCTGCCGGCCCGCGGCATCGTAGCTGCGCAAGGTGCCCGCACCGTCGAGTGCCAGCCAGCCGCCCGAAGGCAGCGGCCAGATGCGCTCGGCCTCTATGGGCAACACCTCACGCGCCTGCCAACCCGACTGAGCAGTCAGCAGCCACGACAGCAGGAACGACACGGACAGAAAATACAGGCGGTATGGCACGCGCGATTCTTTTTATGCGTGCATCAAAAAGCGGTTTGGAAAATCTGTTTGCGTACAGGGTGTAGCTGGTGGAATCGGTGGAATCGGTCAAACCGGTGGAATCGGTGGAATCGGTGAACTACCCTGCCGTGTCGGACGCACTGCCGTGCGCCCCTACCATGCGTCTCAACTTCAATCACTCCATCTCTCCTCACTCCTCACTCTTCACTCCTCACTCCCTCACTCCTTCGCTCTGTCTGTCCCTCCCTCACTCTTCTCGCCATCTCAACCCTTTACACGCTCGTCTTCCACTTGATATTGCAGCCCATGCTCGGATACTGGGGCTCGGGGATGGGCTGGCCGGCAAGCAGTGCGTCGAGGGCGGCGCGCAGATCCTTGCCCGTCACGGGCACATCGCTGCCGGGCCGCGAGTCGTCGAGGCGGCCCCGATAGACGAGCCGGTCGTCGGCATCGAAGAGGTAGAAGTCGGGCGTGCAGGCGGCATCGTAGGCGCGGGCTACATCCTGCGTCTCGTCGTACAGGTATGGGAAGGGATAGCCAAGCGCCAGGGCCTGTGCGCGCATCTTGTCGGGGCTGTCGTCAGGGTAGTTTTCCACGTCGTTGCTGCTGATGGCCACAAAGCCGATGCCTTTCGGCAAATAGTCGTTGGCCAGGCGCACCAGCTCCTCGTTGACGTGCTTGACGTAGGGGCAGTGGTTGCAAATGAACATCACCACGGTGCCGTGCGTGCCTTTGACGTCGGCAAAGGACAGCTCCTTGCCCGAGACCGTGTCGGGCAGCCGGAAATCGGGCGCCTTGGTGCCCAGTGGCAGCATGTTCGATTCGGTGAGTGCCATGGCTTTCAGGTTTTGTTTGACGAAATTTTTGCAAAATGCCGGAACATTGCGCGCGACGCGCGCTGTTGGTGCCCACAATATTACCTTCAATCTTCACACAGAGAAACACTTTTTGCCGAAAGGCTACCGATCTTCATGGCATGATCTTTTCGGCACATATTGAGAAACGAACGACTATGAGCAAAGTATTCCTGACGCGAACCGGTTTGGGCATAAGAAGCGGGTCGGCAACATCGGCACCCTGCACCGCCCAGCCGCCCGCCACGCAAAAAAACAGCAGCTCCGCTCCGCTCGCTGCTCTCTTCCCTCCTCTCTCCTCACTCTTCACTCCTCACTCCTCACTCCTCTGGAGCATCCTGCTGGCCCTCGTTTGTAGTGCAACTCATGCCCAGACCGGCGAGGCCGACCAGATGCCCTGTTTTGCCGGCTGTGCCCATTTGCCGCAAGGCAGCCTCGAAAAGCGCAACTGCTCGAACGAACAACTGGCTGCTTTCATCCGCAGCCATCTGCGCTACCCCAACGATGCCCGCAACAAGGGCATCGAAGGCACGGTCTACGTGGCCTTCACGGTAGATGCTTCGGGTCGCGTGCTCGACCCCCGCGTCATCGTCGGCATCGGCGGCGGCTGCGACGAGGAGGCGCTGCGCGTGGTGCGCCAGATGCCGCGCTGGGAGCCGGCACGCAAGGGCGACCGCGCCGTGCCCGTCACGTTGCACCTGCCCATCCATTTCGCGCTCCGACAGGACGACCAGGACGTGGAGGAGCTGCTCACCCTCACTTGGGGCACCCTCAGCGGCCCCGAAGTGCGGCGCGAAGAAGTGCTGGCGTGCCTCGACAAGCCCGTCTCTGTGCGCGATGCCGAGGGGCAAGCCCTGCCGCTCGAAGAGCTCGTGTTCGTGGTGCAGCGCGGCAACCAGCAGCGCGTAGCCGAAAGCGGCGGCTCCATCACGCCCGAGATGCGCCGGCTGGTGCAGCGCCTGCGGCCCGGCAGCAACTTCACCGTCGTGGCCGCTGTACAGTCAGGCGGACGCTTTCACTACGTGCAGCGCAGCTTCCGCGTGGCGAAAGAAAAGTGAAAGCGGTTTCAATGAGTGAGGAACCGAGGAATCGAGGATTTGATTCAAGAACCTACTGAAAATCATATAGTTACACAGAGAGCCACTGAGTATACACTGAGTTTCACAGAGTTGTAAACCCTCAACCCTACACCCTCAACTCTCAACGACAGGTAAAAACTGCGTGCAAACTGCGGCGCTCCGCGGCTGAAAGCTGTGGTTTCAATGGATGAGGAAGCGAGGAAGCGAGGAACCGAAGAACCGAGTATTTGATAAAATACTGATAATCAACAATAAAAACTCTAAACCCTCAACCCTCACCCCTGCTACACCCTCAATTTCACGAAGAAAACGCTCCGAGCAGGCGGGCCAGGTGCCACACGTCTTCGAACGAATTGTAGAGCGGCACGGGCGCCACGCGCACCACATTGGGCTCGCGCCAGTCGCACACCACGCCGTTGGCGATGAGGTATTCGTAGAGTTTGCGCCCCATGTGGCCCGTGGTGATGGATAGCTGACAGCCGCGCGCTTGCGGCTCGGCCGGCGTGATGATGCGGAAGCGGTCCTGCTCTTCGTTGAGGCGATGGATGAGCCACTCGAGGTAGCCGGTGAGGCGCACGCTCTTGGCGCGCAACCGCTCCATGCCCGCCTCCACAAAGATGTCGAGGCTGACCTTGTGCGGTGCCATGGCGAATACCTGCGCATTGCTCAGTTGCCAGCCGGCCGCACCCCGCATGGGCCGGAAGCCTTTCTGCATCAGGAAGCGCACCGACTCGTCGTGGCCCCACCAACCCGCGAAGCGCGGCAGGTCGGGGCGATCGGCCCAGCGCTCGTGCACGAATACGCCGCTGGGGCCGCCCGGACCCGAGTTGAGGTACTTGTAGCTGCACCACACGGCAAAATCGACGTTCCAGTCGTGCAGGCGCAGCAAGACGTTGCCCGCCGCATGCGCCAGGTCGAAGCCGGCATGGGCGCCCACGCGGTGGGCTGCCGCCGTGATGGCTTCGAGATCGAAAAACTGACCGGTGTAGTAGTTGACCCCGCCGAACAGCACCAGCGCCAGCTCGTCGCCGTGGCGTTCGATGGCTTCCACGATGTCTTCGGTGCGCAGCGTCTCCTCGCCCGGCCGAGGTGCCACTTCGACGATGGCGTCATCGGGCTGGTAGCCGTGCCAGCGCACCTGACTCTCCACGGCATATTGGTCGGAAGGGAAGGCGCCGGCTTCCATGAGCACCTTGTAGCGTTTGCCGGAAGGCCGATAAAAGCTGACCATCATCAGATGCAGGTTGGTGGTCAGCGTGTTCATCACCACCACTTCATCGGGCTGGGCCCCCACGATAGCCGCACTCTGCTCCTGCAGAAACTTGTGGTAGTGGAACCACGGCATCTCGCCTTCGAAGTGGCCCTCGACGCCGTAGCGGCGCCAGTGTTCCACCTCGCGCATCAGCGCCTCGGCCACGCCCCTGGGCTGCAGGCCCAGCGAGTTGCCGCAGAAGTAGTACACGTCGCGGCCCTCGTGCTGTGGGAAGTAAAAGCGCGCGCGGAAGTCGCGCAATTCGTCCTGTTGGTCCTGTGCTTTCGCAAAATCGAGTGTCGCTTCGAACATGTCGGTTTTTTCGTCAGAAAAAATTGATACTGTTTCAGTTACACAGAGTACCGCTGAGAATACACTGATTTTCACAGAGTTGTAAAACCGCGTACAAACTGCGTCTGAAAGCTGCGGCTTCAATGGCTGAGGAATCGAAGAACCGAACAAATGACCTTTATCCGTAAAAACTCTAAACCCTGTTGAATCCTACCGCCGGATGTGGTCGGGCAGGATGAACTGGTATTGTCGGCGATACACGTAACGGTGGAGCCAGCGGTCCAGCTTGCGCATGGACAGGAAGAGGCTCCAGATGAATTTGTCTTCGCGGTAATAATCGGCAATTTCCTTTTCCGTCAGGTCGTGGCCCGTGCGTTCGTTGATCAGGCGCACGCACCGGGGAATCAGCTCGGCGTGCTGCTCCTTGTAGAGGTTGGCCGCCAGATCGACGTACACGGCGCGGGCGTCGTAGTAGCGATTCATCACGTCGTCGAGGAAGAAAGCCCGGATGATCGCACGCGCAAAGCCGGGGGCGCTGGCCAGCAGCAGCTCGGGATCGAGTTGCTCCACTCCCTCGACGCGGAACAGCGGCGTCGAGGTGTCGATGTACCGCAGGCGGCCCGTATCGGGCTGCCAGGCCCAGTTGGAGAGCTGGGCGTCGAGCGCCAGGCGATAGCGCGTCTGCCGGGCATTGAAGGCCCACACCTTTTCGATGGCGTCCACCACGGCTTCGAGCATGTGCTGGAGGCCCGCCCCATCGAGGCGGTCGAGCTGGCGGTGGCCGATGGTGTCGAGGTCCAGTTTTTCCTGAAGGAAGTAGAGCACCCACAGGCCGTCGCGTCCCTGCACGATGGCCGCATCGTCTTCGGGTAGCGACAAGCCGGCCTCCTGCAGCAGCCGGCAATAGGTGCGATACTTGTCGAGATAGTCGGCCGCCTGCGCCTCGGAGCGAAACAGCGGCATGCGCTTGAGCACCACGCCGGGCAGGGCCTCCAGCTCGATGATGCAGGAGATTTCGCCGAAGCCGAGCATGCGCGCCGGCATGCCCGAGGCCGCCACGTCGAGCGGGTCAAGCTGCTGCTCGAAAGCCTGTATGAGCGCCTTGTCCGCCAGCATTGCCATGGCATTCAACTTTTTTCCTTTCGGAAAATGCCGCCCACCCGCTCGCGCAGCTTCAGCAAGGGCCTGAGGCGGCGCGCCTGCTTCAGCGCCCGGTCGAGACGCGGGAAAATTTCATCGAGATGGTGCGGCTCGATGATGAGCGGCGGCAGGAACTGGCACACGCGTTTGTCGTTGTTGGCATACACCATCAGCAAGCCGTGATCGTAGGCCGTCTTGGTAAGCAGCGGGCCACAATACGCGTCCACCATCTCGAGGCCCATCATGAGTCCTTTTTGGCGAAAGCCGGTCAGAAAACCGGCATGGCGCTCCAACAGCTCCGCCATCCGTTCGGCGATGCGGGCGGCCATGTCGTTGACGTGCGCCAGAAAGGCGGGATCGGAAGTGATTTCCAGCACCTTTTGCATCACCACGCAGCCCGGCTCGGCCCCGCCGAAGGTGGACACGTGGACGAACGGATCGGGATGAAACACGCGCTCCAGCGGACGCCGCAACACGGTGGCCGTGATGGGATAGATGCCGCCCGACAGGCCCTTGCCCAGCACCACCATGTCGGGCAGGATGTCGTAGTGCTCGAAAGCCCAGAGCTTGCCCGTGCGGCCCAGGCCGGCCTGCACCTCGTCGAGGATGAGCAGGACCCCGCGCGCATCGCACAGGCGCCGCACCGCCTGCATGTATTCGGCCGACGGTACGGGCATGCCCAGCGTGGCCGGTATGGTCTCGAGGATGACGGCGGCGGTATCGTCGGTCATCGCGGCAGCCAAGGCTTCGGCATCGTGAAAGGGCACCTGCACGAAGCCCGGCAGTGGCGGCCCGAAAGGCGCGCGATACTTTTCGTCGCCGGTGGCCAGGGCGTAGCCCGTGTGGCCGTGGTAGCCGCCCCTGACGGAAACGATCTTCGTGCGCCCCGTGTAGCCGCGCGCCACCTTGATGGCCAGATCAACGGCCTCGCCTCCACTGACGCCAAAGACGACGTAGTCGAGGTCGGCGGGCATAAGCGAAGCCAACAGGGCTGCCGCCCGCGCCCGCGCGGCGCTGAGCAGATGGTGGTTGCCGATGTCGTAGCGGTCCATGGCCTCGTGCAGCGCCATGCGTATGGCCGGATGGCGATGGCCCAGGTTGAACACGCCGCCGTTGCAGTGCAGGTTGATGAGGCGTTTCTTGCCCTCGAGGTCCCACAGGTAGATGCCCTCGCGCCGCCCCATGACGAAGTCCATCCCGTAGCGCTCGAAAAAGGCCACCTTGCCCGACGAGACGTGAGCGCAGAAATCGCGCAGCACCGCTTGTTTGTCCGCCATCAGTCCGATTTTGTCGCATTGAAAAAGAGGCTGCTGCGCATTCAGGCCATTTCCTGTATGGCCTTCATCCTGGCACTCTTGCCCCAGTTGGCGCGCTCTTCTTCCGACCACAGCTCGGGATAGAACATGACGAGCTGCATCTTCGGGGGCAGGTACTTCTGCCAGTTGGTGCCTCCCGTGGCGGCGATGGCCTGGGGCTTGCGGTCGAGGTAGCGCACGGCCGAGCGATAGTGCATCAGCGGCCAGCGCACGTTGACGTTGAGGTCGTGTTCGCGCATCAGGCGCACGATGTCCTTGTCGTTGCGCGCCTCTTCGGGCAACTTCAGGTACAGGCGCCACAGGTTGTGGTCCTTCATGCGGCGGGCCAGCCGCACGAACTCCTCGCCGTATTTCTCCTCGAACTGGCGCAGGGTGAGTGTCTTTTTGCCAGTGGCCAGCTCCGTGGCACCCGAGCGCCAGTACAGCACTTCGTACACCTGCTCGGGCGGCGTGTCCGGTCCCAGCCCGTCGCGCTTGCTGTGGTGCGCCAGCCGGTAAAAATCGGTGCTCATGATCTCGATGATGCGGTATTGCGCCGACTGGAAGCCGCTGGCCGGCAACAGGCTCATCCGGAACTTGAGAAACTCTTCCTTGTCCATGCCGTCCACCATGATATCGTAGGAATTGGTCAGGTGGCGGAAGTAGCGGTCGAGCCGCTCGAGCTGCCGCTTGAACAGGGCCGGATCGGGGGACTCGTCGCGATCGGCCAGCAACTCGATGGCGTCGATGCACAGGCGGAAATACAGCTCCGTGATCTGGTGGTACATGATGAAAATGCGCTCGTCGGGGAAGGGCGTGCGCGTATTCTGCAGGCTGAGCAGCGTATCGAGGTGGATGTAATCCCAGTAGGTGAGGTAATCGGCATAGAGCAGCCCTTCGATATAGCTGAGCAAGTCCTGCCCCATGGCTGCATACTTCTGCTCCAGCTTTTCGAGGCGGTCGAGCAATTCGTGCGTCAGTTGCATGGCATGGTTGGTTAGGAAGTGAAAAAATCGCACGGTTCTTGGGGCCCCTAAAGATAGGTACTCGGCGCAATCCGATTCGGGTCTTTCCTTCTGAGAAAGAGCATAGAGCGGGAGCGACGGAGTGACAGTGTGAGGGAGTAACCGATTTGACCGATTTGACCGATTTCCCCATATTCCTTTCCAACTGCTTTGTTGCGAATGCGCAATTCGGTTTGGGAATTTTTGACGATGGACGATAGACAATGGACGACAGACATGGTCCATTTTCTCGACTGAATCCAAGGGAACCGAAGTTTGATCCTTCTGAAAAAAGGCTGAAAGATCATTCAGTTACACAGAGCGCCACTGAGTACACACTGATTTTCACAGAGTTGCAAACTCTAAACCCTAAACTCCAAATCACTGCAACAGCATTTCCCAAACCACTTTGATTTGCGCATAAACGCAAGCCCCCTCTCTGCATCCAATGGTCTGTCATCCCGATTTTTCATAAAAAATTTTCGGCCATGCGACATGTTTACGTGCTACTGCTGCTCATGGGCTGGCTGTCCTCATCCCCCGGCGCACAGGCCCAGCCCGAGCATTCTTTCTTCGTCATCCACTGCGATCCGGGCTTTGCCCACCTGTGGCCCAAGCTGCGCCAGATGGTGCAGTACGCCAGCGCCCACGACGTGCCCCTCACCCTCGAGCTGTCGCCCCAATGGGTCGAAGCCATCCTTGCCGATCCGGCACGGATCGACACGGTGCGCGCCTGGCAGGCCTGGGGCCACGAGATCGGCGCACACCATCACGGCATCTACCACTGCTTCTGGGACAGCCTCGCCAACTATCCCATCGACACCATCTGGGCCATCCGCACCGACACCACCTGGGTGCCCGCCGCCTGCGAGCCGGGCGCCTACAAGGGTACCCTCGATGCCTTCTACGACCAGCTCGACCAGTTGGCAGGCGACTCGCTCCTGCTCACGTGGGGCTCCAGCGACGAACACCCCGAAGTGGACCTGTACCCCGGAGTGCCCTACCGCACCGACGGTTCGCGCTACGATCCCGAACGGGCCTTCTCCAATCCCTACGTCGTCACCCACGGCCCATGGACCGCCGGCAATCAGACCTGGGGCCCCTACACCACCTGCCAGATCGACTATTTCTTCATCGACAAGCCCGGCAAGGTAAACGCCGTAAAGAACCTCTATCTCGACACCAACTTCTCCAGCAACTACTCCGTGGCAGGTGTGGTCACCCACGTGTTCGACTTCAACGAGTCACCTGACTACTTCTATCAGTGGATCAACTTCATTTCCGGAAAGGGATGCAAGACCGTGCGGGAAATTTTACGGCAGGCCGATTGCGGGCAGACGACCGCTACCCATGCGCTTTCGCAAAACGCCACCCTGCGCGCCTGGCCCAACCCGGCCATAGATCAGATCCGGATCGAATGGGAAGACATGAGGGAGCTGACCATTCGCGACCTGACCGGCAGGATCGTTCAACAGCGCCACGGCCTGACCGGCCAGGCGATCATTGGCGTACACGACTGGCCTGCCGGCGTGTATATCGCCGAAGCGCGCTCGGAACGCCACATAGCGCTGGCGCGCATCGTGGTGCAATGAGAAAATATCCTCAGCGCAATCCGGTTCGGGGATTTTTGACCATGGACGACAGACGTTTGGTTGAGGATTCGAAGTTTGGTTGAGGATTCGAAGAACCGAGGAACCGAGGATCTGATCAAGCACCTGATAATCAATGCAAAACCCTCAACGCTACACGCCCAACGCTCAACCACATTTTAACCGCGGATTCATTTCTGGGTACCTGATCACCTGTTCAGGGACACCCTCCGTTGAGGCAGCGGCTATGGCCCAAAACACAAAAGCCGGCCCCTGAGGACCGGCTTTTCTTTGTAGCGGAGGCAGGACTCGAACCTGCGACCTCCGGGTTATGAGCCCGGCGAGCTACCGACTGCTCCACTCCGCGGTGTTTTGTTTGGCAGGTGCAAAGATATGCGCCCACGTTTATTTGCACAAGCCTTTGCCCGCATTTTTCGCCCCCAAAACACTTCACCTTCGAAAAAAGTTGAAGCAGCCCCGGCCCGCCTCACTTCTTCCGGCTTTCTTCCGTGGGGATGATACCCGTTTTCTGGCCAAAGTAGGTGACGAACTGGTGCATGGCGGCCGCCAATTCCTTGTTTTTCGTGGCACGGAAGTAGCTGTCGGTCAGGCCACGCAACGTCTGAAACATCAGGCGATCCATTTCCATGACCTGAAAATCGTCGGTCCACAGGTCGATTTTGAGGGTATCGAGCGTTTGCCGGTCGAACAATGACAGGAGCATGGCCTTGGCAGGCTGGGGCTGTCCGGCATTTTCGCCTTCGCTACTTTCCCATTCTATATGGACGGGGATGTTCTGGTCGTTCAATCCAATCCGGATAATGATCTCAGAAGTACGTGCAATTTTCTTTTCCGACATGACGAAGTTTTGAAAGTGAATATACCCGGCGCAATCCGGTTCTGGGATTTTGGAGAATAGCCAATGGACGATGGACGATGGACGATGGACTTTTTGATTGAGCAATCGAAGAACCGAAGAACGAGCACACTGAAAAAGTCGAAAAATAATTCAGTTTACACAGAGAGTCACTGAGCATGCACTGATTTTCACAGAGTTGCAAAGAATGCGTCAAGCTGCACTTTCTGCGGCCGAAGGCTGCGGTTTCAATGAGTGAAGAACCGAAAAACCGAGGAATCGAGGATTTGACAAAAAAACTGGCAATCAATAAAAAAAACACTAAACACTAAACTCTAAACTCTAAACACTAAACTCTAAACACTACACCCTCAACCATTACAACAGGATTTCCCGAACCACTTTGATTTGAGTATAATCGGTGGAATCGGTCAAATCGGCACTCCTCTCTCCTCACCCCTCTCTCTGTCACTCCGTCGCTCTGCCACTCCCTCGCTCCGTCTTGAAATGACCATCGTGCAAAAATTCCGGAACGCGCTTTTGCCTATGGCCCCCACAATTCGTCGGGCGGCGTTTGCGAAAGCGTCACGAAAAAGGCAGCCAGTCTGGCTACGAGCGCCTCGGCGTAGGCGTGGCCCTTCTCTGCCGTGGCTTTGTGGGGGTTGCCTGCGCCGGTATCCTGAGTGACGCGATGCCACAGGCGCTGCCCTCGGGCCCAGCCTTCGCGGAATGCGGCGATGCGCCAGGGGCGGGCATGCCCTTCACCCGCCTCGTCGAGCGGGCGCACGAGCTGCGGCGCCACGTGCATCATAAGGCTGGTTTCCAGCTCACCGGCATGGTCGCCGGGCTCGTCGAACCACTCGGCCGCATCGAGGGCGCGGTACCAGTCCACACTGCAGACGAACAGGTCGGGAAACGCCACCGACAGCTCGCGGATCATGGGCACGAAGTCGTTGCCGCCATGGCCGTTGAAGATGACGAGCTTCTCGATGCCGTGGCGCACCAGCATGGCTGCCACGTCGCGCAGGATAGCCAGTTGGGTCGAAGGGTTGAGATGCATGCACAGCTTGATCTCCAGTTGGCCCGAGTTGACGCCGAAGGGTATGCCCGGCAACACGATGAGGCGCGCCCCTTCCTGCCAGGCACGAGCCGCGGCCTGCTCGGCCAGCCATTCAGCCTGGTAGTTGTCGGTGCCGTACGGCAAATGGAAATTGTGTGCTTCCGTGGCGCCCCACGGCAATACGGCCAACTGGTAGGCAGTACTGCGCACCTCTTGCCAGGTGGCTTCGGCCAACAGCCAGGGGCGCGGTGCATGAGGAGCGGATAATGGCATGATCGGGTGTTTGATCGGCGCCCCTGCGCGGGCGGGGGCCGAAGCGTTTCCTTCTCGGTGCGGCTTTCGGGAAAAGGCGGCGGCTTCACTCTTCTTCGCCGGCCGACTTGTCGGTGCGGATCCTGGCCAGGAGCTGGTCCACGCGATCCATCTCGTCGAGGGTGTCGTCGAGGAAAAACTGCAGCTCGGGGATGCGGCGCACCTGCTTGCGGATGCGCTGGCCCAACGCCTTGCGCAAGTGCGGATAGGCCGACTCCAGCTCCAGCAGCACGGCCTGTTTGTTCATGGTATTGAACACGCTCAGGTAGATACGCGCCAGGTTGAGGTCGGGCGTCATCTGCACTTGGGTCACCGTCACCAGCGGCCCGGGCCCATAGATGTACTGCCCTTCCTCTTGCAGCACCATGCTGAAACTGCGCCGGATGATCTCTGCTACCTGCCGCTGACGTTTGCTTTCCATCGGTTCTTCCTTTTTTCGCCTTTCGGCAAATGAAACCCGGGCGCATACCCGAGCCTCAAAGATATGCTCACTGCAATGCATTTCGGGAATTTTTGACGATGGATATCTGAAGAGAGAGGAGAGAAGAGTGAGGAGTGAGGAGAGATGGAGTGATGGAGAGATGGAGTGATGGAGAGATGGAGAGATGCCATACCGATTTGACCGGTTTGACCGAGTTGACCGATTGAACCACAAAAAAACCCCGCCCTGCCACGCGGGCACGACGGGATTTTCATTCGGGTTGTTTTTGCAAGAGCTTACGACTGTGCGGCAGCCTGCGCGTCGGCTGTCCGGTTTTTGCCGTTGAGGTAGTCGGCCAGCCACTTGAAGCACTCCTCGAAGGTGTCGAAGCAGCGCTCCCGGGGCACCAGCCCGGGCACGAGGTTGAATTCCTCGAACATGTCCTTCGGCTGGCCGTGCAAGCCGACGAACACCACTTCCACGCCGGCATCCTGCAGCTCGTGGATGGCGTCCTCCATGGCGTACAGGCCCGACTGGTCGACGTAGGGCACGCGATCCATACGGATGATGACCACCTTGACTGCGGGCATGGCCTGCATCATTTCCTGGAAGCGCGACGCAAAACCGAAGAAGAGCGGGCCGTCGAGGTGCTTGACGTACACCTTGTCGCCGTACTTTTCCAGAAGGCCTTGCTCGTCCTGCCAGGGCACTTCCTGGCTGAAGTGCTTGATGGGTGCCATCCTGGTGCGGTTGTCGATCACATCGGCAATCTTTTTCATGAAAATGACAGACGCCAGGATCATGCCTGCAATTACGGCCTCGATCAGTCCTACGAAGACGGTCAGCCCCAGCACCAGCAACATGACCACCACTTCGGCACGCGGCCAATGGCGGATGTGGCGGATGCCTTTCCAGTCCATCACGCCGATACCGACCGTGATGAGGATACCGGCCAGCACGGCCGCCGGCACCTTGCTGGCCACAGGCCCCAGGCTCAGCAGCACCAACAACAACAGCAAGCCGGCGATCATGCCCGACAGCCGCGTCTTGCCGCCCGCCTGGATGTTGACGACCGTACGGATGGTGGCACCGGCACCCGGAATACCGCCAAACAGGGCAGCGATCGAATTGCCGACGCCCTGACCGAACAGCTCCTGGTCGGGATTATGGCGCGTCTTGGTCAGGTTGTCGGCCACCAGCGAGGTGAGCAACGAGTCGATGGCGCCGAGCAGGGCCAGCGACAGGGCCATGGGTATGTAGGGCCACACCGTGCCCAGATCGACGGAACTGATGAGTCCCAGCTTCAGCTCGGGGAAGCCCGACGGGATGTCGCCGATGGTGCGGTATTCAGGCAGCAGCAAAAAGGCTCCCGCCGACACCACAATGAGCGCCACGAGCGAACTGGGCACCGCCGTAGTGATGCGTTTGAAACCATAGATGATGAAAATGGTGAGCAACACCATGACCAGATCGGTGTAGTTGATGCGCTGCAGGGCGCGCGGGATGAGTTTCAGTGCCCCCACCACCCCCGAGGCTTCTTTGGCGGCCAGGGCACGCGCCTCACCCATGATGTCTTCCTCGGTAATGTGCTTGGCCCGCTTGATGGTTTCCTCGAAGTCCTCGAGCACGAGCAACTCCTCGGCGGCCTCGTCGAGCAGGATCTTCTCGAGGATCTCCTCCTCGGCCTGCGGCTTGAACTGGTTGACGAACTCCATGTCTTCCTTGGGGTAGTAGCCCATGGCCGGCAACAACTGGGTGATCAGGATGATCACGCCGATGCCCGTCATGAAGCCCGACACTACGGGGTAGGGAATGTACCGGATGTACTGCCCCACGCGCATCAGGCCCAGCCCGATCTGCATGAGGCCGGCCAGCAGGAAGACCATCAGGATGGCAGGCAGCGCTTTCTGCACGTCGCCCTCGAAGTTGGCCATGATGCCGGCCACCACGACCATGCTCACGGCCGTCATCGGGGCGGTAGGACCGGAAATCTGGGTATTGGTGCCGCCGAACAAGGCGGCAAAAAAGCTGATGAAAATGGCGCCGTACAGACCCGCTGCAGCGCCCAGCCCCGACTGCAGGCCGAAAGCCAAAGCCAGGGGCAGTGCCACGATGCCGGCTGTGATGCCGCCGAACAGGTCGCCCCGAAAATGCCTGAACGTGATGTCAGGGATCAGTCTGATGTTCATTTTTTCTTATTTTTTTCAGTTTGGTTCTATAACTACTGTGGTGGTGTCCTTAAATAGATGATCGCACATCCCGAAAATGAACCGGCTGCAAAAGGTGTTGCGTGTAGGGTTGAGGGTTTAGAGTTTTTATTGCTGATTATCAGTTTTTTGTCAAATCCTCGGCTCTTCGATTCCTTTAAATTTGCCTATAGATTTAGTATTTTAATTATCATATATAACATTATCATTACAAAGGGTGTGAAATTCACATTTT
>WFYJ01000167.1 GCA_015490175.1 Saprospiraceae bacterium | reverse complement strand
GCTCAACGAGACGGTCGTGCCCGGGCGGAATTCCTGGATCAGATACTCGTTGCCCTTGTAGCTCATTACCTTGCGGAAGGTGGCGTTGAGCAGGTTGGTCGCGGCAAAGCGCAGGTTGAGGTGTTCGTTGAGGCCCTTGCTGAACGAGAAGTCGAGCTGGGGGAAGGCCTGCTCGTACACGTCGGGGTTCTTGCCTTCGCTGATCTCGGCCAGGCGCGGCCCGTACATGTTGAACGACAGCAAGGCGTCCACACCCTTGTCCAGGTCGAAGTAGTTGATGCCGGCATTGACCAGCCAGGGTGATTGGCCCGGGAAGGGGCGCGTCTCACCCTTTTCGGGGTTGAACCGGCGCACGATGTCGCGCTCGGTATCGGGAATGGCCATCACGGACCGGATGTAACTGCAATTGCCCTGGAAGCGCAGCTTCTCCAGCGCATGCGACAGGAACGCCAGCTTCTTTCGCAGCTCCAGCTCCAACCCATAGACCATGGCGTCCGACACGTTGACGTACCTGATCTCGGGGTTGGCCGCTTCGGGTACGAAGGCCTTGCCAATGGGGTCGTCGAACGACTTGTAGTAGGCACTCACGGCCACCAGTTCGCCCGAGGTGGGGAACATTTCCCAACGCAGGTCGTAGTTGGTCACCAGCGTGCGGCGCAACTCGGGGTTGCCCGTGATGCGGAAGCCACCGATGAAGTCGAATGAGGTGAAGGGCGCCAGCTCGCGCATGTTGGGACGGGCCAGCGTGCGCGTAAACGAGGCCCGCAGGTTCATGTCTTCCTTCAGCTGGTACACCACGTTGAGGGCGGGCAAAAGGTCGAGCTGCTCGATGCGGCCGGTGGCCAGGGCAGTGTCGCGGCTCTGTACACGGATGTCGGTCTGTTCGAGGCGCAAGCCCCCGATGAAGCGCCAGTTGCCCGTGCTGAAATCGGCCATGGCGTATGCGGCCGCGATGGTTTCATTGCCGGCATAGCTGTTCCGGTTCGAGCTCTTGCGGTCGTTGACGGCGAAAAGGCCGGCCTGGTAACGCATCAACGTCGAATCGTAGCCGATGATACCCACATTGTCGGGACCGAACCAGAAGTCAGGGTCGCCGTTGTAGTCGGCGGCATAGGGCGAGTTGGTGCGCATCTGGAAGACGTTGTCCACGAACTGGCGCGTCTTGGCGCGGTACAGGCCGCCCAGCTTGATCTTGTTCCGGCTGTTGATGCTTTGCGCAAAAGGCACCGTCAGGTCCACTTTGGCGACCTGCTGGCGGTCGTCGAGCGAGCGGAAGAAGTGGTAGGGCAAGTCGTACTCGGCCGGCGAGATGAACCAGGACGTATCCCCCGTGGGCTGCACCTTCCAGGTGTTGGCAAACTGACGGAAGTCGGGCTCGTCCTGGCTGCTCTGCACCATCGACAGGCCCCACTCGAGGCGGATGTCCGACGGGCCCGGTACGTGCTCGCCGGCCAGTTGCCAGGTGAAGAGGCTGCGCTCGCGGAACAGCAGCGCCCGCGACTCGAACACGCCTCCCCCCGACACGATGCCCGGGTAGGCACCGCTCATCGTCTGGCTCAGTTTTTCGGCGTCGTGGTTATACAGGGCGATGTAACTGATTTTCTGGCTTCCGCCAAACTTCCAGGCCAGACCGGCCATGGCGCCGAGCTGCGGGTTGTCGAGGCCGCGCGCTTCGGTCAGGTTGTAGAAAGTGTTCAGCGCTTCGCTGTTAGGGTCGGTCAGCTCTTCGTAGGCCAACACGCCATCGTCGTAGCCGCGGAAGCTGCGCTTGTAGCTGGCGCCGGCCAGCACGCCCAGCGGATTGCCGAAGAGCTCGTACTGGTTGCCCAGGCTGAAGTTGAAACCGTGGTCGGGCAAGCTGGTCATGGTGTGGGGCGCCATCTGGCTGCTGAGTGCCCGGCTCGTCTGGTCGAGCAAGGTCGCCGTAGCCTCCTTGCTGCGCGCGCGGATGTGCAAGCTGGGCGTCATCTGTTTCACCACTTCGGGATCCTGCAGGATGGCCGGCAACCGGCGCGTGCCGTCGTCATAGCCCAGCCAGTCCCATTTGCCGCCCTGGTGGGTCAGGAAGTCGTTGCGCAGGGTGCTCTGGGTGTTGTAGCCGAGCGACACGCCCGCCTGGAATACGGGCTCCTCGGGGAAGCTCTTCGTGTTGAGGTTTACGTTGCCGCCGGTGAAGTTGCCCGGCATGTCGGGCGTGAAGGTCTTCGAGGTAATGAGGTTGTCGAGCAAGTTGGCGGGGATGAGGTCGAGCTGGGTGCTGTTGCGGTAGGGGTCATTCCCGGGCAGCGGCATGCCGTTGAGCTGTGCGCTCGAATAGCGGTCGCCCAGGCCGCGCACCACGAGGTAGCGGCCATCCTGTACCGAAGCGCCCGTCACCCGCTTCATGCTCTCTGCAGCATTGGCACTGCCGAAGCGCGCCATCTCCTGGGCCGAGAGGTTGTCGGTGATGCCGGGTGCCTTTTTGCGCAAAGCGATGAGGGCCACCTCTGAGCGGTCTACCCGCTCGGCAGCCACTTCCACCACGCTGAGCTCCTGCACCTGCGACTCCATGAAAAAGTCAACCACGGTTGTTTCACCGGCCACCACCACGATGCCGCTGAGCACCTGGTCGGGGAAGCCAATGTAGGAAGCCTGCAGGTCGTAGGTACCTGCCGGCAGCGCCAGCTCGAACCGGCCGTCGAGGTCGGTTTCGGTGCCCACCGGCGGATCGGTTTGCAGCACGATGACGTTGGCAAACATGAGGGCTTCGCCCGTCGCCTTGTCGATCACCTTGCCGCGGATGATGCCCTCCTGGGCCAGGGCCCAGGTGGCAGAGCACGTCAATAGCAGCAGGCAGATTTTTTTCACAAAACGCTCCATGATTCTGAACAAGTTGGTTGGGATAATTCCGGGACTCCAGCCATCGGATGTGGCATGCACCTGGCTTATCAGAACTTGACCATCTTGCGCGACAGTCGTATGCCGTCGGCCTCGAGGGTGAAGAAGTAGTTGCCTGCCGGCAAACGGCTGGCATCGAAACTGATGCGATGGGCGCCGGCGCCGAGGTGCGTGGCCGGCAGGATTTCGGCTGCCTGGCGCCCCTGCGGGTCGTACAGCTTCAGCGAAACGGTAGCCGTCGTGGGCAGCGTGAAATGGAAGTCGGTGCGGTCGGCTACGGGATTGGGCGTGTTTTGCGCCAGCACGAAACCCCGGTGCTCGGCAAACAGCTCGTCGGTACCGGTCACCGCCTCACAGGCCTGCGTATCGTTGAAGGGAATGCCGGCATCGAGTATGCCGTACTGTGCCAGGGCCGTCCAGCCCTGGATCCAGACTCCTTCGCTGCAGAACGCGCCCTTGAACATGACGGGAGTGAAAAAGGGATCGGCCGGATAGTCGGCGGCGGGCGAGGTGTAGGCCGGTCCATTTGCATCGGCGCGCGGGTCAAGGCCGCCGTCGGTGGTGCGGCTGATGCCCTGCAGCACCGGATCGGCGATGAGGTTGTGCCACACCTGGAAGGAATCGATGAGCGCCAGACAGTTGGGGTCGTTGGCGTCATCGGTAGCGGTGAAGATGCCGTTGTCGCCGCAGTTGGCTTCGCTGCCTTCGCCGAAGTTCCACCACAGGTTGTTGCGCAACATGAGTTGCCCCATCTGGAGGCGCTGGTAGCTGTCCAGGCCGCTGGCGCGGTCTTCTACCTGCAGCGCATAGTTGGCAAAGTCGGTAAAAATGCTGTTGGCATAGGTGCCAGCGGTGCCGTCGCGCATGAGCAGAGCGTGTTCGTTCTTGGCGGGGGCGCCGATGCCGCTGCCGATGTAGGTGGCGTTGTAGATCAGCGGATTGGACGTGGGGGCGTTATCGTCGGGCTTGGCGCCGTCGTGCTCGCCCGCATTGTCGCCTTCGTCCCGGCCCTGCAGCGAGAGCCAGAACTGCCCCTTGCCGCGCCAGCCCGTATCGTAGTCGAACGAGTCGTCGCCGCAAAACGACACGACCACGTATTTCAGGTTCACCGTACCGCCAAACAACTCGATGCCGTCGTCCTGGTTGGCAATCACTTCCACGTACTCGATCACGGTACCATCGCCCACGGCCCCCAGCGTCAGCCCGTTGATTTCATTGCCGGGCGACAGTTCGGCACCGCCATGACGGATGGATACGTAGCGCAGCACGCCCGAGTTGTCGTGATCGTCGTTGCCGCCATAGCGGGCGCGCAGTTCGTCGGCGGGCAGCCCTTCGACGCCTTCCTCGGTCGTCTCGTCGGCAATGACGCCCTTGCCCAGAATGATCAGGCCACCCCACAGGCCCCGGTCGGTGGGGTCCAGGTCGGCGGGATCGGCCACGTCGTCCAGCTCGGCAGTAAAGATGATGGGTTGCTGGGCAGTACCTTCGGCATAGATCTTCGCCCCTCGCGCGATGATCAGCGCACTGGCCAGGTCGTTGGAAGAGGGCACTTCCAGCCCCTTGATGACCGTGCCGGGCTCGATGTTCAGGACGCCCCCTTCTTCGAGATAGACGAAGCCGTCGAGCAGATAGACCTTGTCGCTGGTCCAGGTATAGGTCTGGCCGCCTTGCAAATCGGCATCCCTGACGATCACTTCGTTCTGAGCCCGAAGAGCCAGGGATGCAAGCACAAACAGGAAGGTAAATACCTGGCGCATGGCATTGGTTTTTGGCTGGTTTGGGGCAGCATATCGCGTCTGCGCGCTGCCCTTTGTTTGCCGAGGCAAAAATCAAGGCAGCCGATAAACGGGTATTTAATGGCAGGTTAAGCTTTTGTGAAGCCGACGGGAGGATGTGTAAACTTTCGGCAAAAGGGCAGGGCAATGCCCGGAGGGTTGGCGGAAAAAAGCAAGCCCGAACCGGCACACGGCCAGTTCGAGCTACTTCTCACAGAGAGAGCATCTTCTCCGTCAATTCTTCACTTTCACCAAAGCTCCGACAGAAGATGTCTGAAGGGTTTCAGGCGGGCTTCAGGTGTCATTCAGGTAGCAAAAAAGGAAGAATTTTGGGGCTAACCTGGTTTGAGGTGTTTCAGGCTAAATGCACCGTAAAGAGTAAGCCGAGTCCTCGATTCCACACGCATTGCCCGATTTTTTTCGAAAAAACCAGCACTCATCCCATAGCCTCCCGCAAAAAGTTCCGTGACTATTCAGCTACACAGAGCACCCACATAAAACGCACTGATTTTCACATATTTACAAAAAGCTGCGTGCCATCTGCGCCGGAAAGCTTCTGTTTTGCAGAAAGTTTATTTTCAATCATTTACACAAAAAACGCGCAACGCTACACCTTTTTGCCCTACACTCACTCCCTTTGAAGTCGCGCCGCAGGTGTCACGACCGATTTTTTGCATTTTGGCGGCAAGAGGAATCGGCCACAGGCAGCGCGCTCACTGCGCAACCGGTTCGGCAGTCACCGCATGGAAAAAACGTCATGAACCACCCGCTCGTACAGCAGATCGCAAACACCGCAGTACCTCCTGACACGCTGGTGCTGTGGGGGCTGGGCCAGATGGGCCTGATCGTCAAGGGTCCCGACGGCCTCATCGTCATCGACCCGTGCCTGACCGATTACGTGGCCGAGCTGCACGGTGACTTCTGGCGCAGGGCATTCGAGCCGCCGCTACCGCCCAAGGCGCTCGCCGGCATTGACTACTATCTGGTCACCCATGAGCACGAAGACCATTTCGACCTCCGGACGGCAGCGGCCGTAAGGCAGGCCTCATCCGAAGTGCATTTCGTGGCACCCGGATGGTGCGCTCCCCTGTGTGCGCAACTGGAATTGACCGAGCAGGAATGGTCGGTCCCGCCGGTACTGCAACCCATGATGCTGAGCGGCACGAGCTGTCTGCTCACGGCCCTGCCTGCCGCCCACTACCTGCCCGAAAAAGATGCGCAGCGCGGGCATCGCTGGCTCGGCTATCTGCTTCAGTGGAACGGCGTGACGCTCTATCATGCCGGCGATACCGTCTTTTTCGAGGGATACTTCGACATGTGGCAGGCGCTGCCTGCGCCCGATGTGGCCATGCTGCCCGTCAACGGACGCGACTGGTTCCGCACCCGCAAAGGCATCATCGGCAACCTGCTGCCCGACGAGGCGGCTCTGTTCTGCCGGGAGGTGCCTGCCGGCCTGCTGCTCATCGGACACAACGACCTCTACCCCAACAACACCATCCCATGGGCACACGTCGCCGCTTCGATGGAGCGCCATGCGCCGCGCCAGCCGTGGAAGTACCTGCAGCCGGGCGAGATGCTGATGGTCACCGCCCGACAATCTGCTGGCAATGGCGGAGCTGATCTGTGACACAGGGTGCGTAATCGGTACCGAGTCCACAGATTCCACAGATTCCACAGATTTCACAGATTTCACAGATTACAACCAGCTGCGCCACAGAATTTCCCGAACCAATTTGGAATAGAGTAAAAACCCGACGTTATGAAAAATTTCACGCTACTCTTTGGTCTGGTCTGCCTGTGGATCGGCGCACCGGCCCAGACGGCCGATCCCATTGCCGCGCGCACAGCCAACATGGAAGCACATCCCGGCTTTTTCAACTTCTATTGGGACGCCCGCGAAGGCAAGGTGTGGCTCGAGATCGACAAGTTCGACTACGAGTTTCTCTATATCGGCTCGCTGCCCCGGGGTGTAGGTTCCAATGAGATCGGCCTGGACCGCGGGCAGTTTGCACGCGGCCGCATCGTCAAGTTCGTGCGCAGCGGCCCCAAAGTGCTGCTCTGTCAACCCAACTACGACTACCGCGCCACCCGGGCCACCCCGGCCGAGCAACGCGCCGTGGAGGAGGCTTTCGCCAAATCGGTCCTGTGGGGCTTCAAGGTTGAGGCGGAAGCCGACGGCCGCGTCCTCGTCGATGCCACCGACTTTTTCCTGCAAGACGTGCATGGCGTGGCCCGACAGCTCGCGGAGCGCGGCCAGGGCAAATATCGCCTCGACAAGACCCGGTCGGCTTTCTATTTGCCCCACACCAAAAATTTCCCGAAAAACACAGAGATAGAGGTCATCCTCACCTTCACGGGCGAGCCGCAGGGCCGCGAAATCCGGACGGTCGTTCCCTCGCCCGAGGCCGTCACCGTACACGAGCGACACTCGTTCGTGCAGTTGCCCGACGACGACTACCAGCCGCGCCCCTTCGACCCGCGCTCCGGCTTTTTCGGCATCGATTTCTACGACTTCTCGCAGCCCATTGACCAACCGCTGACGCGCCGCTATATCGTGCGCCACCGCTTGCGCAAAAAACACCCGCGCCGCAAGCGATCCGGGCCCGTCGAACCTATCGTCTATTACGTCGATGCCGGCGCCCCCGAACCCGTCAAATCGGCGCTGATGGAGGGCGCCCGTTGGTGGAACGAGGCCTTCGAAGCAGCCGGCTACAAGGATGCGTTCATCGTCAAAGAGCTGCCGCCCGACGCCGACCCCATGGATGTGCGCTACAACGTGATCCAGTGGGTGCCGCGCAGCACGCGCGGCTGGTCGTACGGGCGCACCATCGTCGATCCGCGCACGGGCGAAATCATCAAGGGGCACGTCACGCTCGGCGCCCTGCGCGTGCGCCAGGACTTCCTCATCGCGCAGGGGCTGCTGCCCGCCTATGCACAGGGCGCCACACCCGACCCGCGCCTCGAGCAAATGGCGCTGGCGCGCCTGCGCCAGCTCGCCGCCCATGAAGTGGGCCACACGCTGGGCCTCGCCCACAACTTCGCGGCCAGCGTCAACGACCGCGCCAGCGTGATGGACTATCCCCATCCCTTGATCACCCTCGAAAACGGCCGGCTCGACTTCAGCAAGGCATACGATACGGGCATCGGCGAGTGGGACAAGCGCGCCATCATGTATGGTTATGCCGACTTCGGACCCAAAACCGATGAGGCGGCCGCCCTCAACGACATCATCCGCCAGACGCTGCACATGGGATTGCACTACGTGTCCGACCGCGACGCCCGCCCCCAAGGTGGCGCCCATCCCTACGGCCATCTTTGGGACAACGGCACCGACGCCGTGGCCGAGCTGGAACGCCTCATGCAGGTGCGCGCCCACGCCTTGGCGCACTTTGGCGAGGGCAACATCCCGCCGGGCACGCCCCTGTTCGAGCTGGAGCGCGTGCTGGCGCCGCTCTACTACGGCTGCCGCTACCAGATCGAAGCCGTGAGCAAGCTCATCGGCGGCGTGCACTACAGTTATGCCCTGCGCGGCGACGGGCAGGTGGTGGCCGAACCCCTGCCGAGCGAGTGGCAGGAACAAGCGGTGGCCGCCCTGCGGCAGACGCTCCTGCCCGAGTTTCTGAGGCTGCCCGAGCCGCTGCTGCTCCAGTTGCCGCCACCGCCCCCCGGCTACGGGCGCGACCGCGAAGCCATCCCCACACAATCGGGCTTGCTCTTCGACCCCATCACGGCGGCCGAGGCCTCGCTCAAGCACACCCTCTCGCTGGCCCTCCATCCGCAGCGCCTCGAGCGCCTCATCGTGCAAGACCAGCGCGGCTACTACGGCATGCGCATGGGACCGCAGACACTGCTGCAGGCCCTGCACGTCAATCCCGAAAACTATCCCGACAAAGGCATGGACGGGGCGCTGGCGCGCGCAGCCGAACGCGTGTACGTCATCGAGCTGATGCATTCGGCTGCCGCCAAAAACAGCGCACACGAGGTGCGGGCACTCCTCCTCGAGCGATTGCACGAGCTGGAGGCGCTATTTGCCGAAAGGCTGAAAAACGACAAAACCGGCCCGTACCTGCGCGCCCATACGCGCTACCTGGCCTCGCTGATCGAGGCGTTCATGGACGAGCCTGAAGACTTCCAACCGCCGCCGGTGCCCGACATGCCGCCCGGCGCGCCCATTGGCTGCGAATAGGGCTGGAGCCAAACAATAAAAGGGCAACGCACCTCGATGCGTTGCCCTTTCTGCTTTGCGTGGTTTTCCGTTTGCGGCTTTCGCCAAAAAATGCTCGAGCGGGTGTCAGGCCGCCGCCATCAGATGAACCTGAAGTTGTAGCGATACACGCCCACCACCAGCACGATGAACAGAATCAGAAAGATGAAAAACCACATCAGGCAAAGCCCTTTCTTGCCAGCATCTTCGATATGATCGGCCATGATCGTTGGTTTTGTATGAAAGATTTTTCAAATGACGCACAAAAGTAGCCTTTCCGGCCCAATCGGCCAAGTCTCCTGCGCCGGCCCATCGGGCGCTTCATCGAAACATTTTCTCGATGGCGGGGATCGCCTCGGGCATGGCGAAGACGATCACCTTGTCGCCCACCTGCAACTGGAAGTCGCCATCCGGAATGAAGGTCTCTTCGCCGCGAATCACGCCACCGATCAGCGCCTTTTGCGGCAAGTGCAGGTCGCGCAGCTTTTTTCGGGTGAGGCGATTTTCCTTGGCCACGACAAACTCGATCACCTCGGCCTCCACGCCGTGCAGGGTGGTCAAAGCCTCTACCCTGCCCTTGCGCACGTAGCGGAAAATGTTGTTGGCGGCGATGAGCTTGACGTTGATGAGCGTGTCCACCCCGATGTTTTGCGAGATGTAGGTGTACTCCTTGTTCTCGACGCGGGCGATCGTCTTGGCCACTCCGTAATTTTTGGCCATCAGCGAGGTGATGATGTTGGTTTCGGAGTTGGCCGTCACGGCAATGAAAACCTGCATGTCTTCCAGCCCTTCCTCTCGCAACAGGTCAATGTCGCTGGCATCGCCGTGGATGATGAGCGTGTCGTGTAGCAGCTCCGAGAGCAGGCGGCAGCGGTCTTTGTCGCGCTCCACGAGCGTCACCTGATAGTCCTGTTCGAGCAGGCGCGCCGTTTCGTAACCCAGGCCCGAGCCCCCCACGATCATGATGCGTTTCACCTCGACCCGTTTGCGTCCGATCTGGGCTTCGAGCTTGTCGAGCTCGGCGCGCGGCGAGATGAAATAGACGTGGTCGTTGAAGCGCAACACCGTGTCGCCGTGCGGAATGATGGTGCGGTTGCCCCGCAGGATGGCGATGGGCCGGTAATGGCCTTCGTAGAAGCCCGAACGGGTGATTTCGCGCAGCGGCTTGCCCAGCAAGGGCGAGTGCTCGTCGAGCGTGAAGCCCACGATCACCATGCGCCCCTCTTCGAACTCGAGCACGTCGGTGAATGAGCACTGGCGCACCAGCCGCTGGATCTCCTGCGCCGCCAACTTGCGCGGCGAAATGAGCGAGTCCACGCCTGCCTGCCGGAAAAAGCTGACCCACGGCTCTTCGAGATATTCCGGAAAAGAGACGCGGGCGATCGTCTGCCTGGCCCCCTTCTGCTTGGCCATCTGAGCCGTCACCAGGTTGGTGTGCTGGTTGGTGGTCACGGCGAGGAAGAGACGCGCGCGCTGCACCTCGGCTGCATTGAGAATCTCTTCAGAGGCGGCATCGCCCAGAACGGTCATCACATCCAGATGGGTGGAGGCGTAGTCCAGCACGTCCTTGTTGGTATCGATCAGGACGATGTCCTGGTTTTCGTAAGACAGCAGCTCGGCAAGGTGAAAGCCGACCCCGCCCGCGCCGGCAATGACGATTTTCATACAGACCCGGTTTTGCGTCAGGCGATCGTTTGACGGCGCAAGTTTCCGGAAAATCCGTCGCTTGTGCACCTCCCGAAGCAAAAAGACTGGCACGCGCCACCTGTCCAGGGCATCCGGTTGCCGGCTCAGCCAATCAATTTCCCCACCTGCACGCCCCGGACTCGACTTTCCGGTTTGCCTTTCGGCAAATTACACCTCCGGCGATTGGGGTTGCATGACATTCTGTTCCCGGACTTTTCAAGCAAAAACAAAACAAACATCGCGCGCCGCCCCTCGGGACGGCGCTTGTCTCAATCGGCATGAGCGTCGTCGGTGCCTGTCTGGTGACGCGCTACGTACTGGCCGGCATGCACCGCGCTTGGCGCATGCAGTTTTGAGGATTTGTCGCTCTATGGTGCCGACGACCAGTGGCACACCAGCTTTTCGAGCGGCAAGCGCTCTTTGTGCGGAATTTCCAGAGGGCGCAGGTCGGCATCCAGTATGGCCGGATCGCCCTTGTAGCCCACTGCCATCATTACCACCGGCTCGATGTCGTCGGGCAGGGAGAGCAGCGCCTTGGCCTTTTCGGCGCTGAAGCCGCCCATCTGGTGCACGTACAGCCCCATGGCCGTGGCCTGCACGGTCAGGGCAAAGTTGGCCTGCCCCGTGTCGTACCAGGCGTGTTTGTTGGGCTTGCCGTTGCGACAATACTTCATCGAAGCAGCCGACAGGATCAGCATGGAGGCATTGCGCGCCCACTGGCGGTTGGCTTCGACCAACACCTCGAGCAAATCATTGAAGCCGGGCTCGCCCCACAGGGCATACCAGTAACGCCACGGCTGCTCGTTCCAGGAAGAGGGCGCCCAACGCGCCGCCTCGAAGAGCACTTCTGCCTGTTCGGTGCTCAAGGGCTTGCCGGGCACGAAAGCACGCGGGCTCCAGCGCTGCTGCAGCAAAGGATGAAGCCGGCTTTTGCGTTCGGTCTGAACCATGAATCTGCGTTTTTACGGCAATCGCAACACCCCGGGACTGGTGAGGGTTCTGCTATCGGCAAAAAAACGAAAGGTCGGGCATCGGGCCCGACCTCTGTATTCAGCGCAATCCGTTTTTTGAAGTGGAGCGACGGAGCGACGGCGGGAAAAGTGAGGAGTGCATGCAAGTTTACCGATTTGACCGATTGCACCATCCCCCCCTGACCGGCACTGCCACATTTCCCGGACCACTTTGATAAACAGTCTCTGCAAAACAGCGGGTACTCTCATCCGTCACTTCACCTCCCCACCACGAATCGCGCGCGCGCCACCACCCTGCCCTCCTCGTCGCGCAGCGCCAACAGGTACAGCCCTGCGGGCAACCCTTCCAGCGAAAGCCGCCATTGCGACTGCCCCGACGGCAGGCGAAGCCGGCGCACCTCCCGGCCGCGGGCGTCGTACAGGGCCGCATGGAGCGCACGGGGCGCCACTTGCGGCGCCTCCACCTGCAGCGTCTGACCGGCCGGATTGGGCCACAGCCGCAGGGCCGCCACCGCGGGCACCACCTCGGCCGTGGCCGTGAGCAGGATGGTGCTGTCGCACACGGGCCAGGGCGTGCCCAGACGGTAGTTGGGGTGGTTGGGCAGCGAGCGCCCGTTGATGC
>WFYJ01000166.1 GCA_015490175.1 Saprospiraceae bacterium | reverse complement strand
GAGTACAAGCAGGCTCTCATCCACCAGGCCGTCACCGGGCAGATCGACGTGCGCACCGGCAAACCCTATCCGGCGTACACAGATTCGGGCGTGGAATGGTTGGGGAAGGTGCCGGAAGGGTGGGAGGTGAGGAGATTGCGTACTGTAGTTGAAATACGAGTCAGCAATGTTGACAAGCATCTACGGGAGTACGAAAAACCGGTTCGGCTTTGTAACTACATTGATGTGTACAAGCATGACAAAATTCGCTCCGATATGGACTTCATGAGGTCGACAGCATCTGATGTGGAAATCGAAAAATTTCATTTGCAATTGGGCGACGTCCTTATCACGAAGGACTCGGAAATTTGGAATGACATTGCGGTACCAGCGCTTGTTGAAACATACGCGTCAGACTTAATCAGTGGGTATCATCTGGCCATCTTGCGCCCTAATCAAGTATTAAACGGGGCTTTTTTATTTCGTGCCATCCAGAGTCCTTGGGTAGCATGGCAGTTTCATGTAGCGGCCAAAGGGGTAACGCGTTATGGTCTTTCCCAAAACTCTATAAAGTCCATGTTGATACCGCTACCCCCTCTCCCTCAACAAACCGCTATTGTAGAATTTCTCGACCACCAAATTGCCAAAATCGACGCCGCCATCGCTGCCACGCGTCGTTCCATCGAGTTGCTGGAAGAATACCGCACCCGGCTGATTGCGGACGTGGTGACGGGCAAGGTAGATGTGCGGGAGGTGGCGGCGCAATTGCCGGAAGAACCGCCCGAAGAGGACGCAGACGATGAAGAAATGGCAGATGTAGAGGCAGAATCCGATCTGCTGCCGGAGCTCGATTCGATGCCAGAAGACGTAAATGATGAGTAAGAAAAAAAACACCGGACATCAGGCGCAGCAGCCCACGGCCATTGTCGGCAGGCAGGGCGGAGAAGTGGTGATCTACGAAGACCCCGACCACTGCGTGCGGGTGGATGTGCGCCTCGATCAGGAGACGATCTGGCTCAACCTCAACCAGATAGCGTCGCTGTTCGAGCGCGACAAGTCGGTCATCTCCCGCCATTTGCGCAATGTGTTCCGCGAGGGTGAATTGGATCGCGATTCAGTTGTTGCATTTTTTGCAACAACTGCCGCCGACGGAAAAACCTGCCAAGTCGAATACTACAACCTGGACGCCATCATCTCTGTGGACTATCGGGTGAACTCCCGGTGGGGCACGCAATTCCGCATCTGGGCCACGCAGGTGTTGCGCGAACACCTGGTCAAGGGCTACATCGTCAATGCTCTTCGCCTGGAAGAGCTACGCCAGACCATCCGTGTGGTGGCTTTGCTCAATCGTTTATCAAAACAAGAACCATGAAGCCCACCGATACCAGTGAAGCCGGGTTCGAAACCCGCATCTGTCAGGTGCTCACCGGAACGGATTGCAGGCTCGTCCAGGGTGAGGGGATGCCGGGCGTTGCCGAGGGGAGGAAACCTTATGGGGGAGTCGGCTGGCTGCCGGGGGATTCGGCTCACTACGATCGGGAGTACTGCGTGGACCTGTATCAGCTCACCCACTTCCTTCGGGCTACCCAACCCGAAATCGCCGATGAACTAGACCTCAGCAATGACAGCCCCACCCGTCGTAAGTTTCTCGCCCGCCTGCAGGGGGAAATGAGCCGGCGGGGCATCGTGGATGTGCTGCGCAACGGCATTCAACACGGGCCACACCACATCGTACTCTTCTATGGCACTCCTTCGCCCGGCAACGAGCAGGCTCGGGCACTCTACGAGCAGAACCGCTTTACCGTCAGCCGCCAGCTCCGATACAGCCGCGACGAAGCCCAAAGAGCCCTCGACTTGGCGCTCTTCATCAACGGCCTGCCCGTGTTCACCTTCGAGCTGAAAAACCGGCTCACCAAACAAAGCTATCGCGACGCCATCGAACAGTACAAGCGCGACCGCAACCCCCGCGAAAAGCTTTTCGAGCTCGGGCGTTGCCTGGCTCATTTTGCCCTCGATGAAAACGAGGTGTGGTTTTGCACCCACCTGCAGGGAAAAACGTCATGGTTCCTTCCTTTCAACCAAGGATGGAACGACGGCGCCGGCAATCCGCCCAACCCCGAGGGCCTCAAGACCGACTACCTCTGGAAGAGCATACTGACCCGAGAAAGCCTCACTGACATCATTGAGCACTACGCCCAGCTCATTGAGGAAAAAGACCCGCGCACGGGCAAGAAGCACCGCAAGCAGATATTCCCCCGTTACCACCAACTCGACGTAGTGCGGAGGCTGCTGGAAGATGCCGCTCAGAACGGGCCGGGCCGTCGGTACCTCATCCAGCACTCGGCGGGCAGTGGAAAGTCCAACTCCATCGCCTGGCTGGTCCACCAGCTGGTCGGACTACGAAGAGAGGGGCAGGCCATCTTCGATTCCACCATCGTGGTCACCGACCGCCGCATCCTTGACCAGCAAATCCGGGACACCATCAAGCAGTATGCTCAGGTGCGTGCCACGGTGGGCCATGCAGAGCACTCTGGGGACCTGCGCCGCTTCATCCAAAGTGGGAAGAAAATCATCATCACCACCCTCCAGAAGTTTCCCTTCATTTTGGATGAAATCGGCAACGAGCACCGCGGCCGCCGTTTCGCCATCGTCATCGACGAGGCTCACTCCAGCCAGGGCGGTCAGACTACCTCCAAAATGCACATCGCGCTAACCGGGGCCCAGACCCACGAGGAGGAAGACATCGAAGATCGCATCAACCAGTTGATGGAGTCTCGCAAACTGTTGCCGAATGCCAGCTACTTTGCCTTCACTGCCACGCCCAAGAACAAGACCCTGGAAATCTTCGGCGAGCCCGAATCCCAACCCGACGGCACGGTCAGACACCGGCCCTTCCACAGCTACACCATGAAGCAGGCCATCCAGGAAGGCTTCATCCTGGACGTGCTGACCCACTACACCCCGGTGAAGAGCTATTACAAGCTGGTCAAAAAAATTGAAGAGGATCCGGAGTTTGATGCGAAAAAGGCAATGCGCAAGTTGCGGAGGTTTGTGGAAGGGCACGAACATGCTATCCGCCTCAAGACCGAGATCATGGTGGATCATTTCCACGAACAGGTACTGGCCAAAGGGAGAATAGGGGGCAAGGCGCGTGCCATGGTGGTGACCAGTAGTATCGAGCGTGCCATTCAGTATTTCCATGAGTTTCAGGAGTATTTGCAGCAGCGCAAGAGTCCGTGGAAGGCCATTGTGGCCTTTTCGGGCGAATACGAGTACAAGGGAGTGAAAGTGGACGAGGCGAAGCTGAATGGCTTTCCTTCGAACCAGATTGCGGAGCGCTTTCAGGAGGATCCGTACCGGTTCCTGATAGTGGCCGACAAATTTCAAACGGGCTATGACGAGCCATTGCTGCACACGATGTACGTGGACAAACCCCTGTCTGGGGTGAAAGCGGTACAGACATTGTCGCGACTGAATCGGGCCCACCCCCAGAAGCACGACACTTTTGTGCTTGATTTTGTAAATGATCCCGAAGACATCCAACGGGCCTTTGCACCCTATTATCGCACGACCATCCTCGCCGACGCGACCGATCCGAACAAGCTGCACGATTTGAAAACTGATCTCGACCATTATCAGGTGTATGGGCCTGACGAGGTGGAAGAGGTGGTCAGACTGTTTCTCGAAGGTGCGGACCGCAGCCGGCTCGATCCTATCCTGGATGTGTGTGCAGGTCGCTACCTGAACGAATTGGATGAAGACGGGCAGGTGGATTTCAAGGGCAAGGCCAAGGCGTTCCTCAGAACGTACAATTTTCTTTCCGCCATATTGCCCTACAATCTCGCTGCCTGGGAGAAGTTGTCCATCTTTCTGGCCTTTCTCGTTCCCAAGCTGCCTGCACCCAAGGAAGAAGACTTCTCCAAGGGCATTCTTGAAGTTATTGACATGGACAGCTACCGGGCTGAAAAGCAATCGGAGCAGAGAATCCAGTTGCCTGATGAAGATGCCGAAATAGGTCCTGTGCCTACTGCAGGTGCCGGCCACAAGCGTGAGCCGGAGCTCGATTTGCTCTCCAACATTATCAAGTCGTTTAACGAAATGTTTGGCAATATCAACTGGACGGATGCGGATCGCGTGCGCCAGTTGATCACGGAAGAAATTCCCCGACGGGTGGCTGAAGATAAGTTGTACCAAAATGCGATAAAGAACTCGGACAAAGAGAATGCCCGCATCGAACACAACAAGGCATTGGGCAGGGTGATGACGGGCATTTTGCAAGCAGACACAGAGTTGTTCAAGGAATTCAGCGATAACGATGCTTTCCGCCGGTGGATGGCAGACATGATTTTTGAGCTGACTTACCGGAGGGGGAAAGCATCCTGATGCCGATTTTTTCCGCCTGCTTGGTTATTTTCCCTCGCACCGGCAGCCGCCAGATCCTTATCCCGTCTCTCACCTGAAACCCCTGCACCCATGCCCTACGACCCGAAAAAACACCACCGTCGTTCCATTCGGCTGAAGGGGTACGATTACACACAGCCGGGGGCGTATTTCATCACCATTTGCACGCAAAACAGGGAATGTCTGTTTGGCGAGGTGGTGGATGGTCGGATGGTGTTGAATGAATTGGGGCAGGTGGCCCGGGAATGTTGGTTGGCCATTCCGGATCATTTCCCACACAGCAGGTTGGATGAATTTGTCATCATGCCCAATCATGTCCATGGTATCATATGGATCGTGGGTCCGGATGGGAAAAAGGAATTGCCTGCAGTTGGGTGGAATAGAATCCCCGTGGGGGCAAAAGATCTTTTGCCCCCGGGGCAACCCTTCCCCAAGGCCAAAAGGGACATCCCGAACCATTGGTTCGATGGTCAGAGGATTCAAGATCGGGGTGACCAAATGGGCACGGCAGCACACCGATATTTATCAGGTCTGGCAACGCAATTATTACGAACACATCATTCGCAACATGGAGGCGTTGCATCGCATTCGATGGTACATTCGGATGAACCCGCGGCGGTGGGCCGGCGACCGCCCGTAGAGACGTTGCACCGCAATGTCTCTACGGGCGGGTTGCACCGCAACGTCTCTACGGACGGGTTGCATCGCAAGATTCTTTCATTCCTGGTTTATCGGTTCCGCGCGACCCAGGGTTTCCCTGGTGTTTTTCTTCTTCTTCTTCGGTCGGGGTTCGTCGGGGCCTTTCCATGGTTTTTCTGACATGGAGGCCTCCAGCCAACTTATCGGAGCGCAAATATCGAAGCGCATGGATTCGAGTTCGAATTCATTAGGTTCCAGGTAAAGGCGGTCGTAGTAGTGGCCTTCTTCCCTTTCGAGGTCCTGGGCAGTGCTGGAGAGTTGGAGCAACTGGAGCACCGTGTATTCGTCAGTCGGGCTGATGACATAAAGCGGGTGGTCATCGGTGCCATTTCCGGTGGAAAACATGGCCTCGGCCAGCAGCACTATCTGGATATAGGCATCTTGTGCACATTCGTCGTAGCCCTGGTCTAAGCAGAAGAAATACTGCTCGCGGAGTAAAACAAGAGAGGCGGGCATGAGGTTACGCAGTTCCTTGAGCAGGGCAAGCGCTTCTTCGGGTGCATGTGTGTAGAGGGAATCCAACAAGTTCTTCTCTGTGAAAGAGTAGATGATTTTATTGTCGCGGAAGATTTGCCCGTAATAGAGGAAGCGCCGTTCAGCGAGGCTCAGGGTGGTGTCGCTGGCGAGTAATCGCGCGCCGAGGGCGTCGTAGTCGAAACCTTTTCTCGGATGGGCCACCTGGCGGGCAATCTTTTTCCAATCAGGGGCTGTGTAGGATGCTTTGTCCTGGGCAGGCAGCAAGACCGGTGACAGCATCCAGAGTAGCAGCAACAACGTCTTGTGCATGATACGATGGGTTTAAGTGAACAGAGCCGCGTGATCCTGGTGCGCGGCATATGGTGATCGGGCAAAGGGCGACGATCCTGGCCGTCTTTTTTGCAAGATGCGTCTCGGCACCGTTTGGGTGTATGGACGGCTTTGGCGTGTGTCTATCTTCGCCCTTATGCCTTAAAATTATGGGTAGTCCCCGATCAACTGATTTCAGGCTGCGGTTTCAATGAGTGAGGAACCGAAGAACCGAAGAATCGAGGATCTGACAAAAAACTGGTAATCAGCAAGAAAAACTTTAAACCCTGAACACCTTTTTTGCACCCGGTTCATTTTCGGGATGTGGAATCATCTGTTCAAGGACACCACCAAATTATGATTATGCATCCACTCCTGCAACGGGCCTACGATCCCGAATATTTTCGCGAAAGCGGATACCAACTTATCGACCTGCTTGCCGAAGCGCTGGCGGCATGGCAGCGGCGCGAGGGCGCGGTGACGCATTACGAGCCGGCCGAGGATGCGCTGGCGCGCTGGCAACAGGCGATGGAAGGTGGGGGCCGCGACCCGCTCGACTTTTTCAGGCAGTACCTCGACGAGACGATCCGGCTGCATCACCCGCACTACATTGGTCACCAGACGGGCGTGGTGGCGCCGGTGGCGGCGCTGGCCGAGCTGGCAGGCGCCCTGCTCGACCCCGGCATGGGCGTCTATGAGCAGGGCAATGTGGGCGTGGTGTGGGAGCGGCTGCTGGTGCGGGCCCTGGCCGAGCGCTTCGGCATGGACGGCGCGCGCGCCGACGGCTTCCTGACCTCGGGCGGCACCTTGGGCAACCTCACGGCCCTGCTGTGTGCGCGCCAGCGGCAGGTGCCGGGCGATGCCTGGATGCACGGCTACGGCGGACGCCAGTACGCCTTCCTGGTGTCGGAAGAGGCGCACTACTCATTGGCCAAGGCCATCCAGAGCATGGGCATGGGTGCGCGCGGCGTGGTGCCGGTGCCCACCGATGCGCGGGGCCGCATGCGCGCCGACCTGCTCGAAGGCATTTTGGCGAAAGCCAGAGCCGAAGGCATCGAGGTGATCGGCGTGGTGGCGAGTGCGTGCACCACGGCATTGGGCACCTACGACCCGCTGGAGGCCATTGCCGACTTTTGCGCGCGGCACGGCCTGTGGCTGCACGTCGATGGCGCCCACGGCGCGGCGGTCGCCTTTTCCGAAAGGTATCGGCATCTGGTGCGCGGCATCGAGCGGGCCGACAGCGTGATCATGGACTTCCACAAGATGCTGATGACGCCCACGCTGGTGACGGCTGTGGTGTTCCGGCGTGGCGAGGACTCGTTCCGCACCTTCGTGCAGAAGGCCTCGTATTTGTGGACCGAAGACGAGACGGCCGAGTGGTACAACCTGGCCAAGCGCACTTTCGAGCTGACCAAGCCGTCGCTGTCGGTGCGCGTGATGGCCCTGTGGCGCCTGTTCGGTCCCGAGCTGTTTGGTGCCAACGTGGAACATCTGTTCGACCTGGCGCGCCGCTGCCACGCCCTTCTGCAGGCGGCATCCGACTTCGAGACGGCCCTGCCCGAACCCGAAGCCAACATCCTGTGCTATCGGCTGTGCCCCGCGGGCGTACCCGCCGACCGCCTCGACGCCCTGAACCAGGCCGTGCGGCAGCGCCTGGTGGAGGAGGGCGACTTCTTCATCGTGCAGACGCGCGTGCAGGGCCGGCTGTGGCTGCGCTCCACCCTGATCAACCCCATGACCACCGAGGCCGACTTCGCCCGCCTGATGGATCGGCTGCGGAAAATGGCGGCCGAGGTGCGTGCGGCAGGGTAGGGTGCCGCTCAGGCTGTGCGCCGGCGCGTCCGCCATTCCCAAAGCAGCCAACCCGACACGAGGGCGTATTCGAGCGCTACGACCCACATTTTTTCCTGTACCGGTGTAGCGGCGTAGGCGTGATAGGAGAGCACGGCCAGGGCCGACCATGCTATCGGGAAGCGCCAGGGTGTCAGGGCAGCCAGCGCCACGAGGGTGGTCAGGTACCACGGATGCACGGTGGTGGCCAGCAGCAGGTACCACGTCAGCGCCCACATCATGCTTTGCGGTAGCGACGCCCAGTCGGTGCGGCGGTCGCGCCACGCCATGAGCAGGATGCCGATGCCGGCCGCGAGGGCCAGGGCCGGACCGATGCGCGCAATGTCGTTGTAGCCCAGTTGCAGGTAGCGCAGCCAGCGCACCAGGTAGTAGATGCCGGCGTTGAACTCGAACTTGCGGAAGTACAGGTCCAGGCTTTCGCCAAAATGGGCCCAGAGCGGGCCCCATACCAGCGGCGCAAACAGCAGTGCGATCAGCAGTGCACTGGCGGCAAACCACGCCGGCGCACGGCGCCACCTCCACCGCCGGATGAAGAAGGGCCACCACATCAGGGGCAGCAGCTTGGAGGCCACGCTCAGGCTCATGGCGGCAGCCGAGGCCCACAGGCGCTGCTGCACCGCCAGCCACAGCGACAGCAGCGCGAAGCAGATCATGGCCCCCTCGAAGTGCAGGTTGCCCGTGATCTCGACGATGACCAGCGGGTTGAGGGCATACCACAGCACCTGCCGCGGCGCCAGGCCGAAGTGGCGACACAGCGCGTACAGCAGCCACAGCGTGCCCAGCTCGCAGGCCAGCAGGAACAGCCGCAGCACGACGATACTGCCCAGGGCGTCATTTGGCGAAAGCCAGGCGGACAGCGCAAACACCCACTGCGCCACCGGCGGATAGATGGTAAACCAGGCGGGCGAGTTGAGGCGTCCGTACAGCTCGGCGGTGAGGCCCGGCAGCTCGTGTCCCGGCTCGAGGTACCAGGCGGGCAGGTGCGCAAACGGACTGATGCCCTGTGCCAGCAGCCGTCCGTCCCAGAGGAAGCGCCACACGTCGTCGCTCAGCGCCGGCACGGCAGGCAACAGCAGCAGGCGCAGCACTACCGCCACCACCAGCCAGAAGCCCACGCGCTCGCGGTGGCCCAGCGTGGCCACGCCGGCATAGACCAGAAAGAAGAGGGCGTAGAAAGCGAGGATGCGCCCGAAATCGGACTGCGCCACGCCGTAGCCCAGGCCCCAGGTGCAGGCGGCCATCACGGCGGCGGCCAGCCACTGCCACAGCTTCACGCGCCGCAACGCGCGACGGACAGCTTGATATGGATTGCTTTGCTGCATGGGGCAAAGGTAGGATTCGATGGTTGAGATGGCCTGCATGGTGCCGACGTTTGAGAGCCTTCCAAAGGCTCGTAAACGCCGGCTGTTGTTGCGGGCGTTCGGTGTGGACGTTTGCGAACCTTCCCGAGGTTCGCAAACGCAGGTGGGCACAGCGCAGCCTCAACTTTCCACCCTCGGCGACCTGCGCACAGGGAACACATTCCTCTTTTCCCTCATCCGAAAATTACCCCAAAAGGGGGAAGCGGCCCGGCTCGGGCTGGCCTACCTTTGTCGTTGCAGGTATTGCCTCCTGTTTCCTTTCCTGTTTCCTTTCAACTTCTGTTCAAAAAGGGCTTTGCCGGTGTGCGCCGTGAGGTGCGCTGCGGCAGCTTGTTTTCCTGCCTCCTCATTTCCTGCCTGAGGCCTTCGTGCAGAAGGTGCTCTTCCTGAAATGATTTCCCGAAAGGGAGATCGGCCTGCGTCATCGTTTGAACCAAAATCCGACTCATGAACCAACGCGTACCCTCCGTACTCGTAGCCCTCTTGCTATGCCCCTGCCTCTGGCTCGCCGCCCAGACCACCATCTGGACCGGCGCCGCCGATCACGACTTTGCCAATGATGCCAACTGGACGGCGGGTGCCCCCGCCACGGGCGACGAGGCCCTCATCCCTGCCGGCACGCCCTGGGCCGAATGGACCATCGCCGCCAATACGGTCATGGACTTCGAGCTGGTGGTCGCAGACACGCTCTACCTCACGCTGATCGACGCCCAGCTCGCCGTGGCGGATTGGCTGGATAATGGCGGCCTGATCGAGGTGCAGGGCACGCCTGCCAGCACGTGGAGCCTGCAAGACACCCTGCACAACAGCGGCCACGTCGTCGTGGCGGCGCCTACCCTCCTGACTGCGGGAGCTGTGGCCTTCAACGAGGGCGACTGGGAAAGCCACGGCGATTTCCAGAACTTCGGCATCTGGCTCAATGCCGGCGACCACATCATCTTCTCAGGCACTCAGCAGAATGCGGGCCTGTGGCAAAACGACGGCCAGACCCTCCTTGCAACTGACTTGCACAACCTGGGCGGATCTATCTGGCTCAACCGCGGCCTGTTGGAGATCGCCCCGGCCGGATCCTTGACCAACTACGGCCAGTTCGAACAGCAGGGCCAGCTCCTCAACGAGGGCGCCGTGCTGCATTCGGGCAGCAGTTGGATTGACGGCCCCGGCGCCATGACCACCAACCGCAACCTCTGGACCAACCAGAAGAGCATGTCGAACCAGGGCGCATGGGCCAACGCGCCCTGTGCCACCTTCATCGCCGAGCCGGGCAGCAGCCTGCTCAACATCGGGGGCGGCACCTTCACCAACGGCGGCATCCTGTTCGTCATCCCGCCCGGCGCCGTGGTCGAAGTCACCGACCAGAACGGCTTCATCTCGCCCGATCTGGCGTGGGGTCCCGCGCCCACGGCGCTGTGCGTGCCCGACTTCAGCCTGCCGCTGGGGCCCGGCGACGTGGCCACCCTCACCCCCGACGACATCGATGCGGGCAGTTATGCCGACTACTGCGGCATCATGAGCCGCACGCTTTCGCAAACGACCTTCACCTGCGCCGACACCGGCCCGCAGACGCTCACCCTGACCGTCACCGACAGCCTCGGCAACGAAGCCTCGTGCACCACCGTCGTCACCATCACCGACACCGTGCCGCCACAGATCACCTGCCCTGCCGACACCACCTTCCAACTGGGCCCGGGCGTATGTGCAATGACTTACACCTTTGACGTGACGGCCGGCGACAACTGCACCTACACGCTGTCGCAAACGGATGGTAGTGGTCTGGCCAGCGGCAGCGACTTCCCGATCGGCATGCACACGTTGACCTTCACTGCCGACGACGGCTTCAACCAGACGAGCTGCTCGTTCACCGTCACCGTGCTCGAACACCAGCCCGCCACCGACATGCTGGCCTGCAACGACCAGCTCAACATCAGTCTCGGTGCCGACTGCACCATGGAAGTGACGGCCGAGCTGATGCTCGAAGGCACCGACTACCGCTGCTACGACAACTACCTCGTCGAGATCGAGGGGCTGCCGGGGCCGTGGCTCGGCGCCGACGAGGTGGGGCAGAGCTTCGTCGTGACGATCACCGACCCGGCCACCGGCAACAGTTGCTGGGGCACCATCGTCGTCGAGGACAAACAGCCGCCCACCATCAGCGGCTGCGACACCCTCACGCTCTCCTGCGTGCACGACCCGGCGCCCACCACCGCCGGCGGCGATGCGGCAGCACCCGACTTTGCCGACTGCTCGGGCGTGGCCAGCGTCCTGTTTTTCGATCAGACCACCACCTTCGATTGCGATACGGCTTTCGCCAAAATCATCCACCGAACGTGGATCGTCCGCGACAACAATGGCTACGCCGACACCTGCGTGCAGGTCATCCTCGTCGAACCCGTGTCCTTGCTGAATTCCACGATCACATGCCCGGACAATCTGACCATCGAGTGCGACCCGAATGCTACTGACGTCTCGTATGATCCTTCCGTGACGGGATATCCCGAAGTCATCGTCGATGGCGTCGGGTATCCCGTCCGTCCGGGCGAACCGCTGTGCGACCTGGCCGCCACCTACGACGACGTGGTCATCCCGCTGTGCGGCGCCGGCATGAAGATCGTGCGCACCTGGAAGGTGTACGACTGGTGCCAGCCCATCGGCACGCCCGACAACCCGTGGACGTGCACCCAGGTCATCAAATTCATGGACACCACGCCACCTGTCATTGACCTGCCCGACACGCTGACGGTGGGCACCACTTCCCTTGCGTGTAGCGCCCAGCCATTCTTGCCGCCGGCCACCTTCACCGACTGCTCCGACGTGGACGTGGTGGTGCAGACGCCGGTGGGCACGCTTGCCGGCAATGGCGGGCAGGTGCCGGCGCCGGGCCTCGACGTGGGCACGCATGTGGTTACGTATGTGGCTACCGACGCCTGCGACAACACCGCCACGCGCCAGGTGGTCGTCGTGGTGGCAGACGACGACGCGCCCGTGGCCGTATGCGACGAGTTTACCGTGGTGAGCCTCAACAGCGACGGTCTGGGCGAGCTGTTTGCCGAGTCGATCGACGACGGCTCGGTGGACAACTGCTGCATCTCGCATTTCGAGATCCGCCGCATGGACGATAACTGTGGCCTTTCGGCAAATACCGCTTTCGGGCCCAGTGTCACTTTCTGCTGCGCCGACCTCGGTCAGTCGCAGACGGTGGTGATGCGGGTGTGGGACTGCCACGGCAATCACAACGAGTGCATGGTCACCGTCGAAGTGCAGGACAAGCTGCCGCCCCAGCTCACCTGCCCGCCCGACCTGACCATTGATTGTGGCGGCGACTTCCTCGACCTCGAGCTGACGGGCCGCGTGGAGACCGATGCCGCGCTCGTCGATGCCCACGATGGTTTTGCTTTCGACAACTGCTCCGGGCTCGAGGTGGCATTTGCCGACAGCGGTATCCTCGACTGCGGCGAAGGCATCATCGCGCGCACCTGGACCGTGACCGACATGGACGGCAACGAAGTGAGCTGCATCCAGACGCTCACGCTCGAAAACAACGCGCCCTACGACGGCAGCGGCATCGTCTGGCCCGCCGACATCACGGTCAGCGGCTGCGGCGCCGACATTGACCCGGCCACCACGGGTACGCCCCAGGTGCCGCCCTCGACGGCCTGCCGCCAGCTCATGACCGGCATGAACGACGTGGTGCTCGGCACCACGGGCGACGCCTGCCTCAAGGTGCTGCGCACCTGGTTCGTCATCGACTGGTGCCAGTACGATCCCAACGATCCCGACGGGCCGGGCATCTGGCAGCACACCCAGGTCATCAAGGTGATCGACGACGAGGCGCCCGTGCTCTCGGGCTGCACCGATCGCACCTTCTGCAACTTCAAGGACGACTGTTCCGATATCGGCGTCGATCTGAGCGTGGTGGTCAGCGATGACTGTACGCCCGACTCGCTCATCGACCTGAGCTGGGAGGTGGATCTCTACGGCGACGGCACCACCGATGATGCGGGCAACGGCCAGAACTTCATGGAGCCCTATCCGCTGGGCAGTCACCGCATCACTTACACCGCTACCGACGGCTGTGGCAACAGCACCACTTGCACGTTCTACTTCGTCATCGAAGACTGCAAGAAGCCGTCGCCCGTGTGTGCCGGCGGCGTAGCCGTCGAGCTGATGCCGAGCGGTGAGGTGAGCGTGCCGGCAGGGCTGCTGGTGGCCGACGCTTCCGACAATTGCTCGGCTGCCGATGCATTGTGGTTCAGCTTCTCGCCTGACCCGGCCGACACGGTGCGCACCTTCAACTGCGACCAGCTTGGCAGCCAGCAGGTGCAGGTATGGGTCACCGACGAGGCCGGCAACCAGGATTACTGCCAGACCATCATCGTGGTGCAGGACAACATGGGTGCCTGTGGCGTGCCCCTCATCGCCATCGGTGGCGCCATCGGCAACGAGGAAGGCGACATGGTCGAGGACGTGGTGGTCGAGCTGAGCGGCAATGACCTGTTCGTGCAGACGACCGATGCGGAGGGCCACTACATGTTTGCCGACATGATGGCCGGCCACGACTACACCGTCACGCCCTCGCTCGATGCCGACCCGCTCAACGGCGTGACCACCTACGACATCGTGCTGCTGGGCCGCCACATCCAGCAGGTGCAACTGCTCGACTCGCCCTACAAGCTCATCGCTGCCGACGTGGACGGCTCGGGCCACATCTCAGTGAGCGACATGCTCGAGCTGCGCAAGCTCATCCTGCACACCATACCCGACTTCACCAACAACCGCTCGTGGCGCTTCGTGCCGGCCGACTACGACTTCCCCGACCCGGCCAATCCGTTTGCCGAACCCTTTCCCGAGGTGATCAACTGGAACAACCTCGATGCCGACCAGATGGCTTCCGACTTCGTGGCCGTCAAGGTGGGCGACCTCAACGGCTCGGCCGTCACCAACAGCCTCATGGCTGTCGAAGACCGCACCGAGGGCTGGACGCCCCTGCGGGTGAGGTGTGCCGCAGGGTCCCATTTGCCGAAAGGCAAAATCGTAGAAATATCGTGGCTGCTCGACGAAGCCGCCGATCTGGCTGCCGCCCAGTTCACTTTCGAGTGGGATGCCGCGGCGCTGGAGCTGCTCGACTTCGAACCCGGAAAAATGGCCTCCATGGCCAATTTCGGCCTGAGCCGGGCAGGGGAAGGGCGCATCACGGCGAGCTGGGATGCCCTCGGCGCCGCCCGCGAGGATGCCGTGCTGGCCCGCCTCACCTTCCGCGTCCTGCGCACGCTGGAGACAGCCAGGGCTTGGCAGCTCACCGACGCCCTGACGCCCGCGCGCGCCTGGCGCCCCGACGGCACGCCGCTGGCGCTGGTGCTCGCCACCGGCGATGAAGACCCTGCGGTGACGCTGGGCAGCGTGCCCAACCCCTTCGGCGAGCAGACGCGCATTTTCTGTCAGCTTGCGCAAAACAGGGCCGCGCGGCTGACGCTCACCGACCTGTCGGGGCGGGTGCTGTGGCAGTACGCGGGCTGGCTCGAGGCCGGCCGCCACGAGTGGCGCCTCGACAGCCGCACGGTGCCGGCGGCAGGCGTCTATCTGTTGCGCCTCGAAACGGATGGTGCGACGATGGTGCGCAAGCTGGTACGCACCGAATAGGGCGTTTGTCTGGCTGGCGTAAAAATTGAAGGAAAAGCAGTGGCTTCGGCCGCTGCTTTTTGCTTAATTGATGTCGAAACCCGTAATTTGGAGGGCTACGGACAGGGTTTCGCCTTTTGCCTGCCTGTGCTTTGAACCAGACGCCTGCCCGACTGTCTTGTTGGTACCACATGGAAATCGCCTGCGCATGAGATACGCTTTGCTTGCCATCACGATGAGTATTTGCACGCTGCTGGGCGCGCAAACGGTGCTGCAGCCCCGCCCCGCCGATGCGACGCGCAAGGGCATCATCTATTTGCGGGAAGCGGCCGGCAGCATCCGGCTGCACGAAGACGGTTGGGCCGTTGGCCTGACGCTGGGCCGCCTCAAGACCTACTACCTCACGCCCTACTGGCATTTCGAGATCGGCGAGCTGAAACACGAAAAAGAGACGCGCTCGAGCCTCGACTATCCGAGCCGCCTCAACGGCAAGGTGTCGCGTGCCTTCATCTATGGCAAGCAAAACAACCTGTTCGTGCTGCGCGCCAGCTACGGCATGAAGCGCTACTACAGCGAGAAAGCCAGAAAGAAAGGGGCGGCCATGGGCTTTACCTGGGAGGCCGGCCCTACCCTGGGCCTGCTCAAGCCCTATTACCTCGAGGTGTTCAGCTACGAGGGCGGCGCCCTGCCCACACCCGTCACCATCAAATACACGGCGGAAACGGCCAATCTCTTCCTCGACCACACGCGTATCTACGGCTCGTCGGGCTGGACCAAGGGGCTCGACGAACTGTCGCTGGTGCCGGGCATCCACGCGCGCGGCGCCCTCCACTTCGACTGGGGCGCTTTCGACGAGTTCGTCAAGGCCGTCGAAGCCGGTGTGATGATCGATTTCTTCTTCCGCGACGTGCCCATCATGGTCGAGTTGCCCGAGGTGGAGAACGGCAACCTCTTCATCAACCTTTTCCTAACTTTGCAGTTCGGCAAGAGATGGTAATGGCCGGGCTGGTGCCGCGCGTCCGACGGCGGTGCGTCTGCCTGCCCGGGAATTTTTGACAATGGTGTGAAGATGACATTGTCCCGATTTGACCGATTGTGCCGATTTCACCGATTCCACCATTGAATTTCCTGACCTTCGCAACCGGATTTTCCCGAACCACTTTGAACCGAGGTATTTCTGATGATTGAACTGCCTGTCGTTGAACGCAAGGAGCCGCGCCGCCGCAAACCCGACTGGCTGCGCGTGAAGCTGCCCATCGGGCCCGAATACAAGAAGGTGCGCGCCCTGGTGGACAAGTACAACCTGCATACCATTTGCCAGAGTGGCAACTGCCCCAACATGGGTGAGTGCTGGGGTGCCGGCACTGCTACCTTCATGATCCTGGGCAACACCTGCACGCGCTCGTGCTCGTTCTGTGCCGTCAAGACGGGGCGCCCGCCCGAGTACGACGAAGATGAGCCGCGCCGCGTGGCCGAAGCCATCAAACTCATGGGCGTCAGGCACGCCGTCATTACCTCGGTGAACCGCGACGAGCTCAAGGACCGCGGTGCCGAGATCTGGTACCAGACGGTGCGCCTCACCAAGGAGTTGTCGCCCGAAACGACCATCGAGACGCTCATTCCCGACGTGCGGGGCACTTGGTGGGCGCTCGAGCGCATGATCAGCGCCGGGCAGGAGGTCGTGTCGCACAACATGGAGACGGTGGAGCGCCTGTACCGCAAGGTGCGGCCACAGGCCAAGTATGCGCGCAGCCTCGAACAGATCAGGCGCACCAAGGAGTTCGGCAAGCGCACCAAGTCGGGCATCATGGTGGGACTGGGCGAGACCAGAGAGGAGGTCTTCAAGCTCATGGACGACCTGCTCGAACACGGCTGCGACATCCTCACCATCGGCCAGTATCTGCAGCCCACGCGCATGCACCTCGAAGTGGTCGAGTATGTCCATCCCGACGTGTTCGAAGAATACCGCGAGGTGGGGCTGGCCAAGGGCTTCAAGTACGTCGAGAGTGCGCCGCTGGTGCGTTCGTCCTATCACGCTGAACGCCACGTGTTCTGATCAGGCCGGCGGGCCTTGGACGTCGGATATCTTCCCGAAAGTGATTGGCCGTGGGTGATGCGGGTCACACTTTTTGCGCAAGCGAAAGTTTTACCCTTGGCCGACATGCGGACGCAGGTGGTTCCGCTTTCGCAAAATCCGACCTGCGAAGCTGCTTTTCCCTGTTGGAAATCTGATCGATTCGTGTACCTTTGCACCGTTTTTCGGGGCGGGGCATTTTCCGCCCTTGGAAAAGCCGACAAATTCAAAACTTAAATACACAAGAATGGCGAACATCGGTCATATCAAGCAAATCATCGGCCCCGTTGTGGACGTGAGCTTCGCCGGCGAGGGTAGCAAGCTGCCGGAAATTCTCAACGCCCTGGAGATCAAGCGTGAAAATGGCGAGACGCTGGTGCTCGAGGTACAGCAACACCTCGGCGAAGACAGCGTGCGTACCATTGCCATGGACTCGACCGACGGCCTGACGCGCGGTATGGAAGTCCTCGACACCGGCCGTCCCATCTCGATGCCGGTAGGTGAGAAGATCCGCGGTCGCCTGTTCAACGTGGTGGGTGAGCCTATCGACGGCATCGGCCCCATAGAAAAGGGCGAAGACGCACGTCCCATCCACGCCAAGCCGCCCCGCTACGAAGACCTCTCGACCCAGAAAGAGGTGCTCTACACGGGCATCAAGGTGATCGACCTGATCGAGCCCTACATGAAAGGGGGCAAGATCGGTCTGTTCGGTGGCGCCGGTGTAGGCAAGACCGTGATCATCATGGAGCTCATCAACAACATCGCCAAGCGCTACGAGGGTATCTCGGTGTTCGCCGGCGTGGGTGAGCGCACGCGCGAGGGCAACGACCTGCTGCGCGAGATGATCGAAGCCAACGTAATCAAGTACGGCGAGGAGTTCAAGGAGTCCATGGAAGCCGGCGGCTGGGACCTCTCGAAAGTGGATATGAACGAGCTGGCACAGTCGCAGGCCACACTGGTGTTCGGCCAGATGAACGAGCCGCCGGGTGCACGTGCACGCGTGGCCCTCTCGGGTCTGACCATCGCCGAGTACTACCGCGACGGCGACCTGAACGATCCCACCGGCGGTCGCGACATTCTGTTCTTCATCGACAACATCTTCCGCTTTACGCAGGCAGGTTCGGAGGTGTCGGCGCTGCTGGGCCGTATGCCGTCGGCCGTAGGTTACCAGCCGACCCTGGCCACCGAGATGGGTCTGATGCAGGAGCGCATCACTTCGACCAAGCGCGGTTCGATTACGTCGGTACAGGCCGTGTACGTCCCTGCCGACGACCTTACCGACCCCGCACCGGCTACGACCTTCGCCCACCTCGACGCCACCACGGTACTGAGCCGCAAGCTGGCCGCCCAGGGTATCTATCCTGCCGTGGATCCGCTCGACTCGACCAGCCGCATCCTCGATCCGATGATCATCGGCGAAGAGCACTACAACTGCGCCCAGCGCGTGAAGAACATCCTGCAGCGCTACAACGAGCTGCAGGACATCATCGCCATCCTCGGTATGGAGGAACTCACCGAAGAGGACAAGCTCGTCGTGCACCGCGCCCGCCGCGTGCAGCGCTTCCTCTCGCAGCCCTTCCACGTAGCCGAAGCCTTCACCGGTCTGCCCGGTGTGCTGGTGCCCATCGAAGAGACCATCCGCGGCTTCAACATGATCCTCGACGGCGAGATGGACCAGTATCCCGAAGCGGCCTTCCACCTCAAGGGTACCATTGACGAGGTGATCGAGGCGGGCGAGAAAATGCTGGCCGAAGCAAAAGCATAATGTGGACACACAACCCCGAGTGCAGGCCGGTACCGGTACCTGTGCTCGGGCTTTTTTCCCTGTGACATGATTATTGACCCTTACGACAACGACAAAGAGATGAATATTACCATGCTGACGCCCGACAAGGTGATCTTCGAGGGCAAGGTGGTTTCGGTCAAGGTGCCCGGTGTGATGGGCCAGTTTCAGGTGCTGAAAAACCACGCACCCATTGTCTCGGCGCTCGAGCGCGGTACCGTGACGCTGGTGGCTGCCGCCGGTACGCATCAGGTGTTCGACGAAGAGAGCGGAGACATCATCGAAGTGGAAGAGCCCGGACAACAATACACCTTCCACATCGAAGGCGGATTCATCGAGGTGATCAACAACGAAATCTCGCTGCTGGTCAGCAGCCTCGTCAACGGCAACAAGCACGTGGCCGCCAGAGGCTGAACCGGCATCCGCAAAGACATCATCATTTCGCTGTTTGTAAAGGGAGCGCGCTACATGCGGGCTCCCTTTTTCGTTGGGTGCCGTTCTCTGTACAGATGGTTCCACATCCCGAAAATGAACCGGATGCAAAAAGGTGTTCAGAGTTTATACTCAAATCAAAGTGGTTTGGGAAATCCTGTGGCAATGGTTGAGGGTGTAGCGTTGAGGGTTTAGAGTTTAAAGTTTAAAGTTTTTCTTGTTGATTATCAGTTTTTCGTCAAATCCTCGATTTCTCGGTTCTTCGGTTCTTCACTCATTGAAACCGCAGCCTTCGGCCGCAGAGCGCCGCAGTTTGCACGCAGTTTTGTAACTCTGTGAAAATCAGTGCATGCTCAGTGGTTCTCTGTGTAACTGAATGATCTTTCGGACTTTTTTCAGCAAGCTCAAATCCTCGGTTCTTCGGTTC
>WFYJ01000165.1 GCA_015490175.1 Saprospiraceae bacterium | reverse complement strand
GCGCAATCGCTCACTCACACTCTCTACTTCTCTCCTAACTCCTTCACTCGCTCACTCCTTCACTCCATCGCTCTGGTCACTCCGTCGCTCCATCTCTCAATCTCAAAATGACCATCGTCAAAAATTCCCAAACCGGATTGCGTTGAGTATACAGGAGCATACACCTGAATCCGGTCATTGTTCGTACAGCTTCAGACATTCGCTGCACAGACAACTATTGTCGAAGCGTGCGCGCAGGTGTTCGCGCGTGCGTGCGGGCACGCGCGCGTCCATGCACCAGCAGGTGGTGTCGCCGTAGCACAGCATGGGCTTGCCACACTTGCCGCAGCGCTTTTCGTATTTGCCGTCGATCTCAACCCAGGCCGCCTCGACGGGGCCGCCCAGCGGCGGGTTGTTTTTGCGCACGCGCACTTTCAACTGGCTGATGCCTTGAAACTGGTGGCGAATGCCCAGGCCAATGCGTTCGGCCACCGTTTCGAGCAGGCGGGCCGGTCGCTTCATGACGAGCTGGCAGATGGTATATACCGTCTCGTAGTTGATCGTTTTGTAAAGGTCGTCCGACACGGCTGCTTCGGTAGTACGCGTAGTGATGTACACGTCCACTACGAACTCGTTGCCAATGATTTGTTCTTCTTCGTAGAAGCCGTGCCGCGCAAAAAAGCGCATGCCTTCCAGTGCAATGATGGCCATGAGTCAAAGGTTTGCAGTTTTTTCCGATGAAGGGACGGCATCGGCAGAAGTCGAACCCTCGATTTCCCGGTTCCTCATCCATTGCAACCGCAGCTTTCCGCCACAGATGGACGCGGTTGGAACTGCCTTGCGGCAAAATTAACCCGAAAGCGCGCCCGGCTCTCATGGGGCAGAGAAATATCTGGCTGGCGGCCCGAGGCGCCGAAGGCGGTCGGTATCTGAAAGGCCCGCATCTTCTCTTCATGAAAATCAGAGCAATGTGCTACCTTTGCAGCCGTTTTTCGGGACACCCAAATTCAAACCAGCCATGAAAAAGATCGGTATCCTTTTCGGACAGGAACGCACCTTTCCACAGGCTTTCGTGGATCGCGTCAATAACAAAGGCGTGGAGGGCGTCACGGCCGGGTTTGCGCATGTGGACGAGCTGCGCACCAACAAGCCGACCCCTTACGCCGTTATCATCGATCGCATTTCGCAGGACGTGCCCTTCTACCGCGCCTGGCTCAAGAACGCTGCGGCCACCGGCGCGGCCGTCATCAACAACCCGTTCTGGTGGAGCGCCGACGACAAGTTTCTGAACAACGTCATTGCCGAGCAAATCGGCGTGCCCGTGCCCCGCACCTTCCTGCTGCCCAGCAAGGATCATCCCGACGACACGACCTCGGAGTCCTTTACCAACCTCAAGTTTCCGCTCGACTGGGAGATGATGGTCGAAGAGCTGGGTGGCTTTCCGCTGTTCATGAAACCCTATGCCGGCGGCGGCTGGAAGCACGTGTACAAGGTGCACACGATGCAAGAGCTGTTCGAGGCCTATCACGAGACGGGCCAACTCGTCATGATGCTGCAAGAAGCCATCGAGTTCGAGGCCTACTTCCGCTGCTACTGCATTGGTCGCAAGCACGTGCGCATCATGCACTACGAGCCCCGCAACCCCCACCACCTGCGCTACCACGCCCATCACGACGTCAGCCCAGAATTGCTGCAGCAAATAGAGCAGTACACGCTCAAGCTCAACGAAGCACTGGGCTACGACTTCAACACCGTCGAGTTTGCCGTGCGCGAGGGCGTGCCCTACGCCATCGACTTCTGCAACCCGGCACCCGATGCCGATCGCCACTCGGTGGGTGAAGAGAACTTCGAGTGGGTGGTGGAGACGGCAGCCACCTATGCCATCGAGCGGGCCCTGGCACATCAGGAAGGCAAGGACAACCTGAGCTGGGGCACCTTCCTCACCAGCCGTATCGCTGCGCCGGCTTCGGCTGCCGCCAAAAAGACGAACAGCCGCGGCACCACCACGCGTGCCCGCAAGACCGCTACCCGAAAAACCACTGCGGCGAAAAAGACGACAAGCAAGAAGAAGTAATGAGTGACCCAACCCGCAAAATTGCCCGGCTCGCCCTGCTCGACATGTATGCGGGGGAACCCAACCTCGGCATGGGGCGGCTGCGCGAAATCACGGCCGCGCTGGGCGAGGTGTTGCACGCAGACGAGTTCGACGTGCGCAGCAAGGGTGAATTGCCCGATCTCAGCTACGATATCTACCTGTCGTCGGGCGGGCCGGGCAGCCCCTTGCCCGTGGGGGCCGACTGGGAGCGGCAGTGGTATGAGCTGGTAGGGCAAGTGTGGCAGCACAACGCGACGCAGCCCGACCGGCCGAAGTTCTTCTTCTTCATCTGCCACTCTTTTCAAATGGCGTGCATCCACTTCGGCGTGGGTGAGGTGCGCAAGCGCCGCGCCAAATCTTTCGGCACTTTTCCGGTGTACAAAACGCCGGAAGGCCGCCGCGACCCCTTGCTCGAAGGCCTGCCCGATCCCTTCTGGGTGGCCGACTTTCGCGAGTATCAGGTGGTGGACGTGCAGGCCGACCAGTTGGCCCGCACGGGTGCCCGTCTGTTGGCCATCGAGCAGCCACGCCTCGAGCCGCACCTGCCGCGTGCCGCCATGGCTGTCCGTTTCAGCGAGGAGATGGTGGGCGTGCAGTTCCATCCCGAAGCCGACAGCGCCGGCATGCTCCTGCATTTCTCACAGGAGGAACGCAAACAGGCCATCATCGAGGAATACGGCGCCGAGCGCTACTACGAGATGCTGGCCCACCTGGCCGATCCCGACAAGATCGAACTGACGCACCGCATCGTGCTGCCCGGATTTTTGCGGCGCACCCTCCAGCGCCTGGGTGTGGTCGTGCCTGAACACGCGTAGGGCAATGCCGCCTGGATTTTTCGCGGAAGCCGCAATTCAACCGTAAAGCGTCATTGGGATTTTTTTCAGAAAGCCCCTGCAACTGGCGCTGCGGAATCACAGGTATGCTATGTTTAGCCCGTGGCCTGGAGTTATTCCAGTAGCTGCGCGACAAAAAACATGGCACCATGGTACCCGAATTGCGCGACCGGTACAATGCCGCCTTCAGAGAGGCGCGTTACCAGGCTTTTCTCGACTACATTGCCGACACCTGGAATCATCGCCCGCCGTTCAAGGTGTGCGAAACGCCGGTATTCGTGCCCGAAGACCTGAAGCGAAAATTGTTCGAGGCGTGCGAAGAGATCAACGACGTGCTGGTGCGTCCCGACTTCAAGGAGCTGACGCAAGGGGCACTCAAACCCGAGTATGCCGTACCCGACGAGGACGACCACACTCTTTTCCTGCAGATGGATTTCGGCATCACCCGCAACGAGGCAGGCGAGTTGGTGCCGCGCCTCATCGAGATTCAGGGATTTCCGTCGCTTTACGTCTATCAGGATCTGGTGGCCCGTGCCTATCGCGAGTTTTTTCCCGTGCCCGACGACTATTCGCATCTCTTTCGGGGCCTGACGTCAGAGGAATACATCGAACTGTTGCGTCGCGTTATCGTGGGCGATGAAGACCCCGCACAGGTCGTCCTGCTCGAAGTGCAGCCTTTCGCGCAACCTACCCTCATCGACTTCCTGGGTACCCGCGCGTTGCTGGGCACGCCCATCGTCTGCATCAGCGAGGTGATCGTGGAAGGGCGCAAGCTCTACTACCGCGACGAGCAGGGGCGCAAGGTGCCCATCAGGAAGATTTACAACCGCGTCATCTTCGACGAGCTGGTACACAAAGACATCCCCCGCCACTTTCGGTTTACCGAGGAATACGACGTGGAATACGTGGGGCACCCCAACTGGTTTTTCCGCATCAGCAAATACACCCTGCCGCTGCTGCGTCACTGCGAGTACGTACCCGACTCGTGGTATCTCGACCAGGTGGAGGAGCTGCCCGAAGATCTGCACAACTACGTACTCAAGCCGCTGTTTTCGTTCTCCGGCTCGGGCGTGATGATCCACTTCAACAAGTACGACGTAGAGGCCATCAAAGACCGGAGCGCCTATCTGCTGCAGCGCAAGGTGCAGTACGAGCCCGTCGTGCGCACGCCCGACGAGCCGGCCAAGGTCGAGATCCGCATGCTGATGCTGTGGCCCCCCGATGCGCCCCGGCCCGTGATGCTCAACAACCTGGCGCGCCTGAGTAAAGGGCTTATGATCGGCGTGCGCTACAACAAAGACAAGACCTGGGTGGGCGGCAGCGTCGGCTTTTTCCCGACAGGGCTGTGAGCATTTTCATTTTTTGGTCCGGGCTTGAGGGTTGAGGCCCCTGAAAAAACCCCAAATTTCACGCAAAACCTGTTCCGAGTCTTCGGAAACCTGTTCCGAGTCTTCGGAAACCTGTTCCGCCCAGCGGAAAACTTGTTCCGACCAAAGTCGGGGTTGTTACGGACTTTTTTCAGTGCGCTCAGGGTTGAGAGTTTAAAGTTTTTATCGTTGATTATCAATGCTTTGTCAAATCCTCGATTCTTCGGTTCCTCGTCCATTGAAACCGCAGCCTTCGGCCGCAGATAAACGCAGCTTGCACGCAGCTTTTACCTGTTGTTGAGGGTTGAGGGTTGAGGGTGCAGGGTTTAAAGTTTAGAGTTTAAAATTTTTATTGTTGATTATCAGTGTTTTATCAAATCCTCGATTCTTCGGTTCCTCGGTTCCTCACTCATT
>WFYJ01000164.1 GCA_015490175.1 Saprospiraceae bacterium | reverse complement strand
GTTATCTATAGTGAACACGCGTCACGCGTTACCCCGACTTTCGGGGCCGTCATGGACTTTTTTCAGTAGGCTCAGGATTAGATTCAAGAGCCTGCTGAAAAAGTCGAAAAATAATTCAGTTTACACAGAGAGTCACTGAGCACACACTGATTTTCACAGAGTTGTAAACTCTAAACGCTCAACACTACACCCTCAACCACTGCAACGGGATTTCCCAAACCACTTTGAATCGGGCATACCCCACGCTGAACGGGCGCGCGCAAGGCACGATCTCCTTGCAGCAATAGTCGAAAAGACAAGCACTTTCGTCCGTACGGGCCTGTCCGGCAACGGACGGGCCTTATTTTTGCCCCAAAAATGACCAGACCATGATCCGCGACCTGTTCGACGGCATCCTTTCCTGGTTGCGCGCCATACAAATCATCAGCCGATTGGGGTTGTGGGGTTACGTGTTCATCCCCGGCCTGCTGAGCCTGCTGCTCGGTGCCGCTATCGTCTCGGCCGGCTGGGGCCTGAGCGACGACGTCGGCGGCCTGCTTACCCGCTATTGGCCTTGGGAGTGGGGCAGTGGGGTCGTGGAAACGGTGGGACAGGTATTCGGCGGACTGGTGATCGTCATTGCAGGCCTGTTGCTGTTCAAGCATCTCATTCTCATCATTTCGGGGCCGTTCATGAGCCCCCTTTCGGAAAAGGTGGAGCGCTACCTGGCTGGTCACGACGTGCCCATGGAATTTTCTCTTCCGGAAATGCTGCGTCAGCTCGTGCGCGGACTCGTCCTCGGGCTGCGCAATGCACTGCTCGAGATACTGCTGACGATTCCGCTGCTGCTCATCGGCCTGATTCCCGTGTTCACGCCCTTCACCACGGCGGGCATCTTTCTGATCCAAGCTTACTATGCCGGCTTCGGAAATATGGACTTCACCCTCGAACGCCACTTCATGGTGCGCGGCAGCATCCGCTTCGTGCGGCGCCACCGGTGGTTGGCCGTAGGCAATGGGGCGGTATATCTGTTGCTGCTGCTGACGGGGCTGGGCTTCCTCGTGGCCTTGCCCATAGGTGTGGTGGCGGCCACGGTAGAGACCGTCAAGCGGCTCGAAGACTGAGGGGCATTCGCTGTTTTTTCGCCTTTGTGGCATTGTGTACCTTCGCTCCCGGTGGTCTGGCGTGCCATCTGCGCCCTGCGGGCGGCATTTGGCGAAAGCCGGAGCAAGTGCCACATGATGAGTCCGGGCGGCCACCATCCGTTTGCAAACGCTTACCGAGCTTATGGCCAGAAAAAAACGTCCCGCCTTTTCCTACGAGCAAGCCCTTGCCGAGCTTCAGGATATTGTGAAACAGCTCGAAGAGGGCACTACCAGCATGGACGAGCTGACCGACCGGTTGGCGCGCGCCCAGGAACTGATCCGCTTGTGCCAGGCGCACCTGCGTCAGGTGGAAAAGCAGGTGAACCTGTTGCTGGACGATCCTTCGGGGGAAAACAGTGAATCCTGAAGACAGTGGGCCCGTAGGTGCGACGGTCAAGGCCTCGACCGATCCGATATTCGTTTTTTCAAAATCACAAACCTCACCCGACTATGAATACCAGATGCAAAGTAGTTTGGGAAAAGCTCCCACGATTACTCGCTGTGAATGAAGGCGGTTCGGGGTGCGAAGCATCCCGAACCACTTCGTTTTTTGTATACAAACGATTGACCATGACATGGGCCTTGCTACTGGTGGCAGCGGCCCTCCGGGCGCAGGCACAGCCGCCGGCGACGCCTGCGGGTCCCCGACTCGAATCCTACCAACAGCGCAAGGCGCTCGAAGCCAGGTCCGTCGTGTCGCAGGTGCCCTTCGAATCGGTCGGGCCTACTGTGTTCGGCGGGCGCGTGGCCGACATTGACGTATGGGAAGAGGATCCCACCCATTTCTACGTGGCTTATGCTTCGGGCGGCCTGTGGAAGACGGTGGACAACGGCATCTCCTTCACGCCATTGTTCGACCACGAGGCAGTGATGACGCTGGGCGACATTGCCGTAGACTGGAAGCGGGGCGTCATCTGGGCCGGCACGGGCGAGGTGAACTCCAGCCGCTCGAGCTATGCGGGTGCCGGCATCTGGAAGAGCACCGACGACGGCAAAACGTGGCAGCACATGGGCCTCGGCGAGAGCCATCACATCGGTCGCATCGTGTTGCATCCCGATGATCCCAACACCCTGTGGGTGGCCGTGCTCGGACACCTGTATTCGCCCAACAAGGAGCGCGGCGTGTACAAGACTACCGACGGCGGCAAGACCTGGAAGCAAGTGTTGTTCGTCAACGAAAACGCCGGCGCCGTCGATCTGGTGGTTGATCCTGCCGACCCCGACGTGCTGTACGCCGCCACCTGGGAGCGCACGCGCCGGGCGTGGAACTTCGTCGAGAGTGGCGAAGGGTCCGGTATCTGGAAGAGCACCGACGGCGGCGAGAGCTGGAAGCGCCTCAACACGCCCACGAGCGGTTTCCCCACAGGCGAAGGCGTGGGCCGCATCGGGCTGGCCCTGCATCGCCAGAAGGGCAAAACGGTCGTCTATGCGGTGCTCGACAACTACTTTCGCCGCCCCAAGGAGGCGCCCGAACCCGACGTGCTGACCAAAGACATGTTGCGCACCATGTCGCGCGACGAATTTCTGGGACTCAAGAAATACATGATCGAGCAGTACCTGCAGCGCTATCGCTTCCCCGAAGAATACGACGTCGAAACCGTCATCGAGCTGGTGCGCAAGGGCGAGATCGTGCCCGGGGACCTGGTGGACTACGTCGAGGATGCCAACAGCCTTTTGTTCGACACCGAGGTGATCGGAGCCGAGGTGTACCGCTCCGACAATGGCGGCCGTACCTGGAAAAAGCTCAATGAAGGCTATCTCGACAACGTGTTCAACAGCTACGGCTACTACTTCGGCCAGATCCGCGTGGCCCAATGGGATCCCGACCGCATCTACATCATGGGCGTGCCCATCCTGCGCAGCGACGACGGCGGCAAAACCTGGAAGAGCATCAATGGCGACAACGTCCACGTCGATCACCACGCCCTGTGGGTGGATCCCCGCCGCAAGGGCCACCTCATCCTCGGCAACGACGGCGGCATCAACATCAGCTACGACGACGGCGCGCACTGGATCAAATGCAACACGCCGGCCACAGGGCAGTTTTACAGCGTCGCCCTCGACATGGAAAAACCCTACAACATCTACGGCGGCTTGCAGGACAACGGCGTGTGGTACGGGCCCAGCACTTACCGCCATAGCACTCGCTGGCACGGCACGGGCGACTATCCCTACAAGATGTTGCTCGGCGGCGACGGCATGCAGGTGGCCGTCGATACGCGCGACAACAACACGGTCTATACCGGCTTTCAGTTTGGCAACTACTTCCGCATAGACAAGCGCACCGGCCGGCGCAAGTACATCACGCCGCGTCACAAGCTGGGAGAGCGCCCCCTGCGCTGGAACTGGGAAACGCCCATCCACCTCTCGGTGCACAATCAGGACATCCTGTACATGGGCGCCAACAAACTGTTCCGCTCGCTCGACCAGGGCGACCACTTCGAGCCCATTTCCGATGACCTGACCAAGGGCGGCCGAAAGGGCGACGTGTCGTACGGCACCCTGACGTGCATCCACGAGTCGCCCCTGCGTTTCGGGCTGATCTATGTGGGGTCCGACGATGGGCTCATCCACGTGACACGAGACGGCGGTTATTCCTGGCAACGCATCAGCGACAATTTGCCGCACGACATGTGGGTGTCCTGTGTGCAGGCTTCGGCGCATGAGGAGGGCCGCGTCTATGCCTCGCTCAACGGCTACCGCTGGGACTACTTCGAGCCCATGGTGTACGTGTCGGAGGACTACGGCCAGACGTGGCAGCGCATCGGCACCGACCTGCCGCTCGAACCGGTCAACGTCATCAAGGAAGACCCGAAAAACCCCGATGTGCTCTACGTCGGCACCGACCACGCGCTCTACGTATCGCTCGACCGGGGTGCCTCCTTCATGCGTCTGGGCAAGGGCCTGCCCGACGTGGCAGTGCACGACCTGGCCGTGCACCCGCGCGACGGCGATCTGGTGGTGGCCACGCACGGCCGCTCGTTTTACAAAGGCTATGTGGGGCACGTGCAGCAGCTCACCGACTCGCTCATGGCCGAGTCCTTGCATGTTTTCCGCCTCGAGGCGCTGCGATACAGCCAGCGCTGGGGCAATGGCCCCGACTGGATGGAACGGCCGGTGCCCGAGCTGACCGTGCCGCTCTGGACCGATGCGGCCGGCAAGGTACAGATCACCATCAAAGCAGGTGACCTGGCTGTCGCCAAACATCAGACGGAAGTGGTGCGCGGCCTCAACTATCCGGCCGTGACGCCGGCCATCGATGCCTCGGCAGCTTCCGACTACGAAGCATGGCTCAACAAAGACCGGAAGGAAGATGAAGCTCCTGTCCGCGTCAAACCTGCTGACGATGGGCGCATTTATTTGCGTCCCGGCAAGTACGAAGTGGTAATTGAAAAAGACGGATACGCGCGCACACAGCAACTGGTGGTCAAGTGAGCAGAAGGTTGCGTTGAGGGTTGAGTGTTTTGAGCTGATTGTCAATACCTTGATTCAGATCTTCGATTTCCTCAAAACCGCAGCCTTCAGACGCAGATGGCCGCTGTTGGAAGGCAGTTATACCCAACGCAATCCGGTTTGGGAATTTGAGATGGAGTGAAGGAGCGACTGAGCGAAGGAGTGACCGGGCGCACGAATTGCGCACAAGTGGTGCCGAACGCTCAACGCTACACGCTCAACCCTCAACTTTCACAACCGGTTTTCCCAAACCACTTCGTTTCAGGTATATCATGACTCTGTGAAAATCAGTGTGTACTCAGTGGTTCTCTGTGTAACTGAATGATTTTGAAACTTTTTCAGCAGGAAAAATGAAAATTGCACTGATCGGCTACGGCAAGATGGGCCGCTTGATCGAGCAGCTTGCGCAAAAACGCGGTCATGAGGTCGTGTTGCGCATCAGCCGCAAAAACCGGCATGAAATGACGCTTGAGCGTTTGCGCATGGCCGATGTGGCCATCGAATTCACGGGGCCCGAAGCGGCGTTCGACAATATCGTGCGCTGCATCGAGGCCGGCGTGCCCGTGGTGAGCGGCTCTACCGGCTGGCTCGATCGCATGGACGAAGTGCGTCGGCTCGTCACCGAACGTCGGGGCGCCTTCTTCTATGCCAGCAACTTCAGCAAAGGGGTGTGGCTGTTCATGCGCGCCGCCGAGATGCTGAGCCGGCTCATGGCGCCCCATGAGGAATACCGGCCGGCCGTCGAAGAGGTGCACCACATCCACAAAAAAGACGCGCCCAGCGGCACGGCGATCACGCTGGCTGAGCGCGTGCTCTTGCACTTGAACCGCCTCACGGGCTGGTCTGCCACCGATGAGCCGGACAAACTGCCCGTGCATGCGCACCGCGAGGGAGAAGTGCCGGGGACCCATACCTTGCGCTTCGACGCCCCGATCGACAGCATCGAGCTGACGCATCGCGCACACGCGCGCGAAGGTTTTGCCAGTGGTGCTCTCGATGCCGCCGAATGGATTCAGGGACGTGTGGGTTGCTTTGGCATGGACGACTTGCTGCGTGACGGAGCGCGGGTGAAGCGTGAGGAGTGAGGAGTCCACAGATTTCACAGATTTCACAGATTCCAACAATTCCACCGATTTGATCAATTTGACCGATTTGACCACCTGAAACGAGCATATGCCAAAGACCAATTATCGTCCGGGCGACCAGGTGCTGTACAAAAACAACCAGCTTATCGCGTTCAACAAGCCTCCGGCCTTGCCCGTGCAGGGCGATCGCGAGGGCAGCATGTCGTTGCTGGAGCTGGCACAAGCATACGTGAAGCACCCTCTGCATCTCATCCATCGCATAGACCGGCCGGCCTCGGGGGTGGTGCTCTTTGCCAAAAAGCAAAGTGCGCTGGTACAGCTCAACGAGCAGTTTCGCGCGCGCAAGGTGCACAAGCGCTATCTGGCCGTGACCGGTGCCCTCCCTCCTGAGCGGGAAGGCGAGCTGCGCCACTGGCTCAAGCGCAACGGGCGGCTCAACAAGAGCTTCGTGGTGGCGCCCGACACGGCCGGCGCCAAAGAGGCGGTACTTCACTACAAGGTGGTGGGGTCGAGCGACCACTACCACCTGCTCGAGATCGAGCTGGAGACAGGCCGCCATCACCAGATTCGCGCGCAGTTGGCGGCCATTGGCTGTCCGGTGAAAGGCGACGTGAAGTACGGCGCCCGCCGCGGCAATCCCGATCGCTCCATCCACCTGCACGCCTGGCAACTGGCTTTCGATCACCCCGTATCGGGGGAGCGGCAGACCATCGTGGCGCCCTTGCCCGATGAGCCGCTCTGGAATTTTTTCAAGACCCTTCTGGAAAAAAGTGATGGTGCGTAGCGCCGGCGTGCGTGCGGCTGTTGCCGCCCTTCCAGCCATGATCTTTTTGGATCCTGTCGGCTGCCTGTCGTTTCCGGAAAACGGTAAAGGTGATGTATGTGCTACCTTGCAGCCTGTCCGACAAATACCTTTTTTGTGAAAACCCGAATCAATGGATCGTGTGCAATTGAAAAGACATATCCTCTGGGGCCTGTTGCTTTGCATTTCGGTCGCGGCACTGGCCCAGAGCCGCCAGGTGACGCTTGCCGGCACGGTGCGCGACGCCCATTCGTGGGAACCGCTTGCCGATGCGGTGGTGCGGGTCGAAGGGCGCGAAACGCGTACCGATGAGCAGGGACACTTCAAGTTGGTGCTCGAAACGGCACTTGCCGAGCTGAGCATTGCCATCGAGCGCGATGGGTATCAGCCCCTCACGCGCGTCGAGCCGGTGCGCGACCAGGTCGAACTGGGCGAGGTGGCCCTCCTGCCTGCCAACATGGAAGATGAGGAAAGTGCCATTCCGCTGCTTGGCGGCGCCGACCTCGACGACAACGCCATGACGCAGGTGTCAGGGCTCCTGCATGCTTCTTCCGACCTGTTCGCCCGCACCTCGGCCTATGTCTTCGGCTTTCTGCGGTTCCGCATCCGCGGCTACGAGTCGGCGCACACGGCCACCTGGTTCAATGGCATCCCCGTCAACGACCCCGAGCTGGGGTGGGTGCCCTGGAGCCACTGGAGCGGTCTCAACGACGTGACGCGCAACCGCGAGTCGGTCATCGGTCTGCAGCCCGTGGACTTCGGCTTTGGAGGCATCGGAGGTGCCGCGTATATCGACACGCGCGCCGGCACGCAGCGCAAGCAGACGCGCTTCACCTACTCGCTGGGGAATACCAACTACACTCATCGCCTGATGGGCACCTGGAGCTCCGGCTACACCAAAAAGGGATGGGCCTTCTCGCTCTCGGCCTCGCACCGATGGGCACAGGAAGGATACGTGCCGGGCACCTTCTACGACGCATGGGCCTATTTTGCCTCCATAGACAAAAAGCTGGGCAAAAACCACCTGCTCAACCTCACCATCGTCGGAGCGCCCAACACCCGTGGCCGCAACAGCGCCGCCATCAAAGAGATGTTCGAGCTGGCCGGCACCAACTACTACAACTCCTGGTGGGGCTACCAGAACGGCCGCAAGCGCAATGCGCGCGTGGCGCGTACCCACCAGCCCATGGCCATCCTGCGCCACGACTGGACGCTGGGAGAGGATGCGGCCCTCACCACCGCCATCTCGTTCCAGGCAGGCCGCAGCGGCAGCACTGCACTCAACTGGTACGGCGCGCGCGACCCGCGCCCCGACTACTACCGGCGCCTGCCCAGTTACATCCAGGGCCCGCAGCGCGATCTGGTGTACCAGAAAATGAAAGAAAACGAGGCCTTGCGGCAAATCGACTGGGACTACATGTACCAGGTCAACTACAACAGCCTCGAAACCATCCGCGACGCCGACGGCATCGCCGGCAACGACGTCACGGGCCTGCGCGCCAAATACATCGTCGAAGATCGGCGCTACGACAGCCGGCGCGCCAACATCTACACCAACTACCGCAAACGCATCAGCGACCACGTGAGTCTGCAGGGCGGTGCGGCCTATCGCTGGTACCGCGGCGAGCACTTCAAGGCCGTGGACGACCTGCTGGGCGCCGACTTCTGGGTTGATATCGACCGCTTTGCCGAGCGCGACTTCCCCGACAATCCGGATGCCCTGCAAAACGACCTGAACCGGCCCAACCGGCTGGTGCGCGAGGGGGAGCGCTTTGGCTACGACTACGACGGCGACATCCGCATGGGTGAGGCCTGGCTGCAGTCGCAGTTCGAGTGGAACCGCTTCGATGCCTTCGTGGCGGCGCAGTGGGGCCATACCGTCTTCTGGCGCACGGGCCACATGCGCAACGGCCGCTTCCCCGACAACTCGTTTGGCGAAAGCCCGAAAAAGCGCTTCACCACCGGCGCCGCCAAAGCCGGCCTGACCTGGAAGATCAACGGGCGCAACTATCTGTTCGTCAACGGACAGGTGGGCACGCGCGCGCCGCTCTTCCGCAATGCTTACGTCTCGCCCCGCACGCGCGACCAGCTCGCCCCCGGCCTGAAGGTGGAAACCATTCGCGCCGGCGAGGCCGGCTACGTGCTGCGGGCGCCCAACGTCAAGGCAACGGTCACGGGCTACCTTACCGACATTGCCGACCAGGTGCGCACCATTTCCTTCTACCACGACGACCAGCAGAGCTTCGTCAATTACACGCTCTCGGGCATAGACCAGCGCCACCTCGGCCTCGAACTGGCCGCCGAAGCCAGGGTCATTGGTGGCCTGTCGGTACAGGCCGTGGCCGCCCTCGGCCAGTACTACTACACTTCGCGCCCTGTGGCCACCATCACGCAGGACAACGACGCCACCGTCCTGGTCGAGGGCCGTACTGTCTATATGAAAAACTTCTACGTGCCGCGCACGCCCCAGCGCGCCATGACTTTCGGCCTCAACTACGAGGGCAAGGGCTACTGGTGGGCCAGCCTCAACCTCAACTTCTTCGACCAGCTCTGGCTCGACTTCAATCCCGACCGGCGCACGGCGGCCGCAGTGGACGGCGTAGAGCCCGACTCGGACCTGTGGCGCGCCATCCTGTGGCAGGAAAAGGCGCCGGCTGCCACCACGCTCGACTTTTTCGGCGGCAAGTCGTTCCGCTTTGGCGACTACTTCCTGCGCCTCAACCTCGGCATAGACAACATCCTCGACCGCCAGGACATCATCAGCGGTGGCTACGAGCAATTGCGCTTCGATTTCGAAACCAAAGACCCGAACGTCTTCCCCACGCGCTACTACTACGCCTGGGGCCGCACCTGGTTCCTGAATATCAGCTTCAACTGGTAGCCCATCATTTTGCTTTCGCAAAATACAGCCCAGAGGAGCCCTGTAACGACCATCTTCGCATCAATCAATATCGTCACTCATGAAATACATCGTTCAACTCGCTTTCGCTTTTGCCCTTGTTGTCGCTTTCGGTGGCTGTGTGAACCTCGAATTCGACGCGCCACCCCCCGAAGGCGAAGACGTGCAACTCACACCCAATGCCACCATTGCCGACCTGCGCGCCCTGCATACCATCGGCCAGTTCGAGGAGGTGACGCAAGACTGGATCATCGAGGCCGTCGTCATTGCCGACGACCGCTCGGGCAACTTCTACCGCACCATCGTGGTGCAGGACGAAACGGGCGGCATCGACCTGCGCATCAATGCCACGGAGTTGTACAACGACTATCCGGTAGGGCGCAAACTCTACATCAAGCCCAGAGGCCTCTGGCTGGGCGACTACAACGGCCAGTACCAGTTGGGCGGTGGCACCACCATTGATGCCAACGGCAACGAGGTGTTGGCCTTCATCGAGCCGGTGCTGCTCGACGACTACCTCGTCAAGGGGCCGCGCGACCAGCCCGTCACGCCCCGCAAGCGCAAGATCACGGAGCTGACCTCCGCCGACCTCAGCACGCTCATCCAGCTCGACAGCGTCCAGTTCGCCGAAACCGATGCCGGGCAGCCCTTCGCCGATGCCGTCAATCGCATCTCGGTGAACAGAATGGTGGAAGACTGCGACGGCAACGCCATCATCCTGCGCACGAGCGGCTATGCCGACTTTGCCGCCGAGCTGACGCCCGAGGGCAATGGCTCCCTGACGGCCGTGTTCAGCATCTACCGCGACGACTTGCAGCTCTACATTCGCGACCTGAACGATGTGGACATGCCCGGCGAGCGCTGCGATACGGGCACCGGCACGGGCGGCGACCGCATCAGCCTCGAGGAGATCCGCAATCTGTTCAACAGCGGCGCCACCGCTGCGCCTGACGGCAAATACATCCGCGGCGTGGTCATCTCCGACCGCCTCAACGGCAACATTCATCCGCAAAACCTCGTCTTGCAGGACGGTGCGTTCGGCGTCGTGGTGCGCTTTACCGAGGCCCACAGCTTCGACCTGGGCGAAGAGCTCGAAGTGGATGTGTCGGGCCTGCAGCTCAACGAGTTCAACGGCCTGCTGCAGGTCAACAACGTCTTCCTCGACCGCGCCACCAGCAAAGGCACCGGCACGCTGCCCGCCCCGCGCGTGGCCACCGTGGCCGAGATCCTGGCCAATGCCGAAACCTGGGAAAGCACGCTGGTGAAAGTGGAAAATGCCACCCTGAGCGGCGGCGCCATTTTTTCGGGCAACCGCACCCTCACCGACGCCACCGGCAGCATCATCCTCTACACTCGCTCGGCGGCCAGCTTCGCCAATGAACCCCTGCCCACGGGCACGGTCAACGTCACCGGTATTCTCGCCCAGTTCAACGACTACGAAATCACGATCCGAAACCTGGATGATGTTGAGTGAGGGTTGAGGGAGGGTTGAGACCGCGATGCGGGTGTTGAGACACTGCTGTTGCAGTGGTGTTGAGACGCACAACGTGCGTCTGTTGAGAAGCTCTCAAAAAGACAGGCAACTCGGTAATCGGGTCAGGCTACGCGCTGGAGGGAATCTCAACATCGCGCGCAGCGCGGTCTCAACCCCGACCTTTTCTGCAAATCATCCTTCCATCAGCTTTTTCTTCAGGGCCGCAAACTCCTCGTCGGTCAGCACGCCTTCCTTGTGCAGTTGGCCGAGCTCTTTGAGTTTGGCCAGCAGGTCCTGTTCGTCATCGGTCACCACGCGGGCGCGTTTGCGCGGTGGTTCGGGTGCGCCTTCCTGCTCGGCCTGTTTTTTCCATTCCTGTGCCACGCGTTTGCCCTTTTCGAACTGTTCCTGGTACATCTTCTTGAGGCGTGCCGGGTCGAAATCGAGAATGGTGCCGCCCATTTCGAAATGGGTCTTGAACACCTGGCCCAGGGCATAGGTGGAAGCACCGGCGAAGAGGGAGGTGGTCATGCCGCCGATCACGGATCCCACGCCCGGGATGAGCTTGGCCACGCTGCCGGCGGCGATGCGCGCCAGCGTGCTGGTCGTCAGGCTGGAGACGATGGCTTTGCCTTGGGTCTCGCTGAAATCCACGTGGTACACGCGGCACAACTGTCGGATCATGTCGAGTTGCAGCGCACTGACGGCCAGCACGTCGGCCACGACCACGGGGATGAAGCCCGCCCCCATGCTCCAGATGACGTGATTGCGGATGATGGTTTCGGCGTGCTCGCTGCGTTGGAGGTCTTCCTGTGTCATGATGTGCGTTTTTTGCGAAAGCAAAGAGAAATTGGCTGTTTATGGTCAAATCGGTCAAATCGGTCGAATCGGTACTCCTCACTCCATCCCTCCATCACTCACTCACTCACTCAATCCCTCCATCCCTCCATCTCAATTTATCCATTCCCAAGATGTCGCCTTTCGGCAAATGCGACCCGCAGGCATTCGACTATCGGCGGTTTCGGGCAGATGAAAGGCGATTTGTGGGGTCGGCGCATCAGTCAATGCCCAGCCATTTGTGCGTCTGGATGCTGAGGCGCCACTGAGGGTGGGCCAGGCAATAGGCGATGGCTTCGCGCGTGAACCGTTTCACCTCGGGGCCGTCCATGGGCTGCAAAAAGAAATGCGCAAAGTCGAGCTGCGCAAATTGCTCGGGCAGTGCCCCCTCCTGCCGATACACCAACTTCAGCTCGTGCCCGCTGGTCTGCACCAGCGGCGCTCCTGCCTTGGGGCTGACGCAGATCCAGTCGAGGCCTTCGGGTGCGGCTACGGTACCATTGGTCTCGACAGCCACCTCGAACCCCATGGCGTGAAAGGCAGCGATGAGCGACTCGTCGAGCTGCAGCAGCGGCTCACCGCCGGTACAGACGACGTATGGCCGTCCCGTTTCCCCTTCTGGCCAGAGCGAAGCCACCTGCTGTGCGAGCACTTCGGCAGTGTACTTGCCACCCAATGGCCCATCCATACCCACGAAGTCGGTATCGCAGAACCGGCAGATGGCCTTGTGGCGGTCCTGCTCGCGCCCCGTCCACAGATTGCAGCCTGCAAACCGACAGAATACGGCCGGGCGTCCCGCCTGGGCGCCCTCTCCCTGCAGGGTGTAGTATATCTCCTTGACTTTGTATAATTTCATCAACGTGCGCCTTTGAAACACAACCTTTTCAGGATAACTTGCAATGACAATTTCTGTTGAACCGGGCTCAAAGCTATGAACATGGCCGCCAGCTTGCGCTATTTCCTCCTGTGCCTCCTCTGCCTGTCGGGCGTGCATCGGGTTTGCGCACAGCAATTTTTCAGTGAAAACCTTCCCGTTGGCAGCTCGCAGATTGATTCTACTCAACGCAATTCGGTTTGGGAATTTTTGACGATAGTCAATGGACGCCAGACGATTTTCTGAAATGGAGAGAAGAGAGATGGAGTGAGGGAGTGACCCGCTGCGCAAACAGCGTCAGCGCTGCGTCTTCTGCGTCTGAAAATCATTCAGTTACACAGATCACCACTGGGAACACACTGATTTTCATAGAGTTGTAAGCCATCAACCCTATACCCTCAACCCTCAACCTGGCCAAAAAATGCGCGCAAACTGCGTCTATCTGCGGCTGAAAGCTGCGGTTGCATTGAGTGAGGAACCGAAGAACCGAGGATTTGATAAAAAACTGACATCCAATAAGAAAAAAACTAAACCCTAAACCCTCAAGCATTGCAACAAGATCTCCCGGACCAATTTGATGCGGGTATACCTGTGCTCGCTGACCGGCGACAACGTCCGCGAAGTGAAGAAAATCTGGTGGTAGCGGGGCTGTTGCCTCACATCATCATGGCCATGTAGTACTTGACCAGGCCTGCGGTATTTTTCACTTTGAGCTTCTGAAGCAGGTTGCGGCGGTGGGTGTCTACGGTGCGCGGGCTGATGAAGAGCTTTTCGGCAATCTCCTTGTTGGTCATTTCTTCGGCGATGTACTTGAGGATTTCCAGCTCGCGCGGCGAGAGCTTTTCTTTCAGTTCTTTCAGGCGCTCGGGGTCGGCAGGGCCGGGCTGTGAGGTGTCCACTTGGCCGGCCTGCTGCAGGAAAGTGACGAGAATGGAAAAAATCTCGCGGCTGAAATAGGTGTTGCCGGCCGCCACGATTTCCAGTGCCTTGCGGAACTCCTCGGTGCTGGCGTTCTTGTAAATGAAGCCGAGGGCGCCGGCCTGCACGATCTGCAGGATTTTCTCCTCGTCGCGCTCGGCCGAGCAGGCCAACACCTTGATGTCGGGCTTGTATTCGAGGATCTGGCGCGTGGCTTCCACGCCGTCAATGTCGGGCAGATACAGATCCATGATGACCACATCTACCTCCATGGTTTTGACGCGGGCCACGGCATCCAGGCCACTGGCTACCTTGTCCACCAGTTCGAATTTGTCGCCGCCCTGAATGAGAAAGGAAATGCCCGTCTGGAAAACGAGGTTGTCCTCTACGAGCAGCACCTTGATCTTGTCCTGGTTCATGTTCCGGATCGTTTTTTTGGTGTTTGAATAGTGTTTGCCAAAAGCTCATGGCGCATCCAAAGGGATGCGTCAGCGGAAATCGGGGGGACAGATCAGGGGGGATTTCGCAGAAGGGGGCGCTCAGCAGATATCAAAAACCCTACCGGAAAACACGTAGGGTGCGATTTTTCGATGAATGGCAGGAAAAGTATTGTTTTCGGTGCAAAAGGCTGGTTTTGCATGCCAGATCAACCCTCCTGTGCCCGGGGCGCAGGCAGCAAGTCGAGACAGGGTTCTCCCGGTTCGGGAAACAGCGGACAGAGGAGGTCACACCCTCATTCTGGCTCTTTTGACCAGGTAAGCCTGCAACACCTCTTTGAAGCCCTTCCGGATGTCGGCTTCCACGAAGTCGATGTGGTATTGCAGGCATTTCATCTTCAGCGCATCGGTGAATTCCCTGACCTGCTGAACGTAATGCTCCTTGACCTGTGCGGGCTGCAGCTTCACTTTTTCGCCCGTTTCCATGTCGATGAACAGGTAGGGGCGGTTCTGGAATTCGAAGTCCAGCTCGAGGGCTTTGTCCACCGTATGGAAAAGGATGACCTCGTGCTTGTTGTGCTTGAGGTGCTGCAGGGCCGCGAAGAGCGCTTCGGCCCGCTCCTGCTGTTCGAACATATCGCTGAAGATGACGACCAGCGAGCGCTTGTGAATGCTGTCGGCGATCTGGTGCAGCGCGCGCGCGGCGGCCGTGCCCTTGTTCGGCTCGGGCCGGGTGATGAGGCGATGCAGGTGGCTGAGCAAGAGCTGGTATTGAGCCGTGCTGGAGCGGGCACGCGTGTGTGCGCGCACTTCGCTGTCGAACACCGAAAGGCCAAAGGCATCGCGCTGGCGCAACAGCAGGTTCATCAGTGCCGCTGCGGCAAGGGAAGCCCATCGGATTTTGTTGATGTAGTGCTTGCTCGTGGGGGTCACCTCGGGGAAGTACATGGATGAAGAGGCGTCGAGCACGATCTGGCAGCGCAGGTTGGTCTCTTCTTCGAAGCGCTTGCTGTACAGGCGGTCGGTACGGGCATACACCTTCCAGTCGATGTCCTTGACGGGTTCGCCCGGATTGTAGAGGCGGTGTTCGGCAAATTCGACCGAGAAGCCGTGAAAGGGGCTTTTGTGCAGGCCGATGATAAAGCCTTCGACCACCTGGCGGGCCAGCAGCTCGAGGTTGCCGAGGTTGCGTATGTCTTCCTGTTCGAAAAATTCCATGTCCTTGTTTTTTGGCTTGGCATTCAGGGCTGGTCGGGCGTCTTCGACGCGTTTCGGTCGAACCAAACGATGCCTTCCTCCTGAATGTGTCGTCGCAATGCGTCTTTCTCGATCTGACTGGCCAGGACGAGGTCCACTTCCCAGGGGATGGTGGTCTGCTCGATGGCCAGGATCAGTTTGCCAAGATCGCGCCAATCGAGGCTTTCGCCAAACAGGGCCAGGTCGATGTCTGACCCGGGCCGCCACTGGCCGGTGGCTCTCGACCCGAACAGCACGATGCGCTGGACGCGCGGGTGGGCCGTGAGGATGTCGAGCAAGAGCTTGCGGTGGCGCGGTTCGAGGCCGTCAGCCTTCGTTTCCGGCTTCCTTTTCGAGGGCATCGGCGAGTTTTTTCAACGCAGGGAAATAGTCGTTGCGTATGAGCGATACGGCTGTCTGTGCAAGGGATTCCGTGTAGGTATGGGCCGGCCAATTTCGCTTCGAAAGCGCATCCAGCAGCGTTTCGACTGTCGGCGGGGGCAGCAGGCCCGTTTCCGAAAGGGTGCGCAGTACTTCACGCGGGCTCCTGACCGAATAGCCCTGCCATTCGAGCCAGTCTTTGCTCGTTTTCCATGCCAGCTCGAATGTGAATTCGAATGCCTGGATCAGCCCGCCGCGTTCCAGCTTGTTATACGTCCCCTGTGCACAGGCCTCTTCCAGCTCTTTGCAGGCTTTCGAAAAACTGCCCAGCCGTTTTTGCCAGTTCATGATACCCGGTATTTTGCGAAAGCAGGACGGGCAGGCAACGAGCCTGACCCTCCTGCCTTGTGCGTTTACTCCTTCAGCCACTGGTCCAGCCACTCGAAGAACACGCGGTGCCAGAGCACGCCGTTCTGTGGCGTGAGGATCCAGTGGTTTTCGTCGGGAAAATACAGGAAACGGCTGGGGATGCCCTTGAGTTGCGCCACCTGGAAGGCCTGCATGCCTTCCGACTCGGGCACGCGATAGTCCTTGCCGCCGTGGATGATGAGGATGGGCGTGTCCCAGTTGTCGGCATACAGGTGGGGCGAGTCGGTGTCGTAGGTTTCGGGGCGGGGTTTGGTCCAGTAGGGGCCGCCCAGGTCGTGGTTGGCGAAGAACAGCTCTTCGGTGGTGCCGTACCAGCTCTCGAGGTTGAACAGGCCGGCATGTGCCACGAAGGCCTTGAAGCGCTTGTGGTGGTTGCCCGCCAGCCAGTACACCGAGTAGCCGCCAAAGCTGGCCCCCACGGCACCCAGGCGCGACTCATCGACGAAGGGCTCGCGGCTCATGCTGTCGATGGCGGCAAGCAGGTCCTGCATGGCCTGGCCGCCCCAGTCGCCCGCGATGGCGTCGTTCCACTCGCGGCCGAAGCCGGGCAGGCCGCGGCGGTTGGGCGCCACCACGATATAGCCGTTGGCGGCCATGAGCTGGAAGTTCCAGCGGTACGACCAGAACTGGCTCACGGTGCTCTGGGGGCCGCCCTGGCAGTAGAGCAAGGTGGGGTACTTCTCGTTCGGGTCGAAGTCGGGCGGGTAGATCACCCAGGTGAGCATCTTCTTGCCGTCGGTCGTTTGTATCCAGCGCTTCTCCACCTTGCCCATGGCCAGCGTGTCGAGGATGGCCTTGTTGGTGAAGGTAAGCTGGTTGGCGCGGCCCGCATCGAGCGTGACGCGGTACAGCTCGTGCGGCTCCGACATCGAACAGCGGCGCGCGATGAGGTAGTCCGGGGTTACCGCGAAGTCGTAGAAGTTGTAGTGGCCGCTGGTGAGCCGGCGCAGCTTGCCGCCCTTGCGGAAATCGACATAGTAGATGTGGTTGGTGGCGCCGCGCTCAGAGGTGAAGTAGATGCCCTGGCCGTCGGCGGCCCAGTGCGGGTGGTTGGCGTTCATGTCGAGCCCTTCGGTCATCTCCCAGCGGCTGCCGTTGTGCAGGTCCATGATGAAGATGCGGTTGCGGTCCGACTCGTAGCCGTCGGTGGCCATGCTGTTCCAGGCGATGTAGCGGCCGTCGGGCGAGAAGGCAGGCTCCATGTCGTAGCCGGGCAGCCCTTCCGAGATGTTGCGCGTCTGTTCGGTATTGAGGTTGTACAGGTAAATCTCCGAGTTGGTGCTGGTGGCCCAGGCCTTGCCCTTGAGCTTCTTGCAGGTGTAGGCGATGAGGTGCCCTTTGGGGTGCCAGGCAATCTGCTCCATGCCGCCGAAGGGCTGCAGGGGCGCATCGTAGGGTTCGTTCATGATGTTTCTGGCTTCCGCCAAAACGCTGTCCCGAAATTCGGCCACGAAGATGTTGCGATACTTGCCGTCTTCGTAGTGGTCCCAATGCCGGTACATCAGGTCGTCGAAAATCCAGGCATGGGCCTTGTCGAGCTCGGGATAGCGGTCGGCAATGGTCGGCTCGTATTTCACCTCGGCCACGTACAGGACCTTTTTGCCGTCAGGCGACCACATGAACCCTTCCATCTCCTGATCCGACACCTGCCGTGCCTGCCCGCTGGTCAGGTCCATCACCCACAGGTGCCCCTGATACAGGTAGCCGATCCGTTTGCCGTCGGGGTGGAAGCGGGCGTTGGCCTCGCTGGCGGGAGTGGACGTCAACTGGTGCGGCTGCCCGCGATCGCTGCCATCGGCGGCGATGAGATACAGGTCGCGGTTGCCCTTGTTGGCGGCCAGATCGTAGCGCGTGACGCCGTAGAGGACCGTCTTGCCGTCGGGCGATACGTCTTCGAGCGACACGCGGCCCAGCTGCCACAACAGCATCGGCGTGAGCCGCCCCTTCTGCTGACCGGATACCGGCTGTGCACACAGCAGCAGGCACAGCCACCACAGGTTCGTCAAGATTTTCATGGCGCTTTGGTTTTTTCTGGCGAGATCGTTGTGCATTGCTGCGCAATGGTACGCTTTTCATTCGTGCAGGGCCAAAATATGCCGTCGGTTCCGCCCTGTTCTCACATTTTCCAGAAAAAAACAGGGACCACTATTGCCATGCACGTGGTCCCTGTGTGTGGTTGCAGCTCAACGTTTTACTGTATGGCCAATTTGCGCACCAGCACTCCGTCTTCGTCCTGCAGCCGTATCAGGTAGATGCCTTTCGGCAAATCGAGTGGCCAGGTCAGTTGAATGGTCTGAGGCTGGAGCCGCACGCTCTGTTCGCGCAGGCTGCGCCCGTGCAGGTCGAGCAGGGCCACGGAGACCGTCCGGCCTTCAGGGCCGAGCAGCGACAGCGTCACCTGATCGGTGGCGGGGTTGGGTGCCAGCTCGAGCCGGTATTGCACGTCGAGCTCGCTGGTGGCGGTGGTGCCGACGTATAGCGTGTCGGTCGTCGTTTTCGAGCCGCAATCGTTGGTGGCCGTCAGCTTGACCACGTACACGCCCGTCTGTAGATAGACGTGCACCGGATTTTCGATGGTAGTCGTTTCGCCATCGCCGAAGTCCCAGAACACCTCGTCGGCGTACTGACTGGTGTTCTGGAAGGTAGCCGCCTGTCCGGTCACCTCCGCTTCGAAAGAAGCCACGGGGTAGGGTGCAATATCAATGGTCTGGGTGGTGACGAGGGTGTCCAGTTCGTTGTACACGGTCAGGCTGATCTCGTAGGTGCCGGCCTGGGCAAACAGGATGCTGTGCGGTCCGGCTCCGGTTTTGGTCTGGGGCCATGCCTCGGGGCCGAAGTCCCATTCGTATTGCAGGAAGTCGCCTTCGGCCTGGGCCTCGAAGACGAGGAAGTCGCCTTCACAGGGTATGGCCGGGCCGTCGGTGAGGATCTGCGCGTTGGCCGGCGCCTTCATTTGCCGGATATTGATGTTGTCGAGGTACAGGCTGTTGCCGTAGCCGGTAATGTTGGCGAAGCGCACCGTGATGCTCTGACCGGCAAAGGCGCTGATGTCGAGCGTGACATGCATCCAGTCTTCGGCCGCCTCGGGGGTGAAGATGTCGTTATAGTCGGCCACTGTGGCCAGGCCGCTGCCCCACTGATGAAAGATGGTGTCGGCCGGAGTCGTGCCACAGTCGGTCATTACGTTTATGAGCAGGGTGTCGGCATACTGCGAGGAATACTGTGCGTAGGCGTAGTCGAATTCGAGTATGGCGCGGCTGAGCTGCGTCAGATCGACGGGTGTGCTCACCAGCAGGTCGCGCTCACCCGGGGCCGGGTACTGGAAGTTGTTGAGGTAGGCGGCGGTGGTGATTTGCCCGTCGGGGCCGATCACTCCGCGTGGCTTCCAGGTGATGAAGTCGTCGGGGTTGTCCACCAGCCAGTTGACGGGCGGCCATGCGATGCCCTCGAAATCTTCGGCCACGGGCACGGCGGCGCCGTTGCCCATGATCAGCCACAGGTAGAAGTCGGTTTCCTGCATGTCGTTGAAAAAGGCCTCGTCGCCGGCCAGATCGGTCCACACCCTGAGCGTATAGTGGTTTGCCTCGTCGAAGACGAGCGGTTCGGCAAAGGTGAAGATGTGCTCGCTGCCGGCTTCCAGATCGGTGAGCTGGGCGCTGACCGGAGGTTGATCGTTGATCTGGTAGTAGAGTGTCACTTCGCTTTCGTCGCTCTGTCCCCCGTTGCGGATGCGCACGGTCAGGTCCGTGATGTATTCATTGCACGTGACCAGTTTGCTGATTGTGGGCTGGAGAATCTCGACCACTTCCATGTCGTGCATCAGGGGGCAATTGAGCAGGCCCTCGTTGTAGCCGATGGCCACGGTGCGCCGCGACAGTTGGCCCTGTGGGCCGTAGGCGGCTACGGCAAACCAGTAGTCGAGGGTGGGGTTGCCGTCCTGTGTGGGAAACTCGTACCACGTGTCGGTGGTCACGTCCACTGAATCCATGTATTTGCTGCCCAGGCGATAGACGACGAAGCTGTCTGCGCCGGCCGGTGCGTCCCATTCGACCCGGATAAAGTCGGGGCAAGCCTGGGTGACCTCCACGTTTTGCGGCTGATGCATGATAGTGAAGGGCTCCGAGACGGCCGTGATGCCGTTGCGCTCGAGGCGCAGCCGGATGTTGCCGCCCAGTACGGCAGGCACCTGCCAGTCGAACATGCGATAGTCGCCGTCGAAGGTGGCGATGGGCAACCACGTCTGGCCGCCGTTGAGCGAGTAGGAGAGCGTCCAGGTGCCGTCGGTGCCGTAGGCGTCCCAGTGGATGCGCTCCGTCTCGCCCGGCACGAATTGTTCGCCCCCTGCCGGCCGCGTGAAGGTGACCTCGTCGGTGCGGAACTCATAGACCACGAAGTAGGGGCGCGTGCCGAAGGGCACCTCCTTGCCCGTCACTTCGAGCGTCCAGGTGCCTGCCGGCGGGTCGCTGATGCGCACCTGCTCCATGTTGTTGAGCGTGTCGATGCCGGGCACGGCCGGCTGCGACAACAGGGCGGGGTCGGGCCGGTGGTCGAGCACGAGCGGCAGGTGGCTGCTGCTGTCGGGGCCCAGCAGGCGCGTGTCGAGGTCGTTGATGAGTGCTTTGGCCGCCATGGCCGTGGCGGGCGGGTCCATCCAGTAGGTCATGACGCGCAGCTCGCGCACGCCCTCGGGCACCTCGATGGTGTGTGTGGCCGTGGCGTTCTGGGCTACCTCGCCCTCGAGGAAGCGCCCTTCTTCGAGGGTCAGCACGGCGCGCCAGGCGTTGACGTGGCCCCAGCCATAGCGGAAGTCGGGGCCGGGCTCGCCAAGGTCGTTGGCGGTATTGAGCATGATGGCCTTGATGAGCCCCGTTTGCGGAAGCTGGCCGTAGATGGTCTGGTAGGCGTGGATGAGCTGGGTGGTCACGCCGGCAATGCTGGGCGAGGCTGCCGAGGTGCCGCCCCCGGGCGAATAGCCGTTGTCGGGGTCGGTGCTCATCTGGTTGCGGCCGTTGGCGGCGATGTCGGGCTTGATGCGGCCGTCGTAGGCGGGGCCGCGGCTGCTCGTGCTGACCAGCGTGGCGTCGGCATTGAGGTTGGCCGTAGCGATGACGTTCTTGCCCTGTTTGTGGCCGCCGGTGATGTTGCCCCATTGGTCGCCGGCGCCATAGCCGCATTCGCTGCCGTTGTTGTTGCCGGCCGAGAAGATGTGGATGAGGGTCGGGTTTTCATACACCTGCTGGTCCACCGTTTCGGTGGTGGCCGTGTAGCCGGCGTTGCAGCCGTTGCTGTAGGACGAGTTGGTGACCAGCACGCCATGCTCGTAGTGCAGGTCCATCGTCTCGTCGAGAAAGCTGGGTTCGTAGTCCACCACGTAGAGGTATGCGCCGGCGGCCATGCCGCGCACGTAGGGGTCTATGTTGCCTGCGCCGGCGAAGATGCCGGCCACCATGTCGCCGTGGCTGCCCGAGGAGGGGCCCACGAAGTCCTGGTTGAGGCGGCCGTGGAAGTCGATGTGCGGGCCGATGGCGCCGTCGTCGCGCACCAGCACGCTGAGCCCCGAGCCGTCGTAGTGGCGGCCCGAGGGCAGCGGGCTGTCGAGCACGTTGGCGCGGTGCAGGGCGCGCCCCAACACGTCTTCGGGCTGGCCCGGTTCGGGCATGCGGTCGATCCACGCCACCCACGGCTCGTTGGCCAGGCTCATCAATTCGTCGGTGCGCAGGCGCAGTTGCAGGTAGTTGTTGTAGCCGTTGTCCTTTTCGATCGTCCAGCCTTTGCTTTCGCAAAAACGGCGCACGGTCTCGTGGTCAATATTTTTGTAAAACTTGACGATGACCGAGGCGTAGCCGCGCTCCACGGCCCAGTCGCCGAAGTCGCCGGCCAACAGGGGCGGCGCGATCTTGCGCCAGGGATGCAGCGGCACGATGCTGCGCACGCCCAGCCCGGCCAATACCGCCGGGTCGAGGCCGACGGGCAGGGCGGCCACGTAGGCGTTGTGCGGCAGGTAGTCGAGCAACAGGATGCCTGCCGCGTCAATGGCGCGATGAGCGGCCCTGTCGGGCAGAGTGTGGAACTGAATGAGCCGATAGTAGTAGTCGCCGACCATCTCTTCTGCCGAGATGGTGCCTCGTTCGGCGAAGGCCTTTGCGTTTTCAGGCAGGATCTCTGCACCGGTACGGAACAATACCGGCGGCTGGGCGTGCAACGGGCCCCACAGGGCCGCCAGACAAGTGCTGAACAAGAACAAGATTCTCATGGCATCGGGGTTTTTTGGTTGAAAAAAAAGGTTGAGCGTGTAGTGTTGAGGGTTGAGCGATTTTTTTTTCTGGCGGTCAGTTGCTTGCTCAAATCGTGAGGCCCCAGAAAAAAAACAGGGCCTCTCGCAACAACTTGTTCCCGAAGTTTCGGAGCTTGTGCAAACTCGTCAGAAAACTCGTTCCGGTAAACCGGGACAGGCTCCGATTTTCGGGGTCGTCACCGGCTTTTTCCGTGCGCTCGATCCGCTGATCCTCGCTTCCTCACTCATCAAAGCCGCGGCTTGCAGCGAGCGGAGGAATGGCGTTTTTTGCGAAAGCAGAAGGTGAGACAGGTGGCGGGTTGGAAATCTTTCCATGTGCTGTTGGTCAGCTGCCAACGGTTGTTTGCCGAAAGGTAGGTATTGTCGGAATATCATTTGCCGAAAGGCGCAGAGATATGTGTGCAGATGTCGGCTGATGACAAAGAAGGAAGGGCCGAAAGGGAAAATAGGGCAGGAAGCGGGCTGCATCGGTGGCAACGGATGCGCGCTCATGGTCTATTGAGCATCGGCGGCGCCTGCACATGCCCGCAGTGCCTGCTCGAAGTCGGCAATGAGGTCGTCAATGGCTTCGATGCCCACGGAGATGCGCACCAGTCCGTCGGTGATGCCATTGGCCAGGCGCAGTGCGCGCGGCACGTTGAGATGAGAGCTGGTGGCGGGGTGTAGCACCAGCGTGTCCACGTCGCCAAGGGTGGGCGCCAGGGCGCAGAAGCGGAGTGCATTCATGAAGCGCTTGCCCGCCTCGAGGCCGCCGGCCAGCTCGAAGGAGAGCATGGCGCCGAAGTCGGTCATCTGTTTTCTGGCGATCTGGTGGTCGGGATGAGTGGGCAGGCCGGGCCAGTTGACGCGGGCCACGGCGGGCTGCGCTTCGAGCCACTGGGCGAGCATGCGGGCGTTGTGGCAGTGGCGCTCCATGCGGAGGGGCAGCGTTTTGATGCCTTGCAGTACGAGCCAGGCCTCGAAGGGGCTGCAGTTGGTGCCGGTGAGCTTCATGGTTTCCCACACGGAGCCCTCGATGAGCTCCTTGCTGCCCACGATGACGCCCGCAATGCCGGTGCCGTGGCCGTTGAGGTACTTGGTCGTGCTGTGGATGACGAAATCGACGCCGAGGGCGAGGGGGCGTTGCAGGCAGGGAGTGGCGAAGGTGTTGTCGATGGCCGACAGGCGGCCGTGTTGGCGCGCGAGGGTGGCGAGCGCCTCGATGTCCACGCAGGCGAGGGTGGGGTTGGCCGGCGTTTCGAACCAGATCATGCGAATGCGGTCGTCGTGGCGCAGCAGGCGTTCCACTTCGTCGAGGTCGTGCAGGTCGGCAAACACGGGCTCGATGCCGAGGCGCCGGAGCACTTTGTCGAGCAGCTCGGTGGTGCCGCCATAGAGGTTGCCCTGCGTCAGCACGCGATCGCCTTTTTCCAGGGTGGCCATGAGCAGGGTGGCAATGGCCGACATGCCCGAGCTGGTCATGAGCGCCGCCACCTCGCGCTCGAGCCCGAAGCCCTCGAGGGCGGCGATTTTGGCGGCAGCCGCATCCACTGTGGGGTTGCCGTAGCGCGAGTACTTGTACCCGGCTTCCTCACCGCAGAAGACGCGGATGCTCTGTTCGATGTCGCGAAAGGCAAACGAGGAAGTGGCATGGATGGGCTGTACGTGGGGCGGCACATCGGGCGTGTGCACTTGCTCTTTGACGCAGAGCGATTCGAAGGCGGGTGATCGGGACGGCATGAGCTCCTTTGTTTGTGCGAAGGGGGAAGATCCGCAAAAGTGATCATTTGCACAAAAAGCGCCGTTTTTACAAATGGATAACAAAAAGCCATTTGCGCAAGCGTGGAAGGGGAAGTACCTTTGTCGCCTCATGCGAATTACGGGAAACATATTGCTCGCTGTTTACCTGCTGATCCTGTCGGCCATGCCGTGCAAGGATCACTGGGCCTTGCCCGCTGCTTCCGGAACGGACGGAGCCTGCCTTGTTTCCTGTAGTGATACCGATGCCGAGCACGATGTGGACGATCTGTGTTCGCCCCTTTGTGGCTGTGCCTGTTGCTCGCTGGCCATCGAGGAAACGCAGATCGCTTCTCCCTTCTGCACAGTGCCTGTCCAGCTCGCTGATCAGCCTGTGCGCGTCAAGCTTCTCCATCCTTTTCTTCTTTCGCTGGACATCTGGCGTCCGCCGACCCGGGTTTGATTCTGCTCCACACAGCAGGGGATTGTGTGCTTTTGCCTTTCGGCAAATGAAGCCCTGACATGCGCCGCCATTGCTGCCGCGCGGCATTCAGGTGCCTCCTTCCCCGGGGCAGTTTCCCTTTCTCTGGTTCCTTACCGGCTCATTGCTTGCGGCCCCTCGTGTTGCTGCACACGCTGCATGCACACGGCCCGGGTGCCGCGGAAAAGAAAGAAGAAAAATCATGATCAACAGTATAATCTCATTTTCTATCCGCAACAAGTTCGTGGTACTGCTGCTGGTGGCGGGCCTCGTGCTGGGCGGAGTTTTTGCCCTGAAAAACGTCAAGCTCGGCTCGGTGCCCGACATTACCAACAACCAGGTACAGGTCATCACGGTAGCGCCCAATCTGGGCACCGTGGACATCGAGCAGTTTGTGACCTATCCGGTCGAGCTGGCCATGGCCAACCTGCCCGGCGTGATCGAGCTGCGCTCCATTTCGCGTTTCGGGCTTTCGGTGGTGACCATCGTTTTCGAGGATCGGATGGGCACCTGGTTGCCGCGTCAGCTCGTACAGGAGAAGCTGGCCGAAGTGAACGAGGCTATCCCTGCCGGTTTTGGCGAGCCGTTCATGGCGCCCATCACGACGGGTCTGGGCGAGATTTACCAGTACACGCTGGTGCCCGAGCCCGGCTATGAGGATCGGTACTCGCCCATGGAGTTGCGCACCATTCAGGACTGGATCGTGCGGCGCCAGATGGCGCTGGTGCCCGGCGTGGTGGAGATCAACTCCTTCGGCGGCTACCTGAAGCAATACGAGGTGGCGCTCAACCCCGACCGCCTCAACAGCTTCGGCATCACCATCGGCGACGTGTTCGAGGCGCTTGAACGCAACAACGCCAATACGGGCGGCGCCTATATCGAGAAAAACCACCAGGCCAACTTCATCCGTGGCGAGGGTCTGGTGCGTTCGCTCGACGAGCTGGGGCTCATCCCCGTGGCGCTCAAAGACAATACTCCTGTGCTGCTCAAGGATGTGGCCGAAGACATCCGTCTGGGGCATGCCGTGCGCTTCGGCGCCTTCACCCAGGACGGGCGCGAGGCCGTGGGCGGCCAGATTCTGATGCTCAAGGGGGAAAACCCCAACGAGGTGATCCGCAACGTGCAAAAGCGCATCGAGGAGATTCAGAAGTCGTTGCCCGAGGGCTTGCGCATCGAGCCCTTCATTGACCGCAGCGCTCTCATTGCGCGCACCACGAGCACCGTAAAGAAAAACCTGATCGAGGGGGCGCTCATCGTGGTGTTCGTGCTGGTGTTGCTGCTGGGCAGCCTGCGCGGCGGTCTCATCACGGCCTCCATCATACCCCTTTCCCTGCTGTTTGCCTTCATCCTGATGTACGTGTTCGACGTGTGGGCCAACCTCATGTCGCTGGGTGCCATTGACTTCGGCATCATCGTGGACGGGGCGGTGATCATCGTCGAGGGCACGGTGTTGCTCGTGGAGCGGCAACTGGCCAAAGGGCGCACCGATTTTGGCGGCGGCCTGATGGACAAGCTGGCCTATGAAGCCGGCAGCACCATGATGAACTCGGCTTTCTTCGGGCAGCTCATCATCCTGATCGTGTTTGCGCCCATCCTCTTCCTCACCGGCATCGAGGGCAAGATGTTTCGGCCCATGGCTTTCACCTTCGGTTTTGCCGTGCTGGGCGCCATTCTGTTGTGCCTGACCTGGGTGCCGGCCGTTTGTGCGGTGGTGCTCAAGCCGCCCCGGCCCGGCAGCCGCAACTGGATCGTGCGCTTCGAGCAGGTCGTCCACCGCTTCAGCGAGCGCCTCATGCGCGGCCTGTACCGGCTGTACAACCCTCTGCTGACGGCTGCGCTGCGCCACCGCATCGCCACGCTCGTGCTGGCCGTGGGCCTGTTTGGTGCGGCGGTGTACACCTTCACGCGCATGGGCGGCGAGTTTGTGCCCAAGCTCGACGAGGGCGACATCGCCATGCAGGCCCTCATCAAGCCGGGCAGCTCGCTGAGCGAGAGCATCGAGGTGTCGAAAAAGATCGAGCGCATCCTGCTGGACAACTTCCCCGAGGTCAAGAGCGTGCTGGCGCGCATCGGCGTGGCCGAGATCCCTACCGACCCCATGCCCATGGACATTGCCGACTGCTTCATCGTCATGGAAAAAGACAGGAGCAAGTGGGTCAGCGCCAAAACCAAAAAGGAACTGATCGAGAAAATGAAGGAGAAGCTGGCCGTGTTGCCGGGCGTGAACTACGTCTTCACCCAGCCCGTCGAGCTGCGCTTCAACGAGCTGCTCACGGGCGTGCGCGAAGACGTGGCGGTCAAGCTCTACGGTGAAGACCTCGACATCCTCGCCAGGAAGGCCGCCGAGATGGCTTCCATCATCAGCACCGTGCCCGGCGCGGCCGACGTGCGCGTCGAGGCCACCAGCGGCCTGCCCCAGATCGTGGTGCGCTATCGCCGTGAGCAACTGGCGCGCTATGGCGTGGATGTGGCCAAGCTGAACAACTACCTCTCCACGGCCTTCTCGGGCGGCGTGGCCGGCACCATCTTCGAGGGTGAGAAGCGCTTCGACCTGGTGTTGCGCCTTGCCGAAAAATACCGCAAGGACATCAGCCACCTGCGCGAGCTGCTCGTGGACCTGCCCAACGGCACCCAGGTGCCGCTCAAGGAGCTGGCCGATATCCGCTACGAGCCCGGCCCCATGCAGATCTCGCGCGACAATACCTCGCGTCGTATCTACGTGGGCGTCAACGTGCGGGGGCGCGACGTGGAGAGCGTCGTGCGCGACATCCAGGCCCGCCTCAACGCCCGGCTCGATTTGCCGCCTGGCTACTACATCGTCTATGGCGGCTCGTTCGAAAACCTCATGCGGGCCAAGGAGCGACTGAGCGTGGTGGTGCCCATCGCGCTGGCGCTGATCTTCATCCTGCTGTACTTTGCCCTTGGCTCTGTCGTGCAGTCCATACTCATCTACATGGCCGTGCCCCTGGCCACCATCGGCGGGGTGTTTGCCCTGTGGCTGCGCGGCATGCCGTTCAGCATATCGGCCGGCGTGGGCTTCATCGTGCTGTTCGGCGTGGCCGTGCTCAACGGCCTGGTGCTCGTCAATCGCCTCAACAGCCTCAAGGCGGCCGGCGGCATGGGCCTCATGGAGCGCATCTATGAAGCCACGCAGGAGCGCCTGCGCCCCATTCTGCTTACGGCCACGGCGGCCATCATGGGTTTCACGCCCATGGCGCTTTCCACTTCGGCCGGTGCCGAGGTGCAGCGGCCGCTGGCCACCGTCGTTATCGGCGGGCTCATCACGGCCACGCTGCTGACGCTGGTCGTGTTGCCGGTGTTGTACTACCTGGTAGAGACTTTCATCGAGCGCCGCAACCGCCGCCGCATGCCGCCGGCCACGGCCGTCATCGCCCTCGTGCTGATGGCTCTTGTGGGCTCGGGCCGCACGCCGTTGTATGCGCAGCCCGCGGCCGACTCGGTGCGCGTGCTGACGCTCGATGAGGCGCGCGCCCTGGCCATGCAACAGTATCCTTCGCTGCGCGTGGCCGCCGCCGGCGTGCAGCGCGACGAAGCACTGCTCGCCACGGCCTTCAACCCGGGCATGACGGGCATCTCGCTGGGCAGCGAAGAGCTGGCCCCCGGCAACGACGCCATCACCACCCTGGGCGTCAATCAGAGCGGCATCAACGTCTTTTCGCGCAAGCCCAACCGCCGCTGGCTCGACAGCCGACTCCAGCAGAGCCACGAGCGCTACCGCCTCAGCGAGCAGGAGCTGATGCGCAACCTCACCCTGGCCTGGTACCGGCTGAGCTGGGCCAAGGGGCGGCTGCACCTCTTCGAGCAGCTCGACAGCATCTACGCCGCCTTCGAGGCGGCCTCCACGGCCCGCTACGAGGCACAGGAGATCGACCGGCTGGCACTGCTCGCCGCGCGCAGCCGCTACCACCAGGTGGCCCTGCTGCGCCAGCAGGCCGCCGACGAGCTCGAGGTGGCGCGCGAGGCATTGCGCCGCTATGTCGGCTGGCCAGGCCCGGTTGATGTGCCGGCCGACTCGGTGCTGCTCTACGACCCGATCGACCTGCTCGATACCGCCGCCCTGGCCAATCATCCTCTGCTGCGGCTGGCCCGCGAGCAGGTGCGCACGGCCGAGGCCATGGTCGGCGTGCAGGAGGCACAGCTCAAGCCCACCTTCAACATCGGCCTGGGGCCCCAGGTCATCGGGGGCCAATTCGGCTTCTACAGCTTTCAGGCGGGCGTCAACTTTCCGCTCTTTGCCCGGCCCTGGAAGGCCCGCATCGAGGCCGCCGAAGCCGGCGTGCAAATGGCCCAAAGCGCACTCGAGCAGCAGCAGGTCGAGCTGTACAGCCTGCTGGTGCGCCGCTATCGGCAATACCTCAAGGTCAGCCGGGCCATCGCCTACTACCGCGAGGTGGCCCTGCCGCTGGCGCGCGCCCAGATGGAAGCCGCTACCGAAAGCTATCGGCTCGGCCAGACCGATTACGTCACCTGGATACAGAACATGGATACCGCCATTCAGAGCCAGATCGACTACCTCGACCTGCTGCGCCAGTACAACGACCTGAACACCGAGCTGCGCTACCTGCTCGGCACGCTCTGATCGCTGCTGTGCGGGAAGCTGCCTGCAGCGGGGCAGCCCGCTCGGGCCCCATATTTCGAATCAGTAAAATCAAAATTGACGTCATGAAAAATATCAAAGCAGTCTTGTTGGCAGTCGCACTGGCCCCCTGGTGGTTGGGCGGCTGCACGCAACCCTCGGATGCCGAAACGGCCATGGCCGCAGTGGAAGAGGGCGAAGGCCATGGCCATGAAGAGGAAGGAACGCCCGATGTGGTGCGCATCACCGCCCGCCAGGCCGAAGCCATCGGCCTCGAAACCGGCGCCATCGAATACAAGCCGCTCCAGCACTCGATTGCCGTGACGGGCACGCTCGAACTGTTCCCCCAGAACAGAGCCAATGTCGGAGCCCTCATGCCCGGCCGCGTCGACGACATCCGCGTGGTGGAAGGCGATCGCATCGGCAAGGGCGGCCTGCTGGCTACCCTGACCAATCCCGAGTTTATCGACTGGCAACAGCAGTTGCTGGAGCGCCTGAGCCGCCGCGAGTATCTGTTGCAGGAAAAGGAGCGCAAGGAAAAGCTCTTCGAAAAGCAGATCACCTCGGGGCGCGAGTACCAACTCGCCCTGGCCGAGTGGAAGGCCAATGAGGCCGCCATCAACTCCCTGCGCAGCAAGCTGCAACTGCTCGGCATAGATCCCGACAAGGTGGCCGAAGGCCGCATCTTCTCGCGCATCCCCGTACGCGCCCCCATCAGCGGTTATGTGCACAAGGTCATGGTCAGCATGGGCGACTACGTGGAGCCACAAGACGACCTGTTCGACCTGGCCAACAACCGGCGCGTGCACGTGGACCTGCGCGTCTTCGAAAAGGACATCTTCAAGGTGCGCAAGGGCCAGAAAGTGGTCTTTACCGTGGCCAACCATCCCGACAAGGTGTTCGAAGCCACCATACATACCATCGGCCGGGCCTTCGAAGACGACCTGAAGTCGATCCACGTACATGCCGAAATGGACAATGCCGATGACCTGCTGCTGCCGGGCATGTACGTCGAGGGGCGCATCCTGCAGGAGACCGAGCCCCGGCCCGTACTGCCCGAAGAGGCCGTGGTGCGCGAAGCCGACCTGGCCTGGATCTTCGTACAGCTCGATGAAGCATCCATGGAGGATGCCGACGATCACCACGAAGAGGAAGCGGACATGCTCCGGTTTCGTCGCGTGCCCGTCGTGGCAGGCGAAGCGGTGCTGGGCTACGTGCCCGTCCAACTGCTCGAGCCCCTGCCCGACGATGCCCGCGTCGTGATTCGCGGCGCCTACATGCTCTCCTCAGAGCTGATCAAGGGCGAGCTCGAACACGAACATTGATGTGGCCATAATTCCTTTCCTGTCGCTGAATGGAAGCGGCGCACCCCGGTGCGTCGCTTCTTTTTTTGAGACCCCGATTACAGCGCCGGCGAATGGAGTTGCATGCAGAAGTGTCTTGCATGGCGGCGGTCACGCGACAGGCAATATACTCAACGCAATCCGGTTTGGGAATTTTTGACGATGGTCATTTTGAGATTGAGAGATGGAGCGACGGAGTGACCAGAGCGATGGAGTGAAGGAGTGAGCGAGTGAAGGAGTTAGGAGAGAAGTAGAGAGTGTGAGTGAGCGATTGCGC
>WFYJ01000163.1 GCA_015490175.1 Saprospiraceae bacterium | reverse complement strand
TTTAGAGTTTAGAGTTTAAAGTTTAAAGTTTTTATTGTTGACTATCAGGGTTTTGCCAAATACTCGGTTCCTCGATTGCTCAATCAAAAATGTCCATTGACTATCGTCAAAAATTCCCAAACCGGATTGCGTTGAGTATAAAGGTCAATCGCAAGTGGCGTTGAGGGTTTAGGGGTTAAAATTTTTCTTGCTGATTATCAGTATTTTGCCAAATAATCGATTCTTCGGTTCCTCATTCATCATGATGAGGCCATCTCAACATCGCTGGCAGAGCCAGCGTCTCAACAGGCCGGCGCAGCTGGGCGCCTGTTCCCGTATCCGGGACAGGATCCGACCTGTCGGACTATCAACCTCCGCGTAGCGGTCTCAACCTTGCTCAAATCCTCGGTTCCTCGGTTCTTCGGTTCCTCATTCATTGCAACCGCAGCTTTCAGTCGCAGAAGACGGAGTGCTGACGCAGTTTGCGCAGTTGGTTACTCCTTCACTCCATCTCTCTTCTCTCCATCTCTCTTCTCTCCATCTCAAAAAAATTGGCCATTTGCCGAAAGGCAAAAAACAAAAAACCCCGGCAGGCCGAAACGCGCCGGGGCTTGTGCAGTTTCCCTATCGTTCACACCGGGTGTTCGACAAGGAATATTGCCTCCTATTTCCTGTTTTTCAGTTCATCCAAATATCGTTCCAATTCTAATTCGTCGTAAATGAGGACTTCGCGGGGCTTGCTGCCTTCGGCCGGCCCCACGATGCCGAGCGCTTCGAGCTGATCCATGATGCGGCCGGCGCGATTGTAGCCCAGCTTGAGGCGGCGCTGGATCATGGAGGTGGAGCCGTGCTGGTTCTGCACCACGAGGCGGGCGGCATCTTCCCACAACGGGTCCAGGTCATCCATGCTGAATGAGCCGGCGCCGCCGGGGCCTTCGTCATCGCCCACGTATTCGGGCAGGAAGAAGGGTTCGGGATAGCCGGGCTGCTGGGCGATATACTCGATGACGCGTTCTACCTCGGGCGTATCGACGAAGGCGCACTGCAGGCGGATCATGTCGCCGCCCACGGAGAAGAGCATGTCGCCGCGGCCGATGAGCTGCTCGGCGCCCCCTGCATCGAGGATGGTGCGCGAGTCCACCTTCGAGGCCACCTTGTAGGCAATGCGCGCGGGGAAGTTGGCCTTGATCACACCGGTGATGATGTTGACCGAGGGGCGCTGCGTGGCGATGATGAGGTGGATGCCCACGGCCCGGGCGAGCTGGGCGAGGCGCCCGATGGGCAGCTCGATTTCCTTGCCCGCCGTCATGATGAGATCGGCAAACTCGTCGATGATGAGCACGATGTAGGGCAGGAAACGGTGCCCCTTGAGGGGGTTGAGCTTGCGCTCGATGAACTTCTGGTTGTACTCGCTGATGTGGCGCACCTGGGCTTTCTTGAGCAGATCGTAGCGCTGGTCCATCTCTATGGTCAGCGAGTTGAGGGTGTGGATCACCTTGTTGGTCTCGGTGGTGATGGGCTCGTCTTCGCCGGGCAGAAAGGCGAGGAAGTGCTTGTCGAGGTGGCTGTAGGGGAACAGTTCCACCTTTTTGGGATCGATGAGCACGAGCTTGATCTGCGAAGGGTGCTTCTTGTACAGCAGACTCATCAGGATGGCGTTGATACCCACCGACTTGCCCTGACCGGTGGCGCCGGCGATGAGCAGGTGGGGCATCTTGGCCAGGTCGGCCACGAACACCTCGTTGCTGATGGTCTTGCCCAGCGCGATGGGCAGATCCATGCGCGCCTTTCTGAATTTCTCACTCATCAGCACCTCCTTCATCGACACGATCTGCTTGCGCTTGTTGGGCACCTCGATACCGATGGTGCCGCGCCCGGGGATGGGTGCGATGATGCGGATGCCCAGGGCCGCCAGGCTGAGCGCGATGTCGTCTTCGAGGTTTTTGATCTTGGAGATGCGCACGCCCGGCGCCGGCACGATCTCGTAGAGCGTGACGGTGGGTCCGATGGTGGCCCTGATCTTGGTGATCTCGATCTTGTAGTTGAGCAGCGTCTCGATGATCTGGTCCTTGTTGGCTTCCAGCTCGGCGCGATCCACCTCGACGTGGTCGTCGGCATAGTCGTTGAGCAGCCCGAGGATGGGCGCCTCATAGCTGCTGAGTTCGAGGGTGGGGTCGTAGGGTTCGGTGTGGTCTTCGTTTTCGGCCTGCACCTGCTCCGATTGGGTGAGGGCGGCCGGGGCGTCGGCAGCGGCCGCAGTGTCGGAAGCACCGTTGCCGTTGGCGGCGGGCGGCGCCTCGATTTCCAGTTCGGCTTCGCCGGGCTTGATGGGCTGCTTTTTGGTGCCGCCCTTCTGCACGGGCTGCTCGAAGTCGAGCTGCAGTTGCTCTTCGAGCGAGGTGGTCTTGCGTTCAGGTCGCTCCTTGCGCTCGGCCGAGGGGCGCAAGGTGGACGGTGGCGGCTCGGCAGGGGCGGCCTCGGCAGGCCCCGGCGCGGGCGGGCGGCGTTTGCGGTAACGCCGATCGAAGAAGCCCATGAAGTAGTCGCGCCCCTCAGCCACCAGCTCGCGGAACGACGTTTCGTTGAAGTCGGGGTTGATCAGCCAGGTGAGCGCCGCCACGATGGCGAAGATAAACAGCAAGGCCAGGCCCGCCGTGCCGAGGAAGTTGCGCAGCCACACCATCAGGCTTTCGCCAAAAGCCCCGCCGAAGGGAAAAGCCGCCGAAGGGAACAGGAACTCGAGCAGCACACTGAAAAACACCAGCCCGATGACCGTCCAGCGCACCGCCGGCCACAGCCGGTAGAGCTTGTCGCCGCGGATGAGGCCGATGCCCAGGCGGCTCAGCAACCACACGAACAGGAAAGAGGGCAATCCAAAGCCCCAGTAGAAAAAGAAATTCGACACGATGGCCCCCAGCCGGCCCAGCCAGTTGGCCATGCTCAGCTCGCTCTGGAAGAGCAGCCCCCACGAAAAGCGCAATACCTTGTCTTGGTCTTCACGCCAGGTGAACAGGTAACTCGTAAATGCGAGGAACAGGTACAACGCCAACAACAGGCACAGCAATCCGGCCAGCTTCCTGACGCGTTCGTCCTGAATCTCGAATGGTCTGTCTTTTGGTCCCTTCCGTGCGGTGGTCTTTTTTGCCATGCTGAAAATTGCCGTTTGCGCTGCAGCAGGCACGCTGCAGCCATAGTGTTTCACAGTATCGGGTTCGTGTGGATCACACGAGGAGCCCTATAGCGCCAGGCAGATGTTCCGAGTGTGGGATACTTCGCGCACGAGTCTCGACTACAAAAATAGGGAATCCTTGCTTGCCGCCCCTCAGTCCAGCTCGAGGCGGTCGAACAGCTCGTCGAGTTCGTCGAACGACTTGTAGCCTGTTTTTTCTTCCTCGCCCCCAAAAACGTTGATGCCCATGGGCTGCAGGGCGCGCAGCACTTCATCGGTTGCCTCGGCCTCGAAGGGCATGGAAAGGATGACCGGCCAGCTTGCGCAAATGCGCTGCACCCGCGCCAACAGCGCTGCTTGCGCCTGCACCCGGTGCCAGTCGAGCCCCGCCGCATCCAGGCGCAACACGAAAGCATCCACCATCGGGGCGCGCCGGGCCATGAGCGCCTCCATGCCTTCCGGGTCATCGGCATCCCAGATGATCTCGTGCAGCACCTGCACGCCATACGCCTGCCGCACAACTTCTTCAGCGGTGAACATGCCGACCTGGATGGCGTCCAGCTTGAGCAGATCGACGGCTGCGCGCAGCTCCACGTCGGACGGCATGGCAAACTCGCCCGTAACGGCCACGCCGTCCACCCATTCGGCAATGGCCATCACCTCCATGGGCGGCACGTGTGCAGGGGTGCCGGGCGTGAGGTCGAACCCCAGCCAGGTGACGCCGCGCGCGGCAAAATACCGGGCATCGGTAAGGTTGGTGACGGCGCTGGCCTTGACTTTCGTTTTGAGCATGTGCCTGTACTTTCCCCCGTGACCGGAGCCTGCCAACAAACCGGCAGCCCCTCCACAAGATGTCGCGAAATTAGGCCCGAAGGCCACTCCTTTACAAATCGGCGCGCTGCAATGACTCCTGCGGGAGTACGGCGCCTCATCCGGCGACTGCTGCTCCGGCCCGATAGTACAGTACCACCTCGTTTTCGGGGCGGAACAGCGACCGGGCCACGCGCCGCATGTCTTCGACCTGCACGCGCCGATAGTTGAGATGCTCGCGCTGAATGAGCGACACGTCACCCAGCATGTCGAAAAACGCCAGGTTGAGGGCCTTGTGCAACACCTGTATCTCACCGAACAGCAAGGTCGCTTCGGCCTTGTTGCGCACTTTCTGCAGCTCGCGCTCGGGCACGGGCTCGGCGCACAGCCGCTCTACTTCCTCGCGCAAGGCCCGTTCGAGGGTTTCGATGCGCACGCCATTGGCCGGCCGCGCCTCGATGACGAACAGGCCCGGCCCCACATGCGACGACAGGTAGCAGTCGACAAAGCTGGCCAGGTGTTTTTCCTTGATCAGGCGCCGGTACAGACGTGCCGAGGGGCCATTGTCGAGCAGGTCACTGATCAGATCAATGGTGTGATAATCCGGATGGTCGCGCGGCGGCATGTGCCATGCCAGAAAGATGGCATCCACGGGCGCGTGCCCTCGCACCTCACCCCTGCGCGGACCGCCGGGCATTTCCACAGGCAGGCGTCGCTCAGGAGGCGGCCCCGAGGCGATGTCGCCGAACCAGGTGTCGGCCAGCCGCAGGGCTTCGTCGGGGTCCACGTTGCCGGCAATGACGAGCGTGGCATTGGAGGGGCGGTAAAACGTCTCGTAAAAACGGCGCGCATCGTCGCGCGTGATGGCGCGCAGGTGGGCTTCCGACAGCCCGATGGTCGGCCAGCGATAGGGGTGGGCATTCCAGGCCAGTCCCAGCAGATGGTGCCAGGCGTCGCCCCAAGGCTCGCCAAAGTTGGCTTCCCTGAACTCCTCGATCACCACGCTCCGTTGCACCTCGAGCACCTCCTCGCCCAGGCCGAGGCAGCACATGCGGTCGCTCTCGAGCCAGAGCGCCACTTCGAGATGGGCCGCCGGCAAGGTGTCGTAGTAGTTCGTCGCGTCGGCATTGGTGAAGGCGTTGTTTTCGCCGCCGGCCATCTGGATGGCTTCGTCGAAGTCGGGCACATGAGCCGAGCCGCCAAACATCAGGTGCTCGAACAGGTGGGCCAGGCCCGTGCGTTGAGGCGGGTCGTCGCGCGAGCCGACGCGATACAGCACATTGACGGCCACCAGCGGCGTCTCCACGTCGCGATGGACGACGACGCGCAGGCCATTGGCCAGGGTTGCAGCCTCGAATGGAATCACGCGCTCCTCCCTTTTGGTGATGAAAGGCCGCAAAGATACGGGCATCGGACTCGTCGCGCAGCAAGCAATTCAAACCAGATCCTCCGACGATACCTCCTCGTCAGCCGTACCTTGCTCCGGCTCCCGCCCCAGGCCGGTCAGCTCGGCAAAGGCCACCAGCAGGCCGGCATAAACGGACATCCCGATCCAGAACAACACCACTAACATGACGATCAGCACCAGGGTGCTCACCAGCATGATTTCACTTGTCGCCACCGCAAGGAGCGTCAGCAACAAACCCGCCACCAATGCGATTACCAGGTAGGCCAGGTAGTACCCGAAAAAGTCGAACCAGCGGCGCGTCACCAGTTGCCGGCTCTTTTCGAGGCACTGCCAGATGCCGTATTCCGGAACGAACAGCGCGTGGTAATATGCAAATGAATAACCCACTGCGAGATAGATGATCGGGATCAGGTTGAGCCACACCACGACGAACGACCCCGACGCGAGCACAGAGAGGTCCAGGGGTTCGGTGCCGAACGGATCCTCGAGGTAGGAGAAATACCAGTCGATGATGCCGGCCTTCTGTAGCGCGAACAGCGAGGGCGAATACACGAGCAGGAAAATGAGCGTGCTCAGCACATACACCCCGACAAACCGCTGCCACACATCGAATCGAAGCAGGTCGAAAAAGTTGCCGAACTCGCGCCACTTGCCCGCCCAGATGAGGTAATAGGCCCAGATCAGGCCCGCCATGAAAAAGGGTTGCACGACGAATGTCGCAATCAATTGCCCGAGGAGAGGTATACCGGCAAGGGCCAAGGATATCAAAAGGTAAATCATGAAAAAGCCCAGAAAAGCCCATTTATGCTTCATCGTCAGGCGAAAACCCTTCATCAGGGCGTCGAAAAGCAGGGGTTCATACCCGTTTTCGATCAAATACTCGATGCGTTCCGGATCTACGCGAGGTACTTCCATGGTTTTTCGCTTTTGAGCGTTCGGAAATATACCCAAAGCAATCCGGTCCGGGAAATTTTGCGATGGACGATTTATGGAGAGAAGGGAGATGGAGTGAGTGAGTGAGTGAGTGACCGACTGCGCGAACTGCGCCAGGGCTGCGTCTTCTGCGACTGAAAGATCATTCAGTTACACAGAGCGCCACTGAGCACGCACTGATTTTCACAGAGTTGCAAACCCTCAACCCTACCTGCTACACTTTTTTGCACCCGGCTCATTTGCGGGATGCGAGATCATCTATTCAAGGACACGACCAAAAAAGAGGCAAACAAGATCTCGGGCGTGAACCCCTCGACACTCGACACTCGACACTCACCACTGCTCCCTCAAGCGTTGTGGGCAGGTTTCCCGGCTCACCTGGATGCACATGCAAATCGGCCTCCGGTCAGTTTACCCCGAAATCGGTGAGGCGGTATTTCACCTTGTAAATCTTGCGCACGTCGCTGACGTCCACCTCGTAGGGCGGATACACCTCTTTGTTGTCGGAGATGAGGCGCAGGCGCACGACGTTGTTCTGCCCGTCGCGGATCTGTTGGATGCGCTTGGCCACCACGCCATCGGTCACCACCACGTACACCTGGTTGTCGCGCAGCGGGCGCCCGGGCTCGATCTCTTCACACACCACGATGTCGCCATTGGTGATGGTGGGCAACATACTGTCCCCTTCGATCTCGAAGGCCATCAGGTTGCCCTCGAGGCCGGGGATGTGGAAACGCTTCAGTTCATCCTTGACCCCCTCTATGCCCTCCAGCACAAAGCCTGCCTGTGCCCGCACGGGTACCAGCATGATGTTGCCGCGATTCATGGGTTCGAGCAGCTCCAGCGAGCCTACCGGAAGTTCTCCATCGGCCACACTTTCGTTCAGGAACATCTGGTTGTCCAGGCCGAACAGGAAGTTGGCATTGACGCCATAGTGATGGCACAACTTCAGGATCTGGTCGAGGGTGATGTTGCGCTGGCCCTTGAGGATGTTGTTGATGACGTGGTTGTAGGTGTCGAGTTTCTTGGCCAGGTCCGATTTGCCCTTGATCAGCCGCATTTCCTCGAGCGTCTGGTACACCTGCCGAAAGCGCCGGTTGACGATGTGATCGAAAAAGTTGCCCATTGGATAATTTTTTGTTTCAAAAAGTTTGCCTGTTAAAACTTTTTGTTTCTAAATTTGCTGGTGCATCCAAAAAACAAACACCATGATGCGCAAATCAAACGTAAAAATACACGATTTATCAAAATGATGTGATCATGAACGCGCCCAGGTCAAATGATTTCGTTTGGTACAACACTTTTTCCACCGATTTTTCCACGGGTCCGCGCAAGCCCCGGCCCCATGTGCGCCGCAGTTTCAAGGCCGCTCCCCTCTGGCTCGTGCTCAAGCGTCTGGGTTCGGCCCTGCGCAAGGTTGGCGCAGCCTGGGGCTTCCGCATGCGCCGGCACCTGGCCGACAGGGGCTGGGCGGCTTTTCTGCCCTGGATCAAACGGGGCACCGTGGCAGGGGTGTTTGTGGTGGTGCTCCATCAACACGTTTCGTTTCACGTGCAGCAGGAAGCCCCCCTTGCCCGCACTACCCCGGCCGCCCACCCGGCAGCTCGCCAGCCGGTGGTGGAGGGTGCTTCCCTGCAGCCCGAATGGCCGGGCAAGCCCGCCACCCACAGCACAGGCGCATCGGCAGCGGCAGCCGAGGCACCCGACTTTTTCGCCGACTCCCCCGCTGACGATGCCGAGACCCGCCGCGCCAAAGCGTACATCCGCAGGTTTCGCAAGGTGGCGCGCGCCGAAATGAAAAAATTCGGCATCCCGGCCAGTATCAAGATGGCGCAGGCCCTGGTCGAAAGCCGCGCCGGCACCAGCCGGCTGGCCCGGGAAAACAACAACCACTTCGGCATCAAGTGTTTTTCGAAAAGCTGCAAGAAAGGGCATTGTTCCAACTTCGGCGACGACCACCACAAGGACTTCTTCCGCATCTATCCCACCGCTTGGGAAAGCTGGCGTGCCCATAGCCTCATGCTCACGCAAGGCCGCTACCGCAAACTGCTCGACTACGGCACCGACTACCGCAAGTGGGCCTACGGCCTCAAAGAACTGGGCTACGCCACCGACCCGTCCTATGCCGAAACGCTGATCCGCACCATCGAGGAATTCCAGTTGTGGCGGCTGGACCGCTGAGCTGCCCGAGTCTGCAAGTGAATCGATCTGATTTCCCACACACAATCAAACTCCCCCGCCATGATCCGCTTGCTCCTCATCGCTTCATTTCTGGGCACCATGTCGCTGTTGGCCGTCCATGCCCGCCGCACCGACCCTGCCCCCCGCATGAGCGGACCGCTGTATGCCGATATGTTGCCCGTACCGTCCCATGAGCATTTCTACCTCCTCGCCAAGTGGTGGCGCCGCGACTCGGGGCTCAGCATCGAGGAGGCCGCTGCACGCACAGGACTTTCTGCCGACCAGTGGCGGCAGCTCGAAGAAGGGAGCCTGATTCCCTACGGCAAGCTGCGCAATGATTTGCTGCAGCACTTCGGCCTTACCCCGTGAAAGATTCTCGTGTACGCAACGCAATCCGGTCTGCCGGGAATTTTGAGAGAGAGTGACTGAGTGATGGAGAGAGGAGTGAGGAGAGAGGAGTGCATGCAAGTTCGCCGATTTGACCGATTTAGGTAGTGTCCCCGATTATACTCAACGCAATTCGGTTTGGGAATTATGGACGATAGTCAATGGACGCCAGACGATGGACATTTTTGATTGAGCAATCGAGGAACCGAGGATTTGACAAAAAACTGATAGTCAACAAGAAAAACTTTAAACTCTCAACTCTCAACTCTCAACCCTACACGCAACACCTTTTTGCAGCCGGTTCATTCTCGGGATGCACGATCAGCTATTCAAGGACACCACCACCGATTGAACCGATTCAACCGATTTCCCCCGACCACTTTGAGGCGCGCCTCGTGCATGCCCGTCACCAACCAATGCGCCGCGCTCATTCCCAGCCCAATGCCTGGCGAATCTTGTCGTGGATGGCCGTATTCTCGTAAATCCCTCGGAACAATTCGGCGCCCGGTCCATAGGCAAAGACCGGCACCATGACGGCCGTGTGGGCTCCCTTCGTGTGGTCGTCATCGTAAAACGAAGAAAAGCCGGCCACGGTGGTGTCCATGGCAGAGCCCGGGTTGATGGAGAAACCTCCCGTCTCGTGATCGGCCGTGACGACCACCAAGGTGTGCCCATCCTTTTTCGCGAATTCGAGGGCACGCCCCACGGCCTCGTCGAATTCGATCATCTCGCTCACGATATACTCGGCATCGAGGGCATGACCACCCCAGTCGATCTGCGAGCCTTCGATCATGAGGAAAAAGCCCTTGTCGCTGCGTGCCTGCAGAAAGGCAGGCGCCCTTTCCGCCACTTCGACCAGGTAGTCATCGCGCCCATCGAGCTTGCGCGGCGGATCACCTTCAGCCGTGAAGAAGCCAAAGTTGGTCGAAGGGTCGAGCGTTGTGGAGCCGAAATTGCCCTGACGCCAGTCGTGCACCGCGTAACCTCTGCGCTTCAACTCATTGACCAGATCGCGCTTGTCCTTCCGCTCGGCGAAGTACTTGTATCCGCCCCCGACGAAGAAATCCACCTCGTTGCGCAAAAACCATTCGGCGATCTCTTCGTACATGTGGCGCTCCCTGACGTGGGCAATGAAGGCTGCCGGCGTGGCATGCACGATGGTGGAAGTTGCCGCCAGGCCCGTGGCCAGCCCTCTGGCTTCAGCCTCTTCGAGCAGGGTGGTCACGGCCGCCGTATCGGGATCGACGCCGATGGCGCCGTTGTAGGTCTTCACGCCACACGCAAAAGCAGTGGCGCCGGCCGCAGAATCGGTCACCAGGTTGTTGGCCGAATACGTCTTGTGCAGGCCGACGACCTTGAATGCTTCGAGGTGCAGCCTGTTGCCATTGCGATACATGCCTGCCGTGATCTGGGCCAGGCCCATGCCATCGCCGATGAGCAGGATTACGTTCCGGGCATGCTCCTGAACCTGTGGCGCAGGGGCTACTTGCACCTGTCGAGCACCATGACAGCCGGCCAGTGCAACCAGCAGAGCGGCCGTCCATATTTTGCGAAAGCATGCAGCAAAAGTCATCTCTTCTGTGTTTTGGTTATTTGCCATTCGGCTTCTGGCCATGTGCACTCCAATGCGCGCATTGGAGCATCTCGCCTGAAGCGGCAAATGTAGTATCTGCGCATGGCCC
>WFYJ01000162.1 GCA_015490175.1 Saprospiraceae bacterium | reverse complement strand
GATGAGGAACCGAAGAACCGAGGATTGAGCCTGCTGAAAAAAAAATCCGAAAGATCATTCAGTTACACAGAGCTCACTGAGCACGCACTGATTTTCACAGAGTTGTAAACCCTACACCCTCAACCCTCAACAACAGGTCAAAAACTGCGTCAAACTGCGTCTTTCTGCGGCCGAAGGCTGCGGTTTCAATGAGTGAGGAACCGAGACATTTTAGCAAATGCCACATATCTTCACAAACCTCTGAAAATATGAACATTAAACATTAAACTCTAAACCCTCAACCTCAACCCTCAACCAATACAACAGGATTTCCCAAACCACTTGATTTGGGTATACCAGACAAAAAGGTCAGGACCCCACGCGGGCACCCTGACCTTTCTTTTGGTGCACCTCCACGGCCGCTCATCCGGAACGAGAAGTTGTTTGATCAAACCGGTCTGCTACAAAGTCACTCCTTCGCTCATTCCCTCCACTCTCCGTCTCTACATCACTCCGTCTCTACATCACTTCGTCACTCCATCTCTCAATTCTCCCTCTCATTCCACGCCTGCAGCCCGGCCAGCCCCGGTCACTTGCCCGAGGCAGCCGTGCCCGAGGCCGTCACCCACGGCTCGAGGTTGGGGCACATGTCGAGAAAGCGCTGATCAATATGAATGAAGGTGTTGCGGATGGTGCGCATCACCCAGTTGTAGAGGTATTCGTTCTTTTTGGCCTCGATGGCCGCCTTTCGGATCTTGGCATAGTCGAGGCTGAGGCTGGCGCGGTGCGGCTCCGAGCGCGATTCCAGCTTCACGATGCGCACCCACTTTTCGCCATTGGGTGCGGTGAAGGTGAACGGCCGGGTCAGGCCGCCCACTTCCAACGTGTCGATAGCGAAATAGACATCGGGGTCGAGGTCGGCGATTTCGAAGAAGGTGTTGCCCGTGCGCGGGTTGACCATGCGACCGTCGTTGTTGTAGCTCTGCACGTCGTCGGTGCCGAAGCGCTTCACCGCCTCGGAGAACGACATCGAGTCGGCCAGCACCAGTATGCGCACCGAGTCGAGCAGGGCGATAGCCCGATCTACGTCGGCCTGCGAGATGCGCGGCTTGATGAGGATGTGGCGCGTGTGGATCTGGTTGCCGCGGCGCTCGAGCAACTGGATGATGTGATAGCCAAACTCCGTTTCTACGATGTCGGAGATCTCTCCCGGCTCGAGGCGATAGGCGGCAGCCTCGAACTCGGGCACGAACTTGCCGCGCTTGGCCCAGCCCAGGTCGCCGCCCAGGCGTGCCGAGCCGAAGTCGTCGGAATACTTGCGTGCCAGCTCGCCAAAATCCTCGCCGCCCTCGACGATGCGCCGGCGCAGCTCTTCGAGTTGCTGGCGCGCCTCGGCCCGCTCCTCGGCATTGGGCCGGGGTTTGACCACGATCTCCGACACCTCCACTTCCGAATTGAAATACGGCAGGCTGTCGTGCGGGATGCGGTTGTAGAACGCGACCACTTCCGAGGGCGTGACCGTGATGTCGGCCACGATCTGGCTGCGCATGCGTTCGGCCAGCATCTGGTCGCGCAGGTCTTCGCGAAAGGCTTCTTTCACCTCGCCGATGGTCTGACCGTAGTATTCCTCGAACTGGCGCACGTCGTTGTTCATGTACGAGAGGATCTGCTCGATGCGGGCATTGAGCTGGGCTTCCACCTCGTCGTCGCTCACTTCCACGCTGTCGAGCTTGGCCTGGTTGACCAGCAGTTTTTGCGTAAGCAACTGCTCGAGGATGGCACAGCGCGCATCGGGCGGCAAGGTGCCCTGCTGGGCCAGCAAGAGCGAGTATTGCTCCTCGAGGTCGGAAAGCAGCACGATCTCCGTACCCACGTTGGCGATGAGCTCATCCACCACCTGCTTCTGGGCGGTAGCCACCTGAGCAAGCGCCATCAGTCCGAATGCTATTGCAGCAATTGTTCTGTTCATGATCTTTTTTCTGTTGTGGTGGCTTTCGCCAAAAAAAGAAGCCGCAGCGGGCGGTCGCCACGAGACGCGGGGCTACTGCCCCTCTCCCCGCGCCCACTGCGTGAAAATTTCGATTTCATTGTGGCGCAAGGCCTTCTGATACATCTGTTCGCGCACCTCATCCAGCAGCTTTTGCTTGCGCCGATGCAGAATGGTGCGCACGATCTTGTCGCGCACATAGGCTACCGGCGGCACCTCACCGGCAGGATACCATTCGAGCAGACGAAAGTAATAGCGGTAGCCTTCGTCGTCCCTGACAAAATCCTCGTGCTGCGAGGGGTCGTCTTCATCCATCATGCCGGGCGGCAACGACGCCACCACCTCCGAGTATTTGTACCAGGTAGAATCGGACAGCAGGGCGACATGAGCATAGCTTTGCGCCCACAGCTTCAGCTTTTCCCACGAGGCCGAGTCGCGGGCGGCCCACCAGGCATCCACCTCGTCGAGGCGGGGCGCCGAGAGCGGGGCCTTGATGAAGTGGCAGCGCACCACCGGCTCTTCGAGCCGGAACTGTTCCTTGCTCTGCTCGTAAAAGTCCCTGATCTCCTGGTCGGTCACCACCGAATCGAGCATCTGCTCCACGAGGCGCTTCTCGTAGCTGTGGCGGATGAGCGAAGCCCGGTAGTCGCGCACCAGCTTGTCAATGTTCAGGTCCTTGGGCACGGCGCGTTCGGCCTCCTCCATCAGTACGGCCTCGCGCACCCAGCGATCGACAAACGCCTCGATCATCTCCATCGAGTCTTCGGGCGCCAGGCCCGGCGGAATCATGTCTTTCAGCTCCGAGAGGTACAGCTCCTGGTTGTACACGCGCGCCAACAACACGTCATCTGCTTTCGGGTCTGCAGGCGGTTGACACGAGGCCCAGCCTGCTGCTACCAGCAGCACGATCCACATTCTTGCATGAAGAAGCCCCTCGGTGCCGCACAACAACTTCCTCATCGGCGAATCAACTTTCTGAAGACCTCTTCGTTCACTTTCACCTCGTATTTCTTGCGCAACTGCTCCACCCATTCGGCCTCGAGCTTGTCCTGGTAGTCGGCCACGACGTAGCCGCGCGCTTCTTCGAGGGTCTTGGGCTGGGGCGGCAGGATGTCTTCGATCTTGATGAAGTGGTACGAGCCATCGCGGCGATTCAACTCCGTAATGGTCATGGCGCCCGGCTCCCAGTCCATCTTGTCGAGCTTTTTGTTGCGGCCTTTCTCGATCGTGCGGGTGGTATAGGTCACGATTTCGAGGCTGTCGGTATTGAATTTGGCTACTACCTCTTCCGGGCTGTGCTTTTTGGCGAAAGCCCGGATGTCCTCGAGCTTCGTGCGCCCCTTTGCATCGACCCTGTAGAACGTGGCCACAGCGCGCGTATCCCACTGATACTTGTCGCGCACCGTCTCGAAGAAAGCCTTCAGGCCAACGGTGTCTTGAGCCGCTTTGTCCCACACGGCCCGTTTGGTGGCCTCGAACAGCAGGATGCCCTCTTCGTATTCGCGCATCAGCGCCTTGAAGTCGGGGTAGCGCTCTTCGAGGTGGCGCTCCTCATAGCGCAGCGCCTGCTCATCGACGAAGTCGCGATACAGCTCGCGCACCACCTGGGCCACATCGGTGCGGCCGATGACGAGGCGCTTGCGCGTCGAGCGCTGCATGTAGTCCATGAAGTCGCCCACGGTTGCCGTGTAGTCGTCGCCGAAGGTGAAAAGCACCTCCTTGCCGGGTGGCTGGGGCGCCTTCCACTTCCAGGTCAGAAAGAGCGAGTCGCGTTTCAAGGTGTCGATAATGGCCTGCAAGGTTGCAGGGTGCTCCTGAAAACCACGCTCGCGCTTGATGCGCTCGATCATGGCTTGGCGCGCCATCGCGAAGCGGCGGTCGCGCTTGATCTGCTCCTTGAGCTTGTTGCGCTCCACTTCGAGCGGGCCCAGCCCGCGATGGCTGATGCGCTTGATGATGTGGTAGCCGATGCTCGTCTCGACAGGCTCGGAGATGTCGCCGTCGTGCTCGAGGGCAAAAGCCGCGTCCTCGAAGCTCTTTTCAAAACGGTTGATGCCAAAGAAGCCGATGTATCCGCCCTTGGGTGCCGTGCGCTGGTCTTCCGAGTACTTGCGCGCCAGCTCCTCGAAGTTGCCGCCGCGTTGCAGCTCCTGATAGATGCTCCAGGCCTTCTTTTCGGCCAGCGAAGAGTCTTTGCGGATCAGGATGTGGGCCACCTCCATCTCGCCGCGCGCCGGCCGGCGGCCGTGCACCACCACCAGATGGTAGCCCGCATCGGTGCGAATGGGACCCACCACCTTGCCGATGGGGGCCGTGTAGGCGGCCGTCTCGAGCTTGTAGTAACCGTTGGGGAAAGGCACGTTCACGTAGCCGATATGGCCGTGATTGCGCTCCACCGAGCGGTCGTTCGAATACTTTTTGGCCACCTCGGCAAAGTCGGCGCCGGCTTCCAGCTCGGCCTTGGCCTGCATGATGCGCTCCCAGGCGCGCAGCGTGTCTTCGGGCGCGGCATCGGGCGGCACGCTGACCAGAATGTGGCTGATGTCCACGTCCTGTTTCTTGCGCTCGTACAGCTCGCGCACCAGCTTGTCCATCACTTCCCTGTCGATGAGGTACGAATCGGCCAACTGGCGGCGATAGCCGGCCAGCTCGTCGCGCAAGGACTTGAGCGTGTCGAGCCCCATCTCGCGCGCCGCCTCCACCTTCAGCTTGAACTTGATGTACAGGTCGAGGTATTCGCGCAGCGACTCCTCCGAAAAGTCGGCCTTGCCGGCATTGGTCTTGGTGTAGATGTACAGGAATTCGGAGACGTGGACGGGCTTGCCGTTGACGGTGAACAGTACGGGATCGTCCTCCAGATCGGGTGCCGACTGGCTGCGTGCCGGCGTCAGCACCACGAGCAGCGCAACCATCAGGCTGAATGCATATTTCATCGTTCCTTGATTTTTCGGTTGATCGAAACGCCTTCCCCAACGCCCACACGCCACCGGCTGGTATGAAGACCTGCCGGTTCCTCTTTCCCGCCCTTCCGCCCCGGCACGGCATGCCGCTTGCGCAAAAGCTCGGCAAATTTAGGCCAGTTATGCTATGGACGGCCTTTTCGGCCAAAGAAATTGCAAAAGACCATGGACCACATGGACAATGGGGCGTGAAGTGGTCAGCCACATACTTCTCGCTGGCACGCATATCCTTATCCGGCCAGCCAGCGGCGCAGGCGCGCGCGGTCGAAGGGCGGCTCGGGCACATCTTCCACCCCTTTGCCGGCGGCGAGCACCTTCATGGCCGTCCGCGCCTGAGGGCCGAGGCGCTCGACGAGCAAACCCGCCAGTCGCCGCTTCCACTTCAACCCCTCTGATGCATGGTGCCATGCCACGAGGACGGCCTCGGGCAGGGGCTTGTCCCAGCGGTAGCCCTCCAGCAGCGGCAGAGCCGGCGCCACCTGGCCTGCCCGCAGGATGGCCACCAGCCGCTCGCGTACCGACTCGGCCAGCGGCGGCAGCGACGCCGCCAGCAGGCCCTGCAGCCCGTCCTCGTCGCAGAAGACGAGGTCGGTGCGTGGCGGCGGTGCGGGCAGGCCCCGACCCACGAGCACGTGCGTCACCTCTTCCGACCAGCGGCGCTGCACCGCCATGCCGCGCGCTTCCAGGCGCAATTGCCACCAGCGCACGCCCCGCCGCAGCCGCCCCGCGAGCCACCAGCGCGCCCCCGGCGCCGGCAGCTCGCAGCCCGCACCGAAAAACAGGGCCCGCGCCACGGTGCCCATCTTGCCCGGCAGGTCGAGGCAGCGCCACTGCAGCGCGAAAGGCAGCTTTTCCCAGGCCGCCGCTTCGCCTTCGACGAAGAGGCGCCACAAGTCGGGCCGATGCGATGCGGGTATCTCCGCCTTTCGGCAAATATCGAGGAAGCGCATTGCCCGCCGCGCGCGCCGGAAGCCGCCCAGCCCTTCGAGCCGGGGGCAACACAACCAGTCGGCGCGGTGGGCGGCCCACAGCTTTTCCGTCAGCCTGGCATGCACGAGACGCGGCGCAGGCAACCAGCCTTTCGGCAAATGCGACAATGGCGTGCGCGCCAGGTCGAGCACGGCCAGGGCCGCGAGCTGCCAGTCGCCTTCCGGCAAACGGGCCAGGCGCGTGCGGGCCAGGCGCAGCGCTTCAAGGCGTGGGAAGCGGCACAGCCCCTCGGGCCAGTACTCGATGGGGTTGGCCGACAGCTCGAGCACGGCCAGCAGCGGACAGGCGTCGAGCCAGGCGGGCGGCCGACGCAGGCGATTGCCCTGCAGCAGCAAGCGCCGCAGCAAGGGAAAACGCCACGGCTGCGCCCCTTCGTCGCGCAGGCGGTTGCCGCTCAGGTCGAGCGTGTGCAGGTTTTGCAAGGCCTCGAGCCCGTCGGGCCACTGCCGCAGCCGGTTGCCCGAGGCGTTCAGCACTTCGAGGGCCGGCCAGTGCCCCACATCGAGGCGCGTGAGGGCATTGCCGTCGAGGCGGCACACGCGCAGCGCGGTCCAGCTTTTCGCGGAAGCGGGCAGCCGACGCAAGGCATTCTGTCCCAGGTCGAGCTTTTCGAGGCGAGGCCACGACACGCCCGTCGGCAGGGCTTCCAGCCCGCACCCGCGCAGCGACAGCGCGCGCAGGCCGCGCAGCTGCACGAGCACCGCGGGCAAGGGCGTCAGGCGGGTGGCATTTGCCGAAAGGCACTCCAGAGCGGGCAGGTCGGCCAGCCAGGCGGGCAGGTCACCGAGGGGCAGGCCGTCGAGCACGAGGCGGCGCAGGCGCCGGCACGAGGCCAGCACCTCGGGCACAGACGTCAGCGCATTGCCACTGAGCACCAGCTCTTCCAACTGCCCGAGGCGGGCGATGGATGGGGGCAGGGCGCGCAGGCGGTTGCCCGACAGATCGAGCTTGCGCAGGTTGGGAAACAGGGTGAAGTCCAGCTCGAGCTGTTCGAGTTGGCGTCCCGCAAGGTAGAGCTCGGTGACCCGGGCGGGTGCCTGCAGCGCCATATCGAGGTTCCATGCCTTCACGAGTGCGAGCTTACGAACTTCTGCGCTAACGCACGCGCCGACCCTTCCACTCGTAGGGACGCGCGCGAAAGCTGCTCAGGCCCAGGGCCACCACATAGCACACGTGCAGCACCAGCGCCGGCAGGAAGCAACGCATGCTGCGGCTTTCGCCAAAATGGCGGGCCAGCATGCGCAGCCACAGCGCGTCGGTCAGGCCGCGCACCGACCAGGCCAGCAGGGCCGCCACGGCGGCCGGTGTCCAGAACGGGGCGAGCAGCAAGCCCGCCAGTGCCTGCAGGCTGACGCCAAAAGCCACCGCCTGCACCCATGCCATGCGCGGATCGTGGTAGTCGTGGGCTTTGCTGGCCCAGCGCCGGCGCTGGCGCCACAGGCTGCGCCCGTCGGGCTGGGGCGGCGTGTGCACCGCCGCAGCGGGGTTCTTCACCCAGAAAAGGCGGTCGGGCCACCGGCGGGCAAATTTTTGCTGCAAGAGCATGTCGTCGCCGCTGGCGCGATGGGTCGTGCCTGCGTAGCCGCCCACGGCCAGCCATGCCTTTTTGGCGAAAGCCAGACTGGCGCCATTGGACAGGTAGGGGCCGCCGAGCGCCATGCCGGCGCCGGTGAGGCCCATCGTGCCCAGGCAGTCGAGCTGCTGGAAGCAGGCCCACAGGCCCCGCCGGGCTTCGAAGCGCACGGCGCTGCCCACCATCAGACAATCGGTCTGCCGAATGGCCGCGTCGAAGTGGCGCAGCCAGGCCGACGGCACCTGCGTGTCGGCATCGGTGGTGGCGATCCAGGCGGTATCGGCCCGTTCGATGGCGGCGGCGAGGGCTGCCTTTTTGCCGGAAGGCGCATCCGGAAGGTCGGTCAGCCGCAGCAGGGCCACGCCCCTGTCGGCATAGCGGCGGGCAATGTCGGCCGTCTCGTCTTCGCTGTGATCATCGACCACGACGATGCGGAAGCGATCGGCGGGATAATCCTGGGCGCGCAGGGCGTCGAGGCAGCGCGCCAGGTGTGCGCTTTCGTTGCGGGCAGGCACGACGACCGTAAAGTCGGTGCGGGGCGGCCCGTCGGTGCGGACGGCCGGCAATTGCCGCCAGCCGCGCCACAGCCAGACCATCGTCAGGACATAAGCCAGGGGAAAGGCCGCACCGGCAAGCCACCACCACGCCATGGATCAGTCGAAGAGTTGTTCGTAGTCGGCGGCGTCGTCGGGGCGTTTTTCGGGCTCGGGCCGTGCCACGCGGGGCGGCTCCACGTCCACAATCTCCACTTCTTCATATTCGGCCCATTCGCCCTGGTGGCGGCGCTCGATCTCGCGCCGGATGCGGCCGGTCTGATACGAAGCCAGCGCCTGGAAAAAGAGGATGGCCGCCAGCAGCGGCAGCGCCACCACGCTCAGCACCACCACGAGCACACCCAGCAACGGACTTCCCTGCAGCAGCCGGATGACGTACTTGCCAAAGCGGACGAACACCTTGTAGTCGAGCAGAGCCGCCGCGATGAGCAGCACGGGCGTGGCCCACGACAGCACGATATAAACGCCGCGCGCCAGGTAGAACAGGCCCACGAGCACCAGCACCATGACGAGCAGCGACCAGATGCCGTTCGAGCGGAAGGAAAATGTCATTTCGGTCGTTTTTTGCGGTTCGTACAAATAACGCCATCGGCCCACTACAAGGTTCCGACTTTTCGACGAGGGTCCCCGCCTCAATCGGTGAAAAACAGTGCCGCGGCGATGCGGTCGGCGTAGTGCTTGCCCCGGCGCGTGAGCCGCCACACCCCATCGCGCTCCTCGACCAGCCCCTGGGCGTGGAAGGGCGCCACCTCCTTGAGGAACCACTCTTTCCACTGGGCGCCCATGGCTTCGAGCTCGGCAAGGCGCACGCCCCACACGGTGCGCAGCCGCACCATGACGTACTCGTTGTAGCGGTCGGCGGCCGTGAGCTGCTCGCATTCGAGGGGCAGCCTGCCCGACAGGATGGCTTTCACGTAGCGCGGGTTGTGGGCCACGTTCCAGTAGCGGGCCCGGCCGTCGTAGGAGTGGGCCGAGGGCCCGATGCCGAGGTAAGGCTTGCCCAGCCAGTAGGCCGTGTTGTGGCGCGACCAGTAGCCCTCCTTGCCGAAATTGCTGATCTCGTAGTGCACGAAGCCCGCCGCCTCGAGCCGCTCGATGAGGTACTCGAACTGGGCCACGGCCAGCGCGTCGTCCACATCGGGCACGTGCCCCTGCCGCACGAAGTGGGCCAGGGCCGTGCGGGGCTCTACCGTCAGGCAGTAGGCCGAGATGTGGGGCACTTCGAGGGCCAGCGCTTCCTCCACGTTGCGCACCCAGGCGGCCTGGTCGAGACCGGGCGTGCCGTAGATGAGGTCAATGGTGATGTTGTCGAAGCCGGCATCGCGGGCGCGCAGCACCGCTGCCCGCGCCGTGGCGGCATCGTGATTGCGGTTCATGAAGCGCAGATCCTCGTCGCGAAACGACTGGATGCCGATGCTCAGCCGATTGACGGGCATTTGCCGCAAGGCCGCCAGCCGCTCGGCGGTCAGGTCTTCCGGATTGGCCTCGAGCGTCACCTCGGCATCGGACTGCAGCGCGTAGTGGCGCGCCACGGTCTCGAACAGGCGCCACAGCTCGGCTTCGGGCAGCAGTGAGGGCGTGCCACCGCCCAGGTAAAGCGTCGCGAGCGGCCGCCCGCCGAGAAAGTCGCGCCGCAGCTCCAGCTCCCGGCACATGGCCTCCACCACCTGTTCGCGCAGCCGCTGCGAGGTGCTGAAGTGGAAGTTGCAGTAGTGACACGCCTTTCGGCAAAAAGGTATGTGCAGGTAGAGCCCGGCCATGGGGCAAAGATGGGACACGCACGCCATGAACCGATGTATGCTGCTCAATGCAATCCGGTTCGGGCATTTCATTGCGGGAGAAGGCGTGAGGGAGTGACTGAGTGAAGGAGTGACTGTCCCCTCAGTCAGATTTTCCCAGTGGGCACTTCAAAATTTTGCAGCAAAATTTTGAGAAAAGAATGCATTTTTTTTTGCATACAACCTTCGAAGGTCACCGGGACTGTCCCGAGGCTTGTGCCCTCCCGGGCCTGAACGCGGGAGGCATCCAAAAACACACAACATGAAAACCCTGAGGCTACTGAAAAAAGTCCGTGACACCGTGACATCGTAACGCGTGACGCGTAACACCATAAATAACAAGCTGAATTAAAGCAAAAAACATATTGCTAATCGTTGCGTCCCCGACTCGTGTCGGGACAGGCTGTTGCGTTCCCGACTTTGGTCGGAGCCTGCTTCCGACAAGTCGGAACAGGTTTTGCGCGAGACCATGGTTTTTTTCAGGGGGCTCAAACCCTCAAAATTTCAGCACTCGGAGCATTGCTATGTGCAAGCATTCTGTTGCTTCCCACTACGCACACGAAAAGCGGTACGGAATCGCAAGGATGGAAAGTCAACCCCCTGAGGTGTTACAGAGACAGTAAATTCGCAGCCCTGGGC
>WFYJ01000161.1 GCA_015490175.1 Saprospiraceae bacterium | reverse complement strand
AGGAACCGAAGAACCGAGGATTTGACAAAAAACTGATAGTCAGCAAGAAAAACTTTAAACCTTAAACTTTAAACTCTAAACCCTACACGCAATACCTTTCTGCAGCCGGTCCATTTTCGGGATGGGCGATCATCTATTTGAGGACACCACCAGAAAATTTGATGGGAAAATATTTACGTATAAAAATTTTTATAATTTTGCTTCCAGCTTCGTTGAAGTTCCCCCCTTGCACATCGGATGGTATCGTGTGAACTGGCACCAGGCGCCAGCTTCATGTCCGGGGCCGTAACCGGGCCGTGGCTTGTGCCGTACCTGATTGGAACCTCGCTTTAACCCTTGAACAAATCCACCGCCGTGCAACGAAAAAGCCTGTTTGTTCCTGCCTTGCTCTTCGTTTTGAGCGTCGCGCTGCTTTTCCTGCTGCCGCGCTTGCTCGACCAGGAGTGGTTTCTCGAACGATATGCCGAAGAGCTTGGGGAACGATTGCATGCTTGGGAAGCGGATCTGACGGAGGTTGTGGCAAAGCGGGAGGTGTTGATCCGGCTGGTGCGCAATGAGGGGTATGGATCCACTTCGTCCGAAGACTTTCTCGTTTTTCAGCGGATGACTTCGCAGCCCTGGTCGGTTCATTTTTACCGGGGCGATTCGCTGGTGCTTTGGGGGCGGCCGGCCACGGTACTACCCGACAGCATCCGGTCGCGCCTGGCGGAGGCCGATCGGGGGCGGCTACTGGCCCGCCTTTCGAATGGCTGGTATCTGATCCACAAGTGGCGCATCGATACGAGCGCGCAGCTCGATCTGTATGCCCTGTTGCCCGTGCGGTATGAGTTCCCGCTGCAGAGTGCGTATCTGCAAAATGGCTTTCCGGCGGTGCCCGACATTCCGTCGGTCGTGCAGGTGTCCCTACAGCCTCCGGGCATGCCCGTGTATGTGGGCGGGGGACAGCCGGTGTGCTATCTGTCTGCCGATCAGCCCTTTCGCGACCGCACCCTGTATCGCTGGCTGTTCGCCTTGCTGATCGTGGCGGGGGTGGCTGCGGCCTGGTGTATCAATGATGTGGCCACGCGGCTGGTCCATTCGTACGAGCCATGGGTGGGCGCGCTGTTTCTCATGGCTGCGGTGATCGGCCTGCGCAGCTTGTCCATGTTGTATTCGTGGGCCGATAATTTCGAGGGGGTCGGCGGGCTGGCCAGCGTCATGCGCACGCGCGTGTTCGACAGCACACTGGGCGATCTGTTGCTCAACGTGTTGTTGCTGCTCTGGCTGATGATCTTTTTCCATCGCGAGTTCGAGGTCAAGCGGGCGCCGTTGCGCCATCGAGGGCTGGCCTTTTTGCTGTCTTTGTTCAACCAGGCGGCCGTGGTGGCGGGCATCGTCGTGCTCATCGACCTGATCCAGAACCTGGTGTTCCATTCCGAAATCGATTTTTCGCTGCAGAACTTCCTCAACATCCGGGTCGAGGGCGTATTGGCCATTGCGGCGGTCATGCTGATGGTCTTTTCGCTTTTCCTTTTCAGCCATCGCATGATGCTGACGGTGTTGCACATCGGCCTGTCGAAGTGGGAGCGCCTGGCGGCCATGCTGGGCGCCGTGGCCGTGGCTTTTGGCATCATGTCGCAGTTTGCCCATTTCCACGAGATCATGGTGCCGGCACCCATCATGATGCTGATCTGCGTCATTTACATCACCTTTTTCGATTTCTTCCTCGACGACGACAGCCCGGGCTTGCCATGGCTCATCGGCTGGCTGGTGGTGATGGCTGCCTTCACGGCCGGGTTGCTGTATTTTTTCAATCACGAAAAGGACAAGGAGTTACGGAAGGAATATGCGCAAAAGCTCGCTACCTTTGCCGACCCGTTGCTCGAAGAGGATATCCTCGAACTCGATGAGCAGTTGAAGGCCGAGCTGCGCGCCTTGCCGCTGTTGCTCCTCGACAGTCTTGCCCACCGCTTCGGGCAGGCATGGCATGCCCATTTCGTGCTCAACAAGTACCTTTTCAACAATTACGTCTATCAGATTTTTACGTTCAGCCTGCGCGACTCCCTGCCCCTGCAGCAATCGGAGGCCGACGGCGCGCGCATGGTACTGGCCCGCCTGTCGGATGCGGTAAGTGCGGTGGCGCTCGAACGAAACCCCGGGGAAAAAAGCCGTGAAGAGCGCGATCTCTACTATTGGTCCGATGGTCGGGGCCATTTCGCCTACCTGTGGGTGGAAAAGTGGCCGGGGCTGGACGCTCAGGGGCAGCCCGACACGCTGCTCACCATCGTCGAAATTGCGCGGCGCAGGGGCAAGCCCAGTCTGGTGTACTCGGAGCTGTTGCTGCAGCAGGCCTACAAAAACCTCGATCGTCTCGACGATTATTCCTGGGCCATTTATCAGCACGGCAAACTGGTGGATTCGGGTGGCGACCGCGAATTCAGTGCGTGGTTGGTGCTGGAGCCCCCACCCCCGGGCACTTACCGCGTCGAAGAACCCGGCGACGGCTTGCGCTATGTGGTGTACCAGAGCAATGAAGGCATCACGGTGTTCATCGGCCGGAAGGAGGAGGGCTTCAAGGTATTCGTCTCGTTGTTTTCCTACCTGTTCACCGTGTTGGTGCTCATTACAGTCTTGCTGGCGGCGCTGAACTCGGCCTTTCGTTTCCTGCCGCCCGCCATTGCACTGGTGTTGCCCAGCCTGCCGCCCCTGCGCAACCGCATCCAGTACTCGGTCATCGGCTTGTTCCTGGTGTCGTTTCTCATGATCGGCTTCGTGACGTTCTCCTACTTCAAGGAATCTACGGAGCAATATCACGAAAACCGGCTCGAGCGCAAGACTATCGCCGCCCAGACCCATGCCGAGCACGAAATCGCCCTGCTGGCCCAGCTCGAAGGCCGGGTTGATCTGTACCAGTTGCCCGAACCGCTGGCCAAGGTGCACCGCCTCGACGTGAACATTTACAACACCAGCGGGCGGCTGATCAGCTCTTCCGAAAAAGACATTTTCGACAGGGGGATCGTGCCGCCACTGATCAATGGCCATGCCTGGTATGCGCTCACGGTCCAGGGCCACAAGCTGGCCATCTACGAAGAAGCCATCGGCAAGCTGCGCTATAAGGTGGCTTACGTGGCGTTGCGCGATCCCAACGAGCGCATCGTGGCCTACCTGGGCTTGCCCTACTATGCCCACCTGCGCGAGAAGAACAATGAAGTGGCCAGCTTCATGGGCGCCCTGCTCAACGTCTATGTGCTCATTCTCATCGTGGCCACCATCATGGCCGTGGTCGTCGCCAACTCGATCACCCGGCCGCTGACCGACCTGGGTGAGGGCCTGCGCCGCCTCAAGCTCGACGGCCGCAACGAGCCCCTGCGCTGGTCGAGCCGCGACGAGCTGGGCGAGCTCATCAGCGAATACAACAGAATGCTCTTCAAGCTCGAAGAGGCCAAAAAGAAACTGGCCCGAAAGGAGCGCGAAGGAGCCTGGCGCGAAATGGCCAGGCAAATTGCCCACGAAATCAAGAACCCGCTCACGCCCATGAAGCTGAGCATCCAGTACCTGCTGCGCGCCTACGAGATGAACCCCGACCAGATTGGACCCATGTTCAAGCGCGTGGCCGGCACTCTCATCGAGCAGATAGACGAGCTGAACCGCATCGCCAGCGAGTTTTCGGCTTTCGCCAAACTGCCCGCACCCCAACGCGAATATTTCGAGCTGAACGAGCAGGTGGCCTCCGTGCACCGCCTCTTCGTCAATCAGGCCGACAACACCAGCGTGCAGCTCCATCTGGCCGATGAGCCGCTCTACGTCTTTGCCGACAAGAAACACCTCATGCGCGTGCTCAACAACATCATCACCAATGCCATTCAGGCCATACCCGACGATCGCGAGGGCCGCGTGGACGTCTTCGTCGAGCGGAAGGCCGACGACCCCGGGCGTGCCGTCATCCGCATCCGCGACAACGGCAAGGGCATCCCCGAAGAGCTGCACGAACGCATCTTTGTGCCCAACTTCACCACCAAGAGTTCGGGCTCGGGCCTCGGCCTGGCCATCTGTCGCAACCTCATCCAGGCCATGGAAGGCGACATCCATTTCAGCTCGAAGGAAGGCGAAGGCACCGAGTTCGTCGTCGAGTTGCCGCTCGTCGATGAGCAGACGGCACTGCGGAAAATGGACCGCCAGACCGAACGAGCCGCAGACGGGTAAGGAGCGAAATGCACAGCACCTGCCATACCCAGCGCAATCCGGGTTGGAAATTTTGATTCGAGATGGAGCGATGGAGTGAGAAGTGATGGCGCCGGGCCAACCTTCGATGGCTTACAGGAACCAGAACAGGCCCAGGCCGAGCGCCACCAGCACAGCGAAGGGAAAAAGAAGCGCCTTGCCCAGCCTCAGCCCGCCCAGGCTGGCGGCCAGCCCGCCCTTGAACAGCGTGTTGGCGGCGGTGGCCAGCAGGATGTATTTGCTGCCATGGGTGGGGTCGAGACGGCCCAGATGGACGGAGTTGGCCAGTGAGAGCGTGATGGCGTCCATGTCGGTCAGGCCGCTGAGGAACGACACCACGGCCAGCCCCGACTCGCCAAAGTGCGTTTCGGCTACGGCCACGGCCAACACTACCAGGCTGTACAGCAGCCCGAACACGAGGGCGCTCTTCAGCTCCGCCGGGTTGTCGTGCTCCGGCAGCTCGCTCGCGGGCAGCGCTTCGATGCGATGGTACATCCACCAGGCGATCAGCCCACCGCCGGCCAGCAGCACGAGGAAGGGCCAGACCATGGTGGCTGCGGCTTCGGCGCTGACGACACCGATCTCGACGCACACCCGTACGATGGACACCAGCGAGGCCAGCACGATGACGAGGGCAGCTCCTTGCACGAGTCGCGGATTCTGGCGGCTATGGCGGGCAAAGCTCAGCGTCGTGGCCGTCGAAGAGATCAGCCCGCCAAGCAGGCCTGTGAGTACCATGCCGCTCTTGGTGCCCACCCATTTCCACAGAAAGTAGCCCACCAGCCCGATACCCGTGATGAGCACCACCATGAGCCATATTTCAAAGGGATTGAGCACATCGTAGGGGCCAAACGTGCGGTTGGGCAACACGGGCAGGATGACCAGACTCAGCGCCACGAACTGGAAGATGGCCCGCAGATCGGCTGCACTGAGCCGGTGTGCAAAGCCCCGCAACGGCTCTTTCAGGTAAAGCAGCAGAATCATCAGACCACCTGTCACGGCCACTTCGGCCATGTGGCCCCACGCCAGCCAGGCCGTGAGGAGATACATCAGCAGCACGGCCACTTCGGTCGTCTGGCCGGCATCGAGTTCGCCGCTCAGACTTTTGAGGTAGTTGGCCACGAACAGCAGAAAGGTCAGTGCGGCCAGGCCGCCCACCACAAGGGCTGGGATGCCCGCCTGGCGCGACAGCACGCCCGAGACGAACCCGAACAGGGCGATGAGCGCAAACGTGCGTATGCCGGCAATGTTCGATTGCGAGGTCTCGCGTTGGAGGCCGGCCAGCAGGCCCAGTCCCAGCGCCACGACGAGACGGACAAGCAGCTCCTGATCCATGCGCTTCTTTTTTTGGCTTTCGCCAAAATCGGACAAATTCTGCACATGGCATCAGGACGAGGGCCGGCCTCAATGCTTGTTCCTGCGGAAAACCCATTCGGCCTGGCTGCCCGCGGGCACACCGGTTCCCAGCACGGAGGCCAGCGCATCGTACCATGCGGTACGCCGATTGCAGCGCAGGCGCCACTCGTTGGCCTGTGGATGAAAAGCGATGGTCAGCTCGCCCAGCCAGGTCGATGCCAGCTCGATGAAGCCGTCCTCATCGCGATGGTATTGCAGGCGGGTGGCCATAGGCGGTTCCGAGGCCGTGAAAATGAACTGGTTGCCTTCGATGCGAAACAGGGGCGCCAGGCGCGTGGGCTGCACGATCCAGCCTCTGACGACCTGGTCGTCCTCGTGGAGCAGCACCGTCGTACTATCGTGTTGCCACAGGCCCAACAGGCGCATCACGGCCGAAACCGTGCCGCCTTCCGTCACCTGCACCCGTGGCCCCAGCGATTCGCTGCGCAGCATCAGTCGGCGCGATGTGAGATGAGGTACTTCTTCGTCGGTCTGTGCCGCCTCGTAAAGAGACCAGGTGGCGTGCGGCAGCCGGTCGTTGGTCAGGGGGCCTGCGGCAAGATCTTCCCAATGGCCGGCCTCGGCAAGGGGGCGGTGGCGCGGCTGCCAGGAAAGAAGGTAATACCCCACGGCGGCGACGAGCACCAGCAGCGAGGCTGCCACACTCCAGCGCATCCAGAGCCTCCGCCTTGCACCGTGCCGGTCGAGGCGGCGCTCCAGCTTGCGCCACACGCGCTCGGGGGGCATGCGGTGCAGCTTGCGCGATTCTTTTTTGAAAAGGTCGTCTATCGGATGGCTCATTGCGGGCTGTGAGTTTGTGATGAATGAGGTGCAGGGGTTAGGGTTGAGGGTTGAGGGTTGAGGGTTGAGAGTTTAGAGTTTAGAGTTTAGAGTTTTAAATATTTCTTGTTGATTATCAGTGTTTTATCAAATTATCGATTCTTCGGTTCTTCGGTTCCTCAGCCAAAAACCGCAGCCTTCGGCCGCAGAAAGCGCAGCTTGAACGCAGTTTTTGACCAGAGGTTGAGCGTTGAGTGTTGAGTGTTTAGAGTTTACAACTCT
>WFYJ01000160.1 GCA_015490175.1 Saprospiraceae bacterium | reverse complement strand
TGTGCATGGCTCTATCTGAGGTGTTTTATCCGCTCATTTAGAGCTGTTTAAGCTGTGTTGCGGCAACACTTTTCGGCTTGTTTTCGGGTCCAAAAAGTTAGTACGACTTTTCTGGACGCTCAGTTAGTATGACTTAACTGGACTCTACAACTCAAAACCCTGGACATCTTTGCCCCCGCTTCCTTCTCGGGATGCGCGATCATCTGTTCAAGGGACACCACCTACTCGTCGAAAAGGGAGCCCTGCACCCATTCCCGGCCATCGGCGAGCAGTCGGAACGACATGCGATGCCAGGGGGTGGGGCCGTGTTCGGCCAGGGCCTCGCGGTGGGCCCGGGTCGGGTAGCCCATGTTGTGGTCCCAGCCGTACTGGGGGTAAGCTTCGGCGAGCCGGCGCATCAGCTCGTCGCGATGCGTCTTGGCCAGCACCGAAGCGGCGGCGATGGCGCGATACCGGGCGTCGCCGCCCACCACGCACACATGCCGGATGCTCGGGTGCCGGTCGAAGCGGTTGCCGTCGATGAGCAGGAGCTCGGGCTGCGGCTCGAGCCGCTCGATAGCGCGATGCATGGCCAGAAAAGAAGCGCGCAGGATGTTGATGCGGTCGATCTCTTCCGGATCGACGCGCGCCACGGCCCAACAGATGGCTTCCCGCTCGATGACGGGGCGCAGCAGCTCGCGCTGTTTTTCGGTGAGCTGCTTCGAATCGTTCAGCAGGGGATGGTGAAAGTCGGGCGGCAAGATGACGGCTGCAGCCACCACCGGCCCGGCCAGGCATCCTCGACCTGCCTCGTCGCAGCCGGCTTCCAGTTTGCCCTTTTCGAAGAATGGTAGCAGCGTATCGCTCATGGCTGGTTTTTCTTTGTGCCGATGCAGCAGGCTCATCGCTTCCTCGAGCCATCATTCTCAAGGTCAATCACCTTTCTCCGCAACTCGAACTGGGTGCCCAGGTACACCTTGCGCACCATGGGGTCGGCGGCCAGCTCTTCGGCGGTGCCCGCTTTCAGGATCGAACCCTCGAACATCAGATAGGCCCTGTCGGTGATGGAGAGCGTTTCCTGCACGTTGTGATCGGTAATCAGGATGCCGATGTTCTTGGTGCGCAGCTTGGCCACGATGTACTGGATGTCCTCCACCGCGATGGGGTCGATGCCGGCAAAGGGTTCGTCGAGCAGGATGAACCTGGGGTCGGTGGCCAGGGCACGCGCAATCTCGGTGCGGCGGCGCTCGCCCCCCGAGAGCGTGTCGCCCCGGCTCTTGCGCACCTTGTGCAGGCCGAACTCGTCGAGGAGCGCTTCGAGGCGTTCGCGCTGTTGGGCCGGGCTGAGGTTCGTCATCTCGAGCACGGCCATGATGTTGTCTTCGACGCTGAGCTTGCGAAACACACTGGGCTCTTGCGGCAGGTAGCCGATGCCCTTGCGCGCCCGTTTGTACATGGGCAGTTCGGTGATGTCTTCGCTGTCGAGAAAGACGCGACCTTCGTTGGGCCGGATAAAGCCCACGACCATGTAGAAGGTCGTCGTTTTGCCGGCCCCGTTGGGGCCGAGCAGGCCAACGATCTCGCCTTGCGATACTTCGATCGAAACTCCCTTGACCACCTTGCGGCGGCCGTATATCTTGACGAGCTTGTCGGTATATAGCTTCATGAGTTGGGTATTTCTGTGGGCCTGAGGTCCGATAGTCATGTGCCGGCCCTTTTGGCCTTTCTGCGCTGCGGCCATGCGCACGCTGTTTGGCCACTGGCCTGCAAAAATGGCGATTGTGGAAAACTTGCACAGGCTGGCATGGAGTTTTCCTCTATCTTTATACTCAGCGCAATCCGGTTCGGGAATTTTTGACGATAGACAATGGACGATGGACGATGGACATTTCTGATTGAGCAATCGAGGAACCGAAGAACCGAGGATTTTGATTCAAGCGCCTGCTGAAAAAGTCGAAAAATCATTCAGTTACACAGAGTACCACTGAGCATGCACTGATTTTCACAGAGTTGTAAACCCTCAACCCTACACGCCAACCCTCAACAACAGGTCAAAAACTGCGTTCAAACTGCGTGAATCTGCGTCTGAAAGCTGCGGTTGCAATGACCGAGGAATGGAGGAACCGAAGAATCGAGGATTTGACAAAAAGCTGATAGTCAAAGAGAAAAACTTTAAACGCTAAACCCTAAGCACTACACGCTCAACCCTCAACGCCACACAAACGATACAGACCATTTCCTTATGACACGCGATTATCAGTTCATGGTGGTCTTTCGGCTTCCCGAAGAGCTCACCGACGAATTTCTGGACTTGCTGCCGCAGCAGCGGGCGCGGGTCACGGAGCTGTTCGAGGACGGCGTTTTGCTCAGCTATGCCCTTTCTCTGGAACACTCGCGCATGTGGGCCGTGTTCAACGCCGCTTCCGAGATGGCCGTGCTCGAGCATCTGGCCACCTTGCCTCTTTCGCGCTTCATGCAGGTGCAGGTCAGTATGCTGACGTTTTACAACACCCACTCCGAGCCGGTGCCCGGCTTTTCGCTCAATTGAGCGGCGCTTTTTGCGGCAGCGCCAGCGGATGCTGCACGTCGTCGATCACGGGTTTGCCCACGAACACCAGCTCGCCGCGACGCTTGCCCTGCCGTTGCAGCTCGATACCCAGCCACTGATCGCCGCAAGCATTGTGCAGTCTGCAGTTGTCGAGGATGAGCCTCCCGCCCGGCTCCACCACGATGCGCGCCCCCTTGGGCAGCGACACCCGACAACTGATCTGCAACACGCCCCCATCAGCAATGACCAGGTCGCCTTCCAGGTCTTTCATGCCCCGCCAGTGTACCGAGTCGCGCACCACGATGGTGCGGTCGGGATGGCGCACGCACCAGCGCGGCTGTAGCAGGCGCCGCACGCGCGCGTGGAGGCGGCTCATGGCATAGTGGGCCTTGCCGATCTGACAGGGCGTCCAGGCGTTTTGATACACGTTGTAGTCCATGACGTTGTTGGACGCCAGCGAGTCGCAGGGCGGCTCTTCGCCCCGGATCCAGCAGCCCGGGTTGCGGGGTGTGTCGTCGCAGCCGTCGTTGTAGGCCCAGGTGTGGGCCAGCCCCAGGATGTGTCCGATTTCGTGGTTGAGCATCTTGCGTGCTTCCCAGGGCGGTATCTCGTTTTCGTAAATGCCGGCCAGCTTGACGGCGTCGGTCAGGGCGATGCCGCAGCCCGTGCCCTTGTAGGTGGGCGAGGCGATGCTGTCGGGGTGGTGCGGCATCAGAAAGATGTTGAGAATCGAGTCGGTGCCGATGCCGTAGCGACGGATGACGTCGCGCGTGTGGTTGTTTCGGTTTGCGCCCTTGACCACGTAGAACGACAGCTCGTCGTCGTAGTGGAAGTAGATGCCGTCGTCGGTGCCGTCGTGCTGTGCCGGCGTGAGCACGTAGCGGTAGCGCACGGGCAGCACGGGCGTGTCGTTGCCCGGCGGCAAGAACATCTTCCGATTGCGTTCGAGATTGGCCGTGGCATAGCGCAACAGCTCGTGCACGTATTTTCTTCCTTCCGCTTCCGCAAAATTGCGACTGCTGTCGGCCGCATTCATGATGTGAAAATTGACGCGGATGTATTTCACCGGCGTGTGGTCGAGGTGCAGCGTGTCGGGTGCGTAGCTCAGGTATTCACGGCAGCAGGCGCGGCCGGCACCCGGCCGGCGCACCGGCTCGTCAGATGGGCGATGCCGGACGTCGGCCGCAGTGGCAAAGCGCTTTTCCACTGCCGGCGTACAGGTGAGCAGCCAGGCCGAGGCGCAAAAAAAGAGCAGGGCACGGAGGAAGAGTCCCCCACGTGCCCTGAGCTGCCATGCGAAAAGGTGTTTCATGCAAAAGTCGATTCGGTGGTGTGTACATCAGGTGTTCAACGCACCACACACGCTGATCGTCTGTCCGGTGATGTATCCGGCCATGTCGGAAGCGAGGAAGACGCAGGTGTCGGCCACTTCTTCGGCCTTGCCAAAGCGCTTCATCGGGATGCCGCTCAGGTAGGCCTCGCGCGTCTTGTCGTCCAGCTCGCCGGTCATTTCCGTTTCGATGAAGCCGGGCGCGACGGCGTTGCAGCGAATGTTGCGCGAGCCTACCTCCTTGGCGATCGACTTGGTGAAGCCGATGATGCCGGCCTTGGAAGCGGCGTAGTTGGCCTGGCCGGCATTGCCGAAGATGCCCACTACCGACGAGATGTTGATGATGCTTCCGCCGCGATTCTTGAGCATGGGCCGCAGGACGTGCTTCGTCAGGTTGAATACCGACTTGAGGTTGGTCTGGATGACCTCGTCCCACTGCTGCTCGGTCATGCGCAACATGAGGTTGTCGCGCGTGATGCCGGCGTTGTTGACCAGCACGTCGATCTTGCCGAAGGTGTCGAGCACCTCTTTGATCAGGTTTTCCGCTTCCGCAAACGAGCTGGCGTCCGACTGCCAGGCTTTCACCGCGAGGCCGTGGGCTTCCGACAGCTCTTGCGCCAAGGCATTGGCCTTGTCGGCCGAGGAGCGATAGGTGAATGCTACGCGGGCGCCGTGCTCGGCAAAACGGCGTACGATGGCTGCGCCGATGCCGCGCGACCCACCCGTCACCAGAGCCACTTTTCCTTCAAGCAGTTTGCACATGGCGTGAATGGTTTTTCGCATTTGACAAAAAGAAAAAAAGCCGGTGAAATGCCGGCCCTCGTTTCGTTGCGAAAGTAAGGATTTTTGAAAGCACGCTGTGCTCTGCTCAGTTGAGCGTGCCTTTCTTTTGCTCGTATTCCCGGATAAACTCTTCCACGATATCCTGAATGATGTCCTTGAGGTACACCTTTTCCTGACGGGCGATTTTTTTCAGCTTTTCCAGGTGCTCTTCATTGAAGGTGAAGGTCACGCGCCGCACCTTGCCGTAGCGGTTCACCTCGACCTTGCTGGCGCGCACCGTCTGGCGGATGAGGGCATCCAGGCCGCTGAGCGTCTTGCGCGGGGCCTTGGTGCGCCAAGGCTTCACGGCCTTGTTGTCTTCCTTCTTGCTTTGTCCGCCCTCGGGCGTGGGTTGGTCATCCAGGGCATCTTCGAGGGCATCGCTCAGCAGGCTGTCCAGGTCGGAAATGAAGTTTTTCCGGGAGGAGGAGCGCTTGCGCCGCCCGGCTTCTTTTTCCGGTTGCGGCTTCTCTTCCTCCTCCTCGATAAAGATCACGCGTTCGTCTCCGCCCGACGCCTCGTCCAGGTCGCCGAACACGCGCTCGAGCCCTTCTGTGAATTTTTTCTTGCTCAAGGTTTCGCTTTTTGCCTGTGAAAAAAGGGCTTATTGTACCGGAACCTTCTTTTCCGTACGCTGGAGGATCTCCTTGCACAGGTTGAGATAGTCCTCGGCCCCCGAGCTTTTCGGGCTGTATTCGAAGATGTCCTTGCGCTGGGCCGGTGCTTCGGCCAGCGCCACATTGTCGCGGATCAGGGTGTCGAACACCTTTTCGCCGAAGTATTTGCGGATGGTCTCCACCACGTCGCGGTTGAGCACCTTGCGGCTGTCGTACATCGTGGCGATCACGCCGGCGATCTCGAGCTTCTTGTTCAGACGGAAGCGCACCTTGTCGATCACCTGCTTGATCTTGGCCAGGCCCTGCAGAGCCAGAAATTCGGTCTGCAACGGGATGATCACGTAATCGCTGCTGGTCAGCGCGTTGAGCGTGAGCAGGCCCAGCGAGGGCGGACAGTCGATGATGATGTAGTCGTAATCTTCCTTGATGGGTTCGAACAGCTCGCGCAGGATGAACTCGCGCCCTGCCTCGTTGATCAGCTCCATCTCGGCCCCCGACAGGTCGAGCGTCGAGATGACGACATCGAGGCCGTCCTTGACCGTGTTGGGGACCAGCTCCGACTCGCCACGCAGCGCTTCGTAAATGGTATAGCGCTGGCGCGGCACGCCCAGCGACACAGTGAGGTTGGCCTGCGGGTCCAGATCGATGAGCAGCACGCGCTTGCCCAGTTCGACCATGCCCGCGCCGATATTGATGGCACTGGTGGTTTTGCCTACCCCTCCTTTATGGTTGAGCATCGAAATTATGATGGCCATATCGTATGTTTGTTATGCTTCCGTTTTCTCAAAGGGTAAAGTAACGCATTTCACCAGCTTTTGCAAAAGCCATGCAAATTTATTCGCCCTGTGGCCCGAAAGCAAATTCAGGCAGCGCGCAATAGTGTTTTTTGCCTTTCGGCAAACGAAGCCCATGCGGTGCTGGACCCGGTGGCCGCGCCGGCGAGCGCGAACCCCATAAGGTCCGAACCCTCAAACCTGAACCCTCAATCCACTGAGCATTGAACGCACCTCGAATTGATTGCAATGAACGCCTGAGCCTGCGCCCCGTCCGTGTCGAAGATGCCGAAGTCGTCTTTCGCATCATCGACGCGCAGCGCGACTACCTGGGCCAGTGGTTGCCCTGGGTGCGGCACACCCAGACCATCATCCCGCTGCGCCAGTTCATTCGCGAGTCCATCCGCTTCAACTCGGGCGGCCAGCGCCTCACCTGGTTCATCTGGTTCGACGAGCAGATCGTCGGTTCGGTGAGCATCGTCCGTGTCGATCATGCCAACAGCGCAGCCGAGATCGGCTACTGGCTCAGCCGCGACTATCAGGGGCAGGGCATCATGACGCGCGCCGTGGCGGCGGTGATGCGCCATGCCTTTCGGCAAATGCAACTCAACCGCCTCGTCATCAAGGCGCCGGTGGACAACCACCGCTCATGCGCTGTGGCCGAGCGGCTGGGCTTTCGCCGCGAAGGTGTCCTGCGTCAGGCCCTGCAACTCAACGGCCACTGGCACGACCTGGCACTCTACGCCCGCCTGCGCGACAACTGGCTGGCGCAGGAGGAATGAGGAATGCCGCGGAGTCGGAGATGCCCGCCCCGGATCGGGCGGGAGCGACCGAGCGCAGAAGTGCGTATTCACCCGAATCAAAGTGTTTGGGAAATCTGGTTGCCAAGGTTGAGCGCGTAGTGTTGAGGGTTTTTGTGCTGAATTTCAGATACTTGCTCGAATTCTCGAATCCTCAAATCCTCAAATCCTCGAATCTTCGGTTCCTCATCCATTGAAAACCGCACACTTCGATACTCCCTCTGCGCTCAATCTTTCGGCTTGAGATTGAGGATGGGCCCCATGTGGTAGCAGGTGCGGCAGCGCGGCTCGTAGAGGTCTTTTTCGCCCAGCAGGACGGTGTCTTCGTCGGGGGTGAGGCGATAGGAATGGGTGGCCAGGTTGCCGCAGTGCTGGCAGATGGCGTGCACTTTGGTGATGTATTCGGCCACGGCCAGCAGGTGGGGCATGGGGCCGAAGGGGCGTCCCTTGTAGTCCATGTCGAGGCCGGCCACGATGACGCGCTTGCCCACCAGTGCCAGCTTCTGGCACACGTCCGGCAGCTCCATGTCGAAAAACTGGGCCTCGTCGATGCCGATGACGCTCACCCCTTCGCTCAGCAGGAGCAACTGCGACGAATGCTCGATGGGCGTGGCTGGAATGGAGTTTTCGTCGTGTGAAACGACCTTCTTCTCATCATACCGTTTGTCCACGATCGGCTTGAAGATCTCCACTTTCTGGTTGGCGATACGGGCCCGCTTGAGCCGGCGGATCAACTCTTCGGTCTTGCCCGAAAACATGGATCCGCAGATCACTTCGATCCATCCGCTGCGTTGACCCTTGAAATGGGGTTCGAGAAACATCTTTCGAAATGTTTAGCTTTACGAGCCGTTGATCATCTGGCCAGGAATGGTGTCGTGGGACAACGGACTTGCCGTGCTGGCGGGGCCAAAATTAGGGGTAGCCGGCCAATCGCGTGTCCCTTTTTGTCCATGCAATGCGTCCTGCGAGGGCGGCTGCCGTGTCTATACGGCGATCAGACGGCTATTTTTTTTGGAAAAACAATACGATTTCTGGTATGGACCTGAAAAGAGCGGGCGTCCTGCTCGAGAAAATCAACAAGCTCTACGACAGCATGCGCATGGCTCCCGACGATATCTCCGCCGTCGAGGCCGACCCGCCGCCCGCCCCTGCAGGCGAAGACGAAGAGGTGGAAGTGCTGTTCGAAAAACCGCCGGCGCGCGAGCTGGCCGAGAAGCTGCAAGAGCTGCCCATCCAGGATCTGCGCCGCGCCATGGGTATCAACGAGCGCATCTTCACCATCAACGAGCTGTTTGGCGGCGACCAGAACGCTTTCGATGCAACAGTCGACCGCCTCAACCGCTTTGCTTCTTTCGAGCAGGCCAAGGCCTACCTCATCAAGGAAGTGGCCGTGCCCTTCGGCTGGACCGATCCCCAGAAAAAGGAGATCGCCAAAAACTTCATCCGTCTGGTGCGGCGTCTCTATGCCGACAAGTGATGCGCTGCTGTCAGTGCTCGCTGCGCCGGTGAGGCGGGAAGAGGAAAGCGCAAAGGAGCGTCGGTGTCGGGTTGTGCCATGCCGGAAGTGCTGCCATGTGGCGGGCAACCTTTTCTGTGCACGAAAACAGAGCTGCTCGCCGGCCCATCGCGCAGTACCAGGGCGGTTGCACGATTCGGCCCTGTGGAAAAGCGGATCTCCACCAGCCATCCGGCCGTACCGGTGGCCTCTCTGCCGTCAGATTCTTCAATCCGTCATTTGCGAAAGCGACCGTCTGCTGCCATCTGGCATGAAGAAGTACACCTCGCGGCTGTTGGGCGGCAGGCGCAGGCCACGCCACGACTGGGACAGAAAGCCTTGGCCCCACGGCAATTCGGCGTAGCGCACGCGCCCGTCCTCCATTTCGATTTCTGCGGCAAAAATGGTGTGGTCGGACGTTCCTGGCACCCATTTGCCGTGCTCATCGCCGAGCGTGAAGGCCCGCAGCGGGCCGCGGTTCTGGGTGGCCAGCACGAGCGTGCGGCCGTCGGCCAGGGGCAGGCAGGCCAGCGCCTTGGCGTCGGCGGGCACCACGATGCCGCTTTCCTGCATGGACAGCGCGCGGAAGTGGCCTGCACCGTCGCCGGCCAGCAGCAGGCCGTTGAGGGCATCGTAGCGGCCCATGCCCACCTCGGTGCCGTAGTCGTTGCCCACCAGCAGGATGTCGGGCAGGCCGTCGCCCGTGAAGTCGTCGGCCAGCAGCCCATAGACGGGCGCCACCTGTGCGGCGTCGGGCAGGGGGTGGAAGGCGAATCGGCCGCCACCCAGGTTCTCGATCCAGGCCGAGCGCATCTCGGTGGCGCGCAGCACCAGCGGGTTCTGTGCCGGCAACCGGGCCAGCAGTTCTTGCATGGTGGCGCGGCCGTAATCGCTGTGATGCAGGTACAGCCGCTTGACGAGGATGAGCTGCTTTTCCATGTCTATGCGGCCGAAGTAGGGGAACTCCTGCATGCGCCCCTGCTCGTCGGGGAACCATGCCGAGGGAATGGCGTCGAGGCTGTGGCGCGAAAGGGCCGCCAGCAGGGGGTCGTCTTTGGCGGCTTGGGCGTCGAAGTCGGCCGCATAGACGGCCACGGGGCGCTCGGGCGAGGCCTGTAGCAGGGTGTTGTGGCCGAGGTTGCCGGCCACGTAGTCCATGTCGCCATCCAGGTCGAAGTCGGCCGCTGCCAGGCTGTTCCACCAGCCCGATCGGTCTTCCAGTCCGGTATGTGACCGGGGCACGAGATGCCCTTGCTGGTTGTGCAGGAAGGTGATCGGCATGAACTCGCCGGCCAGCAGCAGGTCGGGCCAGCCGTCGCGGTCGAAGTCGGTCCACAGCGCATCGCACACCATGCCCAGACTGTCGAGCACGGGTGCCGCCTCGGCATTTGCGAAAGCGAAATGCCCTGAGCCGTCGTTGCGCAACAGGTAGCTGCGCACCGGCAGCGGATACATCTGCGGCCAGACGCGCCCGCCCACGAACAGGTCCACGTCGCCGTCGCGATCGAAGTCGGCGCCGCGCACGCACGAGCCGCTCGACAGGAAGCGGGGCAAGGCCTCGGGGCGCTGCACGAAGCGGCCGCCCTCGTTGAAGAAGAGGCGGTCCTGGTAGCAACTGTCGTCGGCCGGGAATTCGTAGCCGCCACTGACGAGGTAGAGGTCGTCGTCGCCATCGCCGTCGGCATCGAAGCACAGTGCGCCCAGCTCCTCGGTGCGCTTGTCGGGGCCGTCGGGGCCGGGCAGCAGGTCTTCGCGGCGGAAGGTGCCGTCGGGCTGCTGCACGAAGAAAATGCCCTTGTGGAAGTGCGAGCCCGTGAGGTAGCAGTCGGCCAGTCCGTCGCCGTTGACGTCGCCCACGGCCAGCCCCGGCCCGTACTGCGACAGCTTGTGCATGAGCAGGCGCTGCACGTTGAAGTCAATGAAGTCTTTTTCCTCGTGTACGTAGTGCAGCCCCAAGCTGTCGCTGCTTTCGCAAAACAGCGTCCGGGCGCAGGTGGCGGCGGTGGGGTGCCGGTCGGGGGCCGGCTGCGCGTCGGCATGGCGCAGCCGCAGGGTCTGATTTGCCGAAAGGCCAAACAACTTCTGGATGCGGGGTCGTGCCGTGCCGTCGGTGGCGGGCCAGCGCACGATGAGACTGTCGATGGCCGTGTGGGCGCCCAGGCCCAAGTGCACCACGGGCTGCACCGACGAGAGGTAGCCGCGGCAGGGGTGCTGGCGGGCATGGAAGATCCGGCTTCCGCAAAACGCCATCACCTCGGCGCCGAAGCCGTCAGGGTTGGCGGGCGGCCCCTCGAAGGTGAGCACGAGCCAGAGGCTCGACTCGGGGGCGCGCTCGACAGCCGTATTGCGAAAGACGAAAGCGCTGTCGTTGATATTGTTGACCACGTAGTCGAGGTCGCCATCGGCATCGAGGTCGGCCCAGGCGGCGCCGTTCGAGAAGGAGGGCACGGTGAAGCCCCAGGCGGCGCTGACGTCCTCGAAGCGGGGGATGCCGCTGCCGTCGCCCGCCGTTTGCCGAAAGGCGTAGTTGGTGATCTTGACCGAAGGGATGCGCTCCAGCAGCTCGGGCAAGGTGAGGAAGGCGCCGCGGTCGGCGTTGAAGTCGATGAAGTCGCGGTCGGTGACGTCGTGCGGGAAGCCGTTGGTGATGAGCAGGTCGCGCCGCCCGTCCAGGTCGAAGTCGGCCAAGAGGGGCGACCAGCTCCAGTCGGTGGCAGCGATGCCGGCGAGGAAGGCCACGTCGCTGAAAAGCGGCTCGCCCGTGTCGGGGCGGGGGCCGGCGTTGAGTTGCAGCACGTTGCGCACGTACTGGTACTGGTATCCGAAGCGCTCGTTGTCGAGGTAGTTGGTGTAGTTGTTGGGTGCGAGCATGGTCTTGCGGCGCAGGTTGTCTTCGGGCAGCATATCGACAGCCACCAGCTCGGGGCGCCCGTCGTGGTTGAGGTCGGCCAGGTCGTGCCCCATGGCCGAGTGGCAGGTGTGCTTGAGCCAGCGCGCCGCCACGTCTTCGAAGCCACGATGGCGGCCTGCGGTGTCGTTGCCGCGGTTGCGCCACAGCAGGTCGTTGGTCAGGTAGTCGTTGGTCACGTAGATGTCCTGCCAGCCGTCGGCGTCGAGGTCGGCGGCCGAGACGCCCAGGCCAAAGCCCTCGATGGTGATGCCCGCCTCCATCGTCACGTCGGTGAAGACAGGATGGCCCTGCGCCGCGTCGTAGTCGTTGCGCAGCAGGCGGTCGTTGCGCACCGAGCTGCCGTCGGTCACCTTGCGGCGGTACTGGTTGGGCAGCACGTGGGCGTCCATCTGGTTGACGAGCAGGTAGCAGTCCAGGTCGCCGTCGTTGTCGTAGTCGAAGAAGAGGGCATGGGTGGTGAAGCTGGTGTCGGCCAACCCGTATTCGGCGGCCTTTTCGGCAAAAACGGGCACGCCGTCGCGCAAGCCCTGATTGACGAACAGCAGATTGCGGCGGCGCGCAGCCGGCTCGTAGGTGGTGGCCGCCACGTAGATGTCGGGCCAGCCGTCGGCATTGATGTCCACGACGCTGACACCCGCACACCAGCGATCTGCGGCGGCCACACCCGCCGCCTCGGTGACGTCTTCGAAGCGGAAGTCGCCGCGGTTGAGGTACAGTCGGTTGGGCGCCATATTGCCGGTGAAGTAGATGTCGGGCAAGCCGTTGCGGTCGAAGTCGCCGATGCCCACGCCACCCCCGTTGTACACGTACTCGAAGGTGAGGATGTTGAAGGTGTCGTTTTCGATGATGCGGTTGCTGAAGTGGATACCTGTGCGCTCGGGCGGCAGGCTTTCGAACAGGGGCGCTTCGCCACAGCCGACCCACAGGGCTGCCAGGCAGATCATCCACGCGATAACTGGTACTTTCCTCATGGCGCTGCGTCATTTGTGATGCAAAGACGTTTCGCTTCCGGCTGGTCTTGAGCGCTTCCAGCCACTGCGGCCGGGCCGTGCTGCCCATATCGAAGCAGGGCGGCACCTGGCACTTCAGGCAGTGCCCTTTCGGGCAAATGAAGCGCAACGGTGTTGGCCCCCCCGGCAGGGTGTCGTTACCTGTGGTGAGCTGGTGGCGTATGGTGCAAGTATACTCAGCGCAATCCGGTTCGGGAATTTTTGACGATAGACGATAGACGATAGACATTTTTGATTGAGCAATCGAGGAACCGAAGAACCGAAGATTTGATTCAAGAGCCTGCTGAAAAAATCGAAAAATCATTCAGTTACACAGAGCGCCACTGTGCATGCACTGATTTTCACAGAGTTGTAAACGCTAAACCCTGAACTCAACTCAACTTTCACAACCGGTTTTCCCAAACCACTTCGTTTCGGGTATATCTTGTTTGTTTGCTGCCTTTCGGCAAATGCTACCTTTGCCGCGCAGAAAAACTCGCGCATTGACACAGGTGCCGCACAAGAAGCCCCTGCTGGAGCGCCCCGCCGAACGCCTCCTGCTGCTGACGCTCACGCTGGTGCAGTTCACCCATATCGTGGACTACATGATCGTGATGCCGCTGGGCGCCCGGCTCATGACCATCTTCGACATCAGTCCCGGCCAGTTTTCGCTGCTGGTGAGCGTGTACGCCACGGCGGCATTTGCCGTGAGCTTCGTTGCGGCCTTTTTCGTGGATCGCTTCGACCGCAAGCACGTGCTCAGTGTAGCCTACGCAGGTTGTACGCTGGGCACCATTGCCTGTGCGCTGGCACCCTCCTTTGCGCTCTTTCTCGTGGCGCGTGCCATAGCCGGTGCGTTCGGCGGCATCATCGGGGCGGTGGTCTTGTCCATCGTCGGCGACGCCATTCCGTTCGAGCGGCGCGCCACGGCCACCGGCGCCGTGATGATGGCTTTCTCGGCCGCCTCCGTCATTGGCGTGCCGGCCGGCCTCTGGCTTGCCGCACAGTACAACTGGCGGATGCCCTTCGTCGCCGTGGCCGCACTCGCCCTG